>NZ_JBZEGG010000019.1:0-112352 GCF_058313095.1 Pseudogemmobacter sp. TB195
TTGCAAGGACTATTTCACTTTTACGCCGCATTTTTCAGCGCGTCGAAGCGATACCACGGAAAATCCTCGTCGTCGGTGAGGATGCCTTCAGCGAAACCGGGCGTCAGCCGGACGATGTTCTCGCGCTGGCGGGCGTGATCCCAGAGCGTCGAGTTGGCATTGCAGCTGTAATCCGCGATGAAGGCGATGTTCGGGCCGGTCTTCTTCGAGCGCAGACCGCGCCCGATCCGCTGGCGCAGCGCAACCTCGGCCTTACCACCGCCGGCCAGTTGCACCAGACCGATTGCCGGCACGTCAACACCAACGTCGAGGATCGTGGTGCCGATGATCACATCAGTCTTCGCCTCGATCAGAGCCTTCAAGTGCCGCCGGCGCTCCTCCTGGTCGTTCTCACCGCGCAGGAAGGCCACTCTCAACCCGTTCGTCTCATAGACCGACTTGGTCGCCTCACCGTGAGCCTTACGCAGCACCAGAGTCAGCGTCGGCAAACCGTAGGATTTCGCGCGCAGCGCATCAACTACCATGTCCCGCAACATGGCTTCGTTTTCGATGTAGCCCAGCTGGTAGGCGCGCTCATAGGGCGAGGTCCGGTGCAGCTTCGGGTGCGCGGCGCTGTTGCGGAACTTGAAATACGGCCGGGCCAGAATGCCGCGCTCGATCAGGAGCTTCTCCGGGATGTCGATCAACACCGGACCGAAGGCCGCCATCAGCCGCATGTTGTCCTCGGCCGAGCTGCGCATGAACGGCGTGGCAGTCAGCGCGATCCGGTAGCGGGCGTTCTTGCAGTGGCGCAGGATCTCGTAATAGCTGTTGCCGCCGGCCTCATGCGCTTCCTCACCGATCACGACCTCGACCATGCTCAGGAAGCGGATAATCGCGTTGCGGCGGTTGTTTTTGCGCTCAAAGACGCGCTTTGCCTCCTCCATGAGGTCTTCACGCGCCACCTGATGCGCGGTCGCGGCCTTTTTCTTCGAGAGGTGGAGCGACTTGACCAGAGCCCGAAACTCCTTGTCGATGGTCGTCTCCTCGAGCGCAGCCACGAAGGTCTGCACCATGCCGAGGTTTGCCTCCTTCACGAAGGACATCTGACCGTCACCGATCACGCCGGTTTTCATACTCAGCGAGTCCAGCTGGTCCTTCATCTGGTAGAGCAGGATGCCGCGGGTGGTCAGAAAGAGCGTCATCCGGCCGAGCCGGCGGATCAGCAGCTTCGCGATCTTGGACTTTCCACCGCCTGTGGCGACCCGGATGATGCCGGCGCCGTGCTTCTCGACCTGGCGCACCGCCATCATCTGGTAGTCGTAGTTCGGGTTGTCGTTGCCGAACTCATCCACGATCGGGTTCTCCGGGCCGAGCGGAGCGGGCAGGGGATGCTGCACCAGCTGGACGGTATGACCTGCCTTCTGCAACTCCTCCTGGATCACATAGGTAAATCCAGCCGGGAAGGTGCGGGTTAGCACGTCGAGGAAGGAAGACTTGCCCGACCAGCCGACGCCCTGGTCGATGTTGTAGGAGAGCAGATTGTTGACCAGCGAGGTAACTCCGCGGTCCTCATTGACCAGCTTGGCTACGGTTGCATTGCGGGCGATCTGAACGATAGCCATTTAGCTAAATCCTTTATCAGTTGCCAAGGGAGCTCCTCTTGGCTATGTCCTAAGTAAGTGGTTACTTATAGGCGCCTTGATGTCCGCAGTCCAATACCTTCAGGTCCAGGTCAAGGATCTTCGACCCAACCCGTTCAACTCGAACCGGGTCACCGCAGAGAATGAGATGAAGATCCGCGAGAGCATTCGCCGGAACGGGATCTTCAAGCCGATCATCGTGCGCGAGGTCGAGTCTGTTGCAGGTTACGAGATCATCGGTGGTCAGCACCGCTGGGAACAAGCGGTGGCGATCGGTCTTGAGACAGTTCCCGTCGCGAACCTCGGCCTGATCGACGACCGGCGCGCGAAAGAGATCGGGTTGCTCGACAACGCCCGCTATGGCGCCGACGACACACTTTCGTTGAGCGCTATCCTGAAGGACATTGGTGACATCGAAGAGATCCAAACCTTCCTCCCTTATGGTGAGACCGATCTCGGCGCGCTGTTCTCTGCTTCTTCTATAGACCTGGATGACCTCGTTATCCCGGAGGATGCGCTTAATTCGGCTGATCCCACGACGGAAGAGGCCGCCCCGGCGCCAAAGGTCACGAAAACTCACACCACGATGCGCTTCAAGGCCAGCCTCGGTGATGCTGAGCGTCTGACCGCGCTGATCGCGCGGACCCAGAAAGAGCAGGGTCTGACAACTGCGGATGACCTGACGAACGCCGGCGACGCCATCGTCCACCTGCTGACCACCGCCGGCTATCTGAACGCCGCGGCGGCTGCATCCACTCAACCTGAAGGCTGGGAGGCTGAACTCGACGCGATTGCGGCGGCCCAGAAGGAGAACGACAATGGCTGAAGAAGCCCGTCAGATCGAAGTCTGGGACATCGAGAAGCTGATCCCTTACGAGGCGAACGCCAAGAAGCACCCGCCTGAGCAGGTGAAGAAGTTGGCGACCGCCATCACCAAGTTCGGCTGGACATCGCCGATCGTGGTCTGGGGTAACGGCGACATCATCGCCGGCCACGGCCGCCGGCTCGCCGCGATCGAGCTGGGGCTCAAGCGGGTGCCGGTCATCGTGCGGCGCGATCTGACCAAGGCTGAAGCTGACGCTCTGCGCCTGGCTGATAACCGCGTCGCCTCGACCGATTACGACCAGGAGATGATCCAGGCAGAGCTGCAGCGGCTCAACGAGGAGCTGGCGGGCGCCGGCTTCGAGCTGACGGATCTCGGCTTTGACGCCAAGGAGGTTGACTTCTCGATCGCCGATCTCGGCACGCTTGACGACGACTTGTTCGTCGATGACGTCGCCACGGCCGTCGAAGAGCAGAAGGCGCAGAACGAAAAAGCCATCGAGACCGCCGACGAGACCGCGGCGCCGGTGGTTGACGCGCTCGGCTTCAAGCGGGTGACGATCGCCCAGAGTCGTCAGATTCGTGACGCGATGGTCAGGATCGAGGCCAAGACGGGCAAGAAGGGCATCGACGCCTTCATCGAATACCTCGTGGCGGCCTGATGTCTGCGATCATCCTCTCATTTCCTGAGGGAGAACCGCTCACCGAGCGGTTTCCCGAGTTTGAACCAGTAGAGGAGTTCGCGGAGGTCGAAACGACAGAGCCGATCGAGTTCGTCACACCAGAACAGAAGAAGAACATTCTTGATCGAATCGACCAGTTGAGGCATTTGGTGATTGCTGGTCGGATTGGTGGTTTGATCCTCGTTGCGAGTGATCCCCTCACAGGCCACTTCCTGACCGACAAGTGTCTTCAGGAAGATTTGGATCGGAGTGATCTCTTTGGTTTTATTGGCGTTTTGCAGACGCTCAAAGCCGAAATCACCGATGAAGCAATGATGGCCCCGGTCATGACTCTGACCGGAGACATCCTCGATCCGTATCGTTCTGAGGAAGAAGCATGACCTATACCATTTCCCGCGCCTTCACCACTTCGGTGGAGCGCACCAAGCGCGTTCTCGAAGTCGCTGAGGCGTTCGGCCTCGGGCTCTCGGACAAGGAGTTCGTGGTCTATGACAACCTGGAGCTCGATGTGCGCCAGGGCGATGTCGTCTATATCACCGGCCAGTCTGGCTCGGGTAAGTCGCTCCTGCTGCGCGACCTGACCGCCAAGATGCGCGCGGACGGCCTGAAGGTGGCCGATCTGAACGAAGTGGTGCTCGAGGAGAAGCCGGTTGTCGAGCTGCTGGGAGAGACCACGAGCGAAGCACTGGAGCTGCTGTCGCGCGCCGGGATCTCGGACGCCTGGATCTACATCCGCAAGCCATCGGAGCTGTCTGACGGCCAGCGCTACCGGCTGAAGCTGGCCCTGGTGCTCAACTCCGGCGCCGATGTCTGGATCGCTGACGAGTTCGGCGCCGTGCTCGACCGCACCACGGCCCGGGTCGTTGCCTACAACATCGCCAAGGTCGCACGCAAAGAGGGCAAGACCTTCATGGTGGCGACCACCCACTCCGACATGATCGAGGAGCTCGCGCCGGACGTCTACGTCGAGAAGATGTTCCGCGAGAAGGTCAAAATCGTCGTTCCGCGTGAGGAGGATCCTGAATGAGCAACGTCATCGGTCTGTTTGGCGCCGCCGGCTCCGGCAAGAGCGTCGTGGCAAACGAGCTGGAGGAGATGGGTTACGAGCGCGTGCGCTTCTCGGCGCCGCTCAAAGACATGCTCCGTGCCTTCTTCCGCGCGGCTGGGCTCTCGCAAGAAGAGATCGAGCGCCGGATCGAGGGCGACCTGAAGGAGGAGCCGGACCAGCTGCTCGGTGGCAAGACGCCGCGCTACGCCATGCAGACGCTTGGCACTGAATGGGGCCGCGAGCTGATCTCGAAGGACATCTGGTCGAACGCCTGGCGCACGCGCGCCGAGGGCGTGGTTGCTCGCGGCGGCCGGGTGGTCGCTGAGGACGCCCGCTTCGAGACCGAGGGTGATGAGCTGCGGCGTCTGAACGGAATCATGGTCAAGGTGACCGGCCGGGCGAAGGATATGGTCGTTTCTGGCGGCCATGCGTCCGAGGCAATGTCCGGGCTCACTGCAGACCTGGAATGTGCCAACTCAGGCACGCTCTCTGAGCTGAAGCACTGGGTTCGCTATGTCTTCGGTGGTGCGCGCGAGCATGAGGTCGCAGCATGACCATCGAATACCCTCTGGGGCTCGCAGAGAGCTTCACTGAGCGCTTCCATGACTATCCCGGTGCGCAGACACTGGTGAAGCGTGACGACGCTCCTGTGCAGCGTTTTGCGCTCGTGGATGAGATGCTGGTGGAGCGCGGTGCTAAGTCCGACTGGGATCTTCTTCACGACCTCCATTACAAGGCCGAGAAGCTGCCGATCGGGCCGCGGTTCTGGAAGCTCACGCTGCGCGGCGAGACGATCGGCACTCTGGTGACCGGATCGCCGAAGGGTCTGCTGCGTGAGCGTCACCTGGCGTTCCCGAAGCTGAAGCCTGGCGCGGGTGAGACCAAGCTGACCAACACCAACCGCTACCACTTCATCAACGCCAACTTCCGCGTCATCAGCCGGTTCGTCATCGACACCCGGTTCCGCGGTATCGGCGCCGGCTACCGGATGATGAACCTCGTCTCGCGCATGAGCGGCGAGAAGTTCATGGAGATCCAGTCGTCGATGTCGAAGTTCAACGCCTTCGGCCAGAAGGCAGGCTTCAAATTCGTGAAGCCGATGAACGCCAACAAGTTCGACGCGGTGATGAAGTTCTTCCGGGCTCACTTCGAGGCTAACCCGGCCGACTTCGAGGCCATCCTGATCGAGGCGGAGTCCCGCACGCCCGAGCAGCAGAAGGAGCTCTTCAACATCTGCCGCGACTTCTACGCACGCAACTCGGCTCTGGAGAACACCACGACCGGGTTCTTCGATGCCGAGAAGCGCTTCGAGGACGCGAGCATGAGGTGGATCATCAAGGGTATCCAGCAGATCGGCCTGGCGTCGCCGCTCTATGGCGTCTGGCAGAACCCGGATCACGGCCGCACCGACATTCCTGAGATCCTGCCGCTGACCGCGTTCAACCGGCAGCGGCCCAATGAGAGGCTGGTGCTGTGAAACCGAAGCGCACGCCGCATCAGGTTGAGATCATGGGTCTGGTTATCAAGGCCGCGAATGATGGTCGGTTCCTGACCCAGAAGGAGCTACCCGGGCTGCTGAGTTATGCGGCCGGGGTGAGCTACGGTGCCATCCGCATCTCGATCCGTTTCCTCGAAGAGCAGGGGATGTTGATGCGCGTGGCGAACGGCCGGCAGAAAGACCTGGTTCCTACCGAACGCGGGTATGACTGGTTCCGGCCGGCGAAGTGAAATCCTAACCGGAGACGTCTCATCCTGATCCGTGTCTGGTAATATATAGTATATGGTAAGTAAGTGCTTATTTATGTATATATTACCAGACACGGATCAGGATGAGCTCTCCCGGAGCGAGTGAATGGCTGCTGAAGACGAAGATAAGAATGAGGACTCCGGTTCGAGGAAGCGCTTCTCGGATGCTGAATTTGCGTCCGCTAAAGAGCTTTATGAACTGGGCAAGGCCGGCATCGCCGAGTTGTCCGATATGTTCTCCGTCTCGCGGCAGACCCTGAGCAAGCGCTTCAAGGATGCGGGCGTCACCAAGGGCTCGCGTGCCCATGAAGTCAGCGCCGCAGCTGGAGCGGCTGTAAAGGCGGTCGTAGAGCGCTTCTCGGATCGTCGGGCGGAGTTGATCGAAGAGACGCGGATTGAGGGTCTGAAGGCTCTCAAACAGGCGCGTCTGATCGGCCAGAAGATCATCGTCGAGGCGGTCAAGGCAACTCCGGCTGGCAGCACCCCGAACCTTTCGGCCGTAGATGACGATCTGCGCGCGCTCGGCCGGTTCAACAAGATCCTGATCGACAACCTGGCGTCCTCGCTGAGCATCCTGAATGCCGACGAGCATACGGATGATGAAGATCTGCCGACCCTGAAGCTCGAGGATCTGACCAATGACGAGATCCTGAAGCACCACATCTCGACTGGCGCCCTGCCCGAGGACGCCACCATCGAAGACCTCAATCTGGAGATTGAACAGTGACCCTGACCCCCAATCAGCAGGAGGTCTGGGATCTCCATAAGTCCGGCCTTGCCGTTGCAGAGATCGCACGCCGCCTCAAGCGCGATGAAAGCTCGATCCGCGAGCGCCTCTCCCGGGCGCGCCGCGCGATGGATGTCGACATTGACCCGGCCGTGAAGGCTGCGATGAACGAAATGGGCATCACCACCGTGCCTAAGACGATCTGGTTCAAGAGCGACACCCTCTCGGTCCAGGTGAAGCCTGACGCCGAAGAGGAGGCCAGCTTCACCGACCGGCTGGGCTCGGTCTTCTCTGCGCTGCCTGCCGCGCTGCCGGTGCCGAAGCCGAAGAAGACCAACACAGAGCTGATGGCGGTTTATCCGCTGTTCGACCTTCATATCGGTCTGCGGGCTCACCAGGAGGTCTCCGGCAAGAACGTCGATCTCGACAGCGCCAAGGAGGAGATCCTCGCCACGATGGCAGAGGTTATGGCTCGCACGCCCGACGCGCGCCGCGGGGTTATCATCAATGGCGGTGACCTGACCCACCAGACCGACGACCGCAATATGACGCGCCGCTCCGGGCACATTCTGGACGTGGCTGGCCGCAATGCGCCGACTGTCGGTGTTGCTCTCGACATCCTCTGCACCCTGATCGAGATGGCCCTGCGCAAGCATGATATCGTGGAATATTACTCGGTGCCGGGTAACCACGATGTCCAGAATTGGGAAACCCTGCAGTTCGCGCTGCGCGAACGCTACCGCGACAACAAGCGGGTGAAGATCGACGTCCGCTGGGATGAGTTCAGTGTGGTTGAGCACGGCGAGGTGGCTCTGTTCATCCACCACGGCGACAAGCGCACGCCGCGCGACATCTCCATGTTCTGCGCCGCCACCTTCAAGGAGGTCTGGGGCCGCACCTCCTATCGGATGCTGCTGACCGGCCACCTGCATCACCTGAAGGAAGACGAGTTCCCGGGTGTCATCTGGAAGCAGCTGTCGGCCGGATCGGCGCGCGATCACCACGCGGCCAGCCACGGCTATCTGTCGCATCGGATCTTCTCCTCGATGGTCTTCGACCAGCGCTCCAAGAAGTTCGACTACAGCGCGGTGATCTGATCATGATGATGACCCCAATTCTCAAGCTGCACCGCCTGCAGAAGGTGGTTCACCATGATCCGCGGCGCTTCCGCGTGATCGTGGCCGGCCGTCGTTGGGGTAAGTCGCAGCTGTCCAAGATCTCGCTGATCCTCTCCGCGGCGATGAAGAAGCAGCAGCTCGTCTGGTATGTGGCGCCGACCTATCAGATGGCACGCACGATCCTTTGGGACGACCTGAAGGCATCTGTGCCGCGTGAATGGATCAAGCGCGGCAAGAACGGCCTGAAGATCAATGAAACCCGGATGTCGATCCACCTGGTCAACGGATCCAGGATCGAGCTGAAGGGCGCTGATAAACCCGACACGCTCCGCGGCGTCGGTCTGCACTTCGTTGTCATCGACGAGGCTCAGGATATCAAGGAAGAGACCTGGGAGATGGTGCTTCAGCCGACGCTGGCGACCACCAACGGTAAGGCTCTGTTTATCGGCACACCAAAGGCCTTCAACTGGCTCTACGACAAGTTCGTTCTGGGTCAGCGCGGCGATTTCGTGAAGGATGAGCGCGGCAATATGGTGCCCAATGAGTGGCGCAGCTGGCAGTTCCCGACCGTCACCTCGCCGTTCATCCCGAAGCCGGAGATCGAGGCCCGTCGGCGCGACATGGATCCGAAGTCCTTCCGCCAGGAATTTGAGGCCAGCTTCGAGACGATGAGCGGCCGGGTCTATTACCCGTTCGACCGGAACATCCACGTCCAGGACTGTCCGTTTAACCCTCGGCTGCCGATCCATATCGGCATGGACTTTAACATCGACCCGATGTCGGCCGTTCTGATCCAGGAACAGCCGAATGGCGAGATTTGGGTGATCGACGAGGTTGTCCTCTACAGCTCGAACGTTCAGGAGACAGCCGATGAGATCGCGCGCCGCTACTACAAGCACATGGCCGCCATCACGATCTATCCTGACCCGGCCGGCAACAACCGCAACCACGACCGCGGCGAGACCTCGCTCGACATCCTGCGCGAGGCTGGCTTCTCGAACATCCTGTTCAAGCGCAAGCACCCGCTGGTGCAGGACCGGGTAAACACCGTCAACCGGCTGCTGAAGACCGCAGATGGCCAGGTCATCCTGAAGATCGACCGGAGCTGCAAGAAGTTCATCGAGAGCCTCGAGCAGACGATCTACAAGGAGGGCACCAACGACGTGGACAAGAAGAAGGGCACCGAGCACGCGGCCGACGCCTTTGGCTACTTTGCCGACTATCGCCACCCGATGCGGAAGGCGCTGATCCTTGGTGTGTCGATTTAACCTTGCGAATAAGTATGTGCTTACTTATACTCGGTGAGGATTTCTGGTGAGAACGATGGAAAAGACGCCCTACGATAGCCTCTACGCGCTGCGCCACCCCGAGTATGAAGACTCGGTGGCGCACTGGGACTATTGCGAGGCGACCTATCGTGGTGGCCGCCACTGGTTCGAGGATCATCTCCACAGCTACACCAAGGAAGGCGAGAAAGAGTTCGCCGACCGCAAAAATCGCGCCTCTCGCTTCAACCACACCCGCGAAGCCGTCGATCTGGTCCAGAAGTATCTGTTCAAGGCGCCGATCAAGCGTGACGTGGAAGGGGCGCCGGAGTCGCTGAAGAAGTTCTGGAAGCGCTCGATGCGCAACGGGCTCGGGATCTCCGAGCTGGTCCGCATGGGCTCGACCAAGAACTCGGTTCTCGGCCGCGTGGCTGTTGTCGTGGATAACAACCTGCGCACGAAGGTCGACGCCGCCGCTGAGCTGTCCGTGAAAGAGGTCGAGGAGAGCGGCTTCAACGTCTATGCCTATGTGGTCAAGCCGCAGAACATCATGGACTATGCGTTCGATGAGGACGGCGACGGCGAGCTGCTGTGGATCCGGCTGCGCGAGTTCGTGCGTGACGACCGCAACCCGCTGGAGGCTTCCGGCACGGTCAACGAGCGCCAGCGCCTCTGGACCCGCACCGAATGGTATCTGTTCGACCGGCCGCCGATGGATGGTCAGGGCAAAGAGCAGCCTGTTCGTCTGGTTCAGTCGGGCAAGCATAACCTCGGCTTCGTGCCCGTCTTCCTGTTCGACCACTCGGTCTCCGACAGCAAGTATGTGCCGCCGGCTCTGGTCGATGACATTGCCTATCTGGACGGCAAGATCGCCAACTACATGTCGAACCTGGATGCGATCATCCAGGATCAGACCTTCTCGCAGCTGGCTATCCCGGCTCAGGCGCTCTCGGGTGACAAGACCCAGGCGACCGAAGACATCCGCGAGATGGGCACGAAGCGGATCTTCACCTACGACGGCAGTGGTCAGGGCAAGCCAGAATACCTGTCGCCCGACCCGAAGCAGGCCGGCGTGATCATGCAGGCCGTGGAGAAATACATCAACGAGATCTACCACACCATCGGCCTCGCCGGTGAACGGACGAAGCAGGACAATGCCGTCGGCATCGACAATTCGTCTGGTGTGGCAAAAGCCTACGACTTCGAGCGGGTCAACTCGCTCCTTCTGTCGAAGGCTCAACGCTGCGAAGCGCTGGAGAACTGGATCGTCAAGACCGTCCTCGCCTGGCATGGCGAGAAGGCTCCGGTCGATCCGCTGGTCACCTATCCAGAGTCCTTCGACATCGCGGGTCTGGCTGACGAGCTGGTGGTTGCCGAAGCACTCTCCAAGATCCAGGCGCCTGCCGAGCTGCGCAAGGAGCAGATGCTGGTCATCCTTGAGAAGATGTTCCCGCAGGTGACCGAGGAGCGCTACGCGGAGCTCAAAGCTGCTGTCATGAGCTGGGAGCTTCTGACGCCGCTCGAGATCGCAGAGAAAACGGCCGAGACCAAAGCGGCCGCCAGTCCCGCGCAGAACAGCTCTAAAGCTGCCGCCGCGCCCAGCCGCCAGGGTTCCGTTACCTCAGCCACGAAATAAGAGCAGCCTAAGATAGCTGGTCGCTCTGCCAGAGTTACCCCGGGTCGAGACACTGACCCACCCACAAGACTGCCCGAGATACTGGGCGAAGGAGAAGACCATGTATTACCGTTCCGTGATGGCGAAATATGCCAACATGCGTGCTTACGAGAAGGCCAATGAGGGCGCTGCCGGCGATGATGCTGGTGCGGCCGAAGCCGCTGCCAAGGCTGCCGCTGATGCGGAAGAAGCCGCCAAGGCCGCGAAGGCGATCGAGGATGCACAAAAGGCCGCTGATGCTGCTGCTGCAGCCGCTGCCGAGTCCGATGACCCGAAAGTCAAAGCACTGGCGGCCGAGAAGGCCGAGCTTCTGCGCGAGGTCATGGACAAGAAGGACAAGCTGAAGACCACAACCAAGGATCTCGAGGACGCCCGTAAGGCTGTCGAGGCCTATGAAGGTGTCGACCCGGCCAAGGTGAAGGAGCTGCTGCGCAAGGAGATCGAGGCTGAGCGCCGCGATGCCGAAGCCAAAGGTGACTTCGAGCGCGTCAAGAACATGATGGTCGCCGAGCACGACAAGGCGATGAAGGTCGTGAAGGACGAGCTGGAGGCTGAGCGCAAAGGCCGCCGCGGTGATCTCGCCCTGATCGACGAGCTGACCATCGGCAATGCGTTCGGCAACTCGACCTTCATCGGCGAAACCCTGACGATCTCCGCGGCCAAGACCCGGGTGATCTATGGTGACCACTTCGAGCGCCAGGACGGCAAGGTCGTCGGCTATGACAAGCCGGTCGGCGCCAAGGATCGCACTCTGCTGGTGGACGCGAAAGGTGACCCGCTGCCCTTCGAGCAGGCTCTGGCCCGGATTGTCGATGCTGATCCCGAGAAGAAAGGCATCGTGAAATCGCGCGCGAAGGCCGGTTCGTCTTCGGCTTCGGATGTCGAGAAAGGCAAGGAGCAGAAGGCCGGCCTGAGCGGCGTGGACCACATTTCCGCTTCGATCCGCAGTCTCTGAGCCAAAAAGTAAGCAATGGCTTACTTTGCCCCTTGAAACATGGCGCCTCATCGCTTAACGTAAGTATGTGCTTACTTATGTGACGCAATGGGGCGTCATTTGTTGCAAGGAGTCTATCAATGCCCCTTCTTGGTGCAGAAGCCGCCCTGCTGTCGGAAAACGACCGCCAGAAGGGTATCATTGAAGAGATGGTCAAGCAGGATGAGTTCTTCCACCTGCTGCCCTTCGTGAAGACGGAAGGCCTGGCCTACCTCTACACCCGTGAAAAGACCAACGCGACCGGCGCCTGGTTCTCGGAATACGAAGTGCTGGAAGAAAGCGCTTCGACCAACGAAAACGTCAGCGTCCAGCTGAAGCGTATCGCTGGTCAAACGGACATCGACAACTTCATCATCCAGACCAAAGCGGACTGGTATGATCAGGTCGCCGTCCAGATGCGCGCCAAGGCCAAGGGTATGGGCGAGCAGTTCCGCAACGAAGTCGTCAACGGCGACGTCGCCGTGAACGCCAAAGGCTTCGATGGTGTCCGCAAGCTGACCTCGGCCTCTCAGACTCTTACGATGGGCGCCAACGGTGCTCCGATTGACTTCGAGGCTCTCGACGAGCTGGTGGACTCGGTGCGCCAGAAAGACGGCAAGTTTCTGATGATGCGTCAGGAAGTCTGGCGTCAGATCCGCGCGCTGAACCGGGCGATGGGTGGCAACACCGCTGAGACCGTGATGGTTGAAAACTTCGGCCAGCCGATGCGTGCTTATGACGGCGTGCCGGTCCTGATCAACGAGTTCATTCCGGTGAACGAAGTGCAGGGCTCGAGCAACACCACGACCTCGATCTATTGCCTCCGCGCAAACGAGGCTGATGGTCTGCATGGCATCTACGGCGGCAACGGCTCGGCCGGCTTCCGCATGGAGAAGATCGGTCTGCACCTTGACAAGGACGTCACCCGCTTCCGCGTTCTGTGGTATGCGGCCCTCGCTCTGAAGGCCCGGACCTCGCTGTCGCGCCTGAAGGGTGTCGCTGTCTGATCTTGTAGATCAGTAAGTGCTTACTTATGGTGGGCGGGAGGCAACTCTCGCCCATTTGCTTTTGAACACGGTGGACCATGAAAAAGCTGAAACTGACCAAGCGCACCCATATCGGCTATACTGGCCTGATCGGTCGCTACCAATTCGTTGACGGAATCTCGGTTGAGGATATTCCTCAGGTCGAGCGCATCCGCATCGCTGGCAACTTCTCCTGCGTCGAGATCGAGGAGGATGGCTCGGAAGGGCTGAACCCGAGCCCGGCTCATACGGTGCTCGCCAGCAAGCACCTGACCGCTCACCGCGAGCCGCTGGCCCGTCAGAGCGAAACCGAGAAGGAAGATGAGAATATCGCCCTCGTGACCGGCGGCGCTGTGCGCAAGATCATCCTGACCGAAGAGGCTCTTGAGACTATCGCGTCGAAGGGTGGCATCGCTGGCCTGCGCGACGTCGCGGCCAACTGGAACGTCAAGAGCAAGTCGATCCCGGCGCTTCTGAAGCTCATCCTTGACGCGCAGGGTAAGTATGCGGTGACCCAGGCTGCTTACCTGAAGGAGCGCGGCGTCCCGGATGAAGAGATCGAGCGTCTGCTGGCTCCGGTCACCGAGGAAGTGAAGCCGAACATCGTCAAGGCCTCGAAGGTCGAGGCTGCCCCGGATCCTGCAGCTGTCTCCACGAATGATGTCGCAACGGCGGCCATCACCGGCGATCTTGCTGCTGCGATCACCGCGGCTGCAGCCGCTGATGTCTCCGCTGAGAGCGTGTCGGTCTCGGCTGAGAACGCCGCAACGTCTGTCACCAGCGCGACCGTATCGGCTGGCTCTGCAACCGCTGCTGTTGCAGCCGCGACGGATGGTTCCGGCCCGGTCAGCATTGCGATCTCGCCGGCTTCCACCGCGACCGTCGCCGCATCGGAGTAAGCCATGAACTTCTACCCCGAAAACCAGATCGTCGAGATCGTGATCCCGTTCACCGATGTGAACGGCGCCGCGATTGTGCCGACCGACATCACCGCCGCTCTCTATGACGGTGAGGATACTCAGCTCGCGTTCTTCGAGTCCCTGGTCTTCGATCCGGCCGGGGCAGAAGCGAAGCTGATGATCCACAAGGATCTCAACCGGCTTCAGGGCGACGAGATGCAGGAGGTTCGTCGCCTCGAGGTCCAGATTACTCATGCTGGCGGGGTCTTCACCCGCCAGCACTCCTACGCGATCGAGGCTGAGCAGTCGCTCCAGATCATGCGCAACTCCTTCATGACGTTCGAGACCGCTCAGATGATGTCCCGGGACTTCGTGAACCTGACCGCCTTCACGTCAGACACTGAGGAGCGCCAGCGCGCCGCTCTGGTCGAGGCTTATCGGCGTATCACCCGCATCGCGATGGTTTATTCCATCGTGACGGTCGATGGCGTCGTGGAAGACAGTCACCGGATCGGCGCCTCGACCTGGAACTATGTCGATGATGATGTGTTCAAGACCCAATTCCCGAGCCACTTTAAGCGCGCGCTGCGCATCGCCCAGCTGACCGAGGCCGACGATCTTCTGCAGGGTCAGGTTATCTCGCGCAAACACGCTCAGGGTATCGTGTCAGAGACCATTGGTGAGTCGTCTGTGACGCTCCGTGAAGGTTTCAGCGGTGCAGGTAGCTTCGGGCTCAGCTCTGCTGCCCTGGGTCATCTGAGCGGGTATATCGACCGGACGGTCAAGCTGGCGAGGGCCTGATATGGCGTTCACCCCGAACCTCGTCGGCCAGCTCCAGCGCGCGACTGGCAAAGACATCTACGGGCAGTCGGTCTTCGGGCCGGCTGTTCCGTGCCAATTCGCAGTCGTGAATGCAAAGCGTCAGCAGGAGAAGACCTCGGTGCGCGCCGACAGCTCGGCCTCGCGCGGTAACGCTGATGAGATCACCACCGGCCTCGGCTGCATTCTGGTGGCGAAGCACCAGCGTATCGAGATCGGCGACGTTTTCACCTTCGACGGCGACAGCTATGACGTTAACTCCAAGCACATCCGTCGGAATGTCTTCGGCGCCATCGACCATTTCGAGTGCGACATCCAGGTGCGGCCAAAATGAGGGGTCGGTTCCTGGTAGATGCGGTGGCGTGGGGCAGGGTGCAGGTAGGGCTGAAGAACATCGCCTACACCGTGCCTGAGCACGCTGCGCGCACCATGCGCCGGGCCGCCGCGCGCATCGTCGCCAGGGCGAAGAACTATGTGCCGGAAGACACCAGCGCGCTGAAGGACTCGATCCGGCTCGAGGCATCCCGCGGCAACTTCGGTCGTCTTCAGATCAACGTGGTCGTCGGCGGCCAGTCTGTGGTGAACGTGAAGGGCAGAGAGATCGACCTCGATCAGTATGCCGCGATCGTCCATGAGGCCTACGAGAACATGCTGGTCTACGGTCCCGGCGAGAAGACACAGGCGAAGATGAACCAATTCCCGGGCAAGGTTGGCTCGGGTTTTCTCACCCGTGCCTCTGAGGAAGAGGCTGCATCACTGGACCGCGCCATCATTGAGGCCGTTGCCAGAGTCATCAAAAGCGAAGGTATGGCATGATCCACGACATCCTTGAGAAGAAGCTGCAGGACGCAGGCTTCGTGCCTGGCAGCACGCTGTTTCGCGACTACATCCCGGCCGAGAGCACGATTGCGGTCATGACACGCATTCCGCTCGATGGTCTGCCGATCAACGAGAACATCCTCGGCTACTACCGCGGCCGGATGCAGGTGATCGCCCGTCACAAGGATCCTCGCGAGGGCACCGAAATGGCGGCGCGCGTGCAGAAGATCCTGACGCTTGAGACAGCGCGCGAGATCTATGAGGCGACTTCGGAGCGCGGTCGGGTTCATCTTGACCTCTTCTTCCCGGAAACGCTGCCGATCTCTTTTCCGCGTCTGAGCGGCAATGGCTACGAGTGGAGTCAGCATTTTCGCTGCGCTTTCGGCGTTTCTGGCTTATCTGGTAGCTAAATAGCCAACTAGCTCTTGAAATGCCGCCAACCTTCAGGCACATAAGTAGATGCTTACTTATGTCCCTGAAGGAGACTCCCAATGGCATCGACCACCGAAAACGTGAAACTGGGCGTCTGCTCGGTTCTCTTCGACGGCGTGAACCTGGGCTTCACCAAGGGCGGCGTTGAGGTGGAGGTCGCGACCACCACCCATGAGGTGACTGTGGACCAGTTCGGCAACACGCCGATCTCGGAGCTTATCACCGGCCGCACCGTGACTGCCACTGTTCCGCTTGCTGAAACGACCCTCGAAAACCTCGCCCTGATCATGCCGGGCTCGACCCTGGTGACTGACGGCGTGAAGGCTTCGGCTACCATCACTCTTTCGACCGCGGCTCCGGCCAATGGCGACAGCGTGACCATCGCCGGTCAGCGCTTCACCTTCCGCACCACTCCGTCTGTGCAGGGTGATGTCCGTATCGGCACCGGCTCCGGCGCCGCCGCTGTGACCAGTTCGGCGCTCAACCTGGTCGAGGCGATCAAGGCCTCCGACATCGGCTATGTCGCGTCGAACGCGGCTGGTGTGATCACCGTGACCTCGAAGGCGACCGGCGCTGGCTGGAACGCGGCTGTCTCGGCTGCATTTACCACTGCGGCGAACGTGGTTGTGACCCAACTGGCCGGCGGCGTGAACGCGACCGCTGCCCGCGTCGTGGTCTCGACCGGCATGGATATCAACCTCATCAATTCGGCGAAGGTTCTGGTTCTGCGTCCGCGCGGCACCTTCGGCGAGGATGACTTCATCGTCCACCGTGCAGGCTGCTCGGGTGCCCTCCAGTTCGCTTACGCGAGCGAGAATGAGCGCATCTACTCGGCGACGTTCAAGGGCTTTGCGGACGCCGCAGGCACCCTGTTCACCGTCGGCAAATCCGCCTGATCCTGATCGGGTTAGTAGGTAATCACTTACTCACCCACAATTCCTCTGGAGAACGAAATGACCAAGGTTCTGAACATCGACGAACTGCTTGCCAAAGCAGAGCCTGCCTACACCATCGTCATCAAGGGCGTGGAGCATTCCGCCAAGCAGCCCTCGGTGGAAGACTTCCTCGCCAACCTGAAGGATCTCGAGGCACTCGCTGCCGCGCCGGATCTCGGGAAAGAGATTGAGGCCACCATCCGCATGATCGTTCGCGCCTTCCCGACGCTGAATGAGACAGACGTGAAGAAGTGGCCTGTCGCGGCGATCGAGCAGCTCTTCGTGATCATCCAGGGCTTCGACAAGACCGAAGCCGAGGTGACCGAGACCGAAGAGGGAAACGTGCCGGCCGCGAGCTGAACGCCTGGGATTTGGGCTTCCTCATCGCCTTGGTGATGAGGACGTTCTCCACAGACCTCAGCACAGTCCTTGCAACACCGAAGCGCCAGTTCTTCTGGATGCTTCATCAGGTGGAAAGGCTCAATGCCTTCGAGGATCAGCGGCAACTTCGGCTTCTTGGTGCAGTCCAGAGCCCCGATGCGATCGTAGCATCATCGGAGCATTTGGAGAAGCAACTCGGGGTTATCTACGAGTGGGGTCAATATGTCGCTCCCAAGTTCGAGCTGATGAACGACGAGCGTATGGACCCCGAATTTGATAGGGCAGGGCTCCGCGCACTCAAAGCAAAGCACGGCGCCTGAAGTAAGTCAGGAGTTACTTAGGTGTCGAACATCCGCATTGAGCTTCAGCTGGAGGATGGCTCCTTTACGTCCGGCATCTTGCGTGCCGGACAATCTCTTGCCGAGTTCAAGAAGGAGCTTCAGCGGACCGACCCTCACTTCCGCAAGCTCGCCCAGTCCGGTCAGGATGGCTTCGTTCAGTTCAAGCGTCAGGAAGAGGTTGCTCAGTCCCTGACCAAACGCTTCCGCGACCTGTCCATCATGGTCGGCGGGGTGTCGCTCGCGTTTCAGGCACTGTCCGGCGCGTCCTCGAGCACCATCGGTAACCTGGTCCGCATCAATGCCGAGCTGGAGAAGCTCCGCTACCAGATGGCGGGTATGTCTGAAGCGGCCGATCCCATGAAGGATGCCGCGGAGAGCGTCGCGGAGCTGCAACGCTTCGCCGCCTCTGCGCCTTTCTCGCTCGGAGCTCTGTCCAACTCCTTCGTGAAGCTGAAGGCGGCCGGTATCGACCCGCTGAATGGATCTCTGCGCGCTCTGACGAACGGCCTGGCCGCGTTTGGTGCCTCTGACGAACAACTGAACCGCGTGACCGTGGCGCTTACCCAGATGCAAGGGAAGGGCGTGGTCAGTATGGAGGAGCTGCGTCAACAGCTCGGCGAGTCCATGCCGTCGGCTATGCGTCTTATGGCGCGTTCGATGGGTGTTTCTGTCGGCGAGCTGTCGAAGCTGGTCTCTTCCGGTATGGTCGAGTCCAAGGCAGCGCTGGATAATTGGTTCCAAGAGGTCGAGCTTAGCTACGGCGGCATGTCCGAGCTGATGATGAAGACCTTCTCCGGTCAGATGGCGAAGATCCAGACCGGCTTCCAGAAGCTCATCACCGGCGGTGAGATGGGCTCGGCCTTTGATCGTCTCAAGGAGACGATGGAAGGCTTCTCGGAATACCTGAGCACTCAGGATGCCAAGGAGTTCTTCGACCTCATCGGCCGCGGCTTCCAGTTGATGATCGGTCTCGGCGAGAGTGTGGTGTCGGTTCTGCGCACCATCAAGGATGTCGTGGTGGGTCTCGGCCCGGTCATTCCGCTCATGCTTGGCGGCGCCGCTGTTATTGCGGCCGGCACGCGCATGTTGCGCATGATCCAGTCGATGAAGACGAGTTACATCTCTCTCTCTACTTCGGCAAAAGCGACCGCTCTTGCGATCCAGAACCTGAATGCAGGCGCAGCTGTCGGCGCGATGTCGGCTGCCGGCCGGGTTCGCACGGCCGCTGATGCTGCTGCGGCCGCTGCTATGGCGGCTCAGGCGCGCGGCGCGACTCAGGCAACGCAGAACATGGCCGGCGCGGTCGCTCAGAGCGGCAACAAGATCATGGGTCCGCTGCTGGCGGCTGGTGGCCGGTTCCTCGGTCTTCTGGGGCCGATCGCCTTCGGTCTGGGTGTCCTCGCGCCGATCGCCTGGGATATCGGCAAAGGGATCTACAACTGGGCTGCCGGGGCTGAAGAGACCAAGGAGAACCTGGAGAGCGCCGTTGATGCTGCGGTTCGTCTGAAGCGCGAGCAGCAGGATGCTGAGCTGAGCCAGATCGACAAGCAGATCAGGGCGACCGAAAAGCGGATCGACGATTACGTCAACAACTACAACCGCGACAACCCGGGTTTCCTCAAAGAGCTTGAGAACCTCTGGAGCCGTCGCCGTGAGCTGGAGAAGAAGCACGAGGAGGAGATGACCTCGCTGGTCGCTGACCAGACCGAGGCTCGCTTCAACATCGTCAAGAACGACATCGCCGAGCGCGGACGCCTGAGCTCCCGCGAATACGATATGGCGATGAACGAGAGCGCCCGGCAGTATGAGCGCGAGCTGGCCGACGCCGCCGCGAACAACATGCCGGTGCGTGAGGTTCAGCAGGCCTATAAGGACCGCACCATTGAGCTGCGTGCGCGGCGCATGGGCGAGATCATCGGTCTGTGGGACGAAGAGATCCTGAAGATGCGCGCGGCGGCCGACGCCGGCGAGAACGTGCATGGTCAGCTCGCCCTGGCGATCGAGGAGCGCATCCGGCTTCAGGATCAACTGGAGAGCATGAAGCCTGAAGACCTGACGGTTCAGCTTCTGACCGCGCCGGAAGATGAGAAGTCGAAATCCGAGCGGCTGCAGCGTTACTTTAAGTCCGCACAGGATAAGGTGGCTGAGCTGACCGCAGAGCTGAATGGTGCCTCGGGCGCTGTCGGCAAGCTGGTCTTCCAGATCAAGCGCGGTGACTTCGGCAACTTCGATCACGCGACAGCCGAGCTTCAGAAGATGATGGATATCCTGGTGGCTACGACCATCCAGGCTGAAGCGCTCGACGGTGCGTTCAAGGCTCTCGACAAGGTGGATAAGTCCATCGAGAGCATCCGCAACTCGATGCGTGATGAGATCCTGAAGAGCAACGCCGAGGCGGCCGGGATCGACATCGACAACGAATACGCCATGCTCCGTTACCAGATGGAGAACGGCGTCGGTCTGTTCGAGGATATCGGCGTCACCGGCGAGGAGACCTGGCGTAATTTCACCGAGAAGGTGACACAGGGCATCGACATGACGATGCTCTCTCTGGGCACGCTCGGCGACGAGATCCGTCAGAACGCCTTCGGTGACAGCTCCGTCAAGCGGATCGACGAGGTTAACGAGGCGCTGAAGCGCGTGCTGGGTTCGACCGGCGCGATCAACTCCAGCCTCTCGACCATCAACTTCGGCGCGATGGGTATGCCCGGCGGCCCGGCCGGTATGCCGCTGATCCGTGGAAACGTCGATGGTGGCATCCTTGACCTGATCGCCGGCCCGGAGAGCGGCGGTGACTATAACGCTACCCTCGACCACGGCCGCTGGACCGGCGGGGCGAAGAACCTGACCGGCATGACGCTCAAGGAAATCCGCGAGCTTCAGCGTTACATGCTGTCGCATGAGGAGAACCGCAATCTTTACCGGCTGAACGGTAAGCCGACCGGATCGTCTGCCCTCGGTCGCTACCAGATCGTCGGCCAGACCCTCGAAGGTCTGATGAAGAACCTCGGCCTGTCGGGTGATGAACTGTTTGACGAGGCAATGCAGGACCGCCTGGCGCTCCAGCTTGTCAAGGAGAGCGGTGGTAGCCCGAGCCGCATTCGCGGCACCTGGGAAGGCCTGAAAGGCTACAGCGACGAGGCTATCACCTCTGCGCTCGGCCGCTCTATGACCGGCCCGACCAAGACCAATCTTGCATTGCGCGACATGCCGGCTGACACGCCGATGCCGGCGATGATCGGGCCGACCCGTGAGAACGCACCGCGTCCGGTCGTGGAAGCGCCCGACGGCATTGTTGAGACTATCGACGGTCGTCAGGCGACGCAGCGCGATGAGATCGAAAATCTGGAGAAGCTCGAAGCTGAGCGCAAAGAGGCTGCCCGGAAGGCTGCGATCGCCAAGGCGAACCGTGAGATCGACGAGGCTAATGCCGCGCTGAAGAATGAGGACGGCGACCCGGAGAAATTCGGGACGATGGGCGCCAAGGTCCGCAAGCAGGCAGCTGCTGGCGAGTTTGGCGAAGATCCCGAGGTCATCGCTGACATCTATAAGAAGGCCGACGCCTACGACGCCGAGACCAAGGCGCTGAAGGATCGTGACGCTGCAAACAAGGAAGCTAAGACCAACCAGAAGAAGCTCGATGAGGAGCTGGTCGAGATCGAACGCCGCCGGCAGGAGGCTCTCGCTCGCGCCAAAGACCCGAACTATAAGGGTCAGTCCTCTGAGCTGAGCAAACTGATCGCCCTTGAGGCCGAGCAGCTGGCTCTGATCGAGAAGGCCGAAGGTGGTAAGGACAATAACCGCTACCGCGAAGCTCAGTCGCGCTTTGCACGCCAGCGCGGCGCCCTTACCGGCGCCGAGAGTGCGGAAGCGCTTCAGGAGCTGACCGAGGCGGCCAATGAGGCCACCAAGCGCGCGATCCAGAATGAGCGTGAGCTGCGGAAGAATGAGTTTGCAGAGCGCGTGAAGGAGCTCGAGGCTCTGCGCGATCAGGCGATCCGGGATGGCGCCCTTGTTGCTGAGGCCAACAAGCAGTTCAACCGGGCTGTGGCAGCTGAGCGGCGGGCTTTGGACGAGGAAAACAAGACCTCGCTCCAGAAGAACATCGACCAGGCGATGAAACTGGGCGAGAATATCAATGAAGGCTTCGCCGGTAGCGTGCAGTCGCTCTCGGATAACCTCTATGATTTCGTCTCCGGTCAAACCAATAGCTTCAGCTCCTTCGGCAACGCAATTCGCGAGACGATGGCTCGCAGCTTCACGGATGCGGCCGCTGGCTACCTGATGAAGCCGTTCGAGACGCTGATCGCCGGTGATGGCTCAGCCGGAAGCGGTATCGGAGGGATGATCACCAAAGCTCTCGGCCTGAACGGCGAGGGTGGTCTCATGTCGAGCATTACCAGCGCGCTGTCGGGTGCTCTGTCGGGTGTCGGCAAGTGGATCTCGTCGTTCTTCTCGAAGTCGGGCTTCTTCCCGGTCAAGCACACCGGCGGTATCGTCGGTCAGAGCGGCGGCTGGGGCCGGTCGGCGCCGGCCTCTGCCTTCATCGGGGCGCCGAAATTCCACACTGGCGGCATCGTCAGTGGCGGCGCGTCGAACCTGCGCAAGGGTCTGATGCCTTCCGAGGTGCCGATCATCGCGCAGAAGGGCGAGGGTGTCTTTACCAAGGATCAGATGGCTCATCTCGGCGGGACTGTGATGAACAACCCGATCACGATCAGCGCGCCGATCACGGTGAATGGCAGCGCCGGGACGCCCGAGCAGAACGCTGATCTGGCGAAACAAGTTGCACAACAGTCGGAGCAGATGTTCCGCGGCCTGGTGCGTGATGAAATGACCCGGCAGATGCGGCCGGGTGGGATGATGAGGGCCTGATATGGCGATCGCGACTTTCAATCCTCCGGTTCAGCCCTCGCCGGGCACCTCGAACACGCCTGAGGTCAACCTGAACACCACGCCCTTTGGCGACGGATATACCCAGTCGTCGCCAAAGGGTCTCAACCATATCCGGCGCTCGTTTGCGCTTCGTTGGGACGTCCTGACCGAAGCGCAGGGTAAGATGATTGAGCAGTTCTTCGTGGACCAGGGCGGCTATCGGCCTTTCTACTACACCCACCCGGTTGACGGCACGTTCCGCAAATGGACCTGCGCAGACTGGACAATCAACTACGGCAAGCCGACCAAGGTGTCGGCAACCTTCGTGGAGAATTTCTCGCTGGTTTCCTGATCCGCCTTGTATTTCCACCGCCTCGGGTCCATAGATAAGTAAGCACTTCCTTATCTATGCGATCCAATGTCCGCTGAGACCTTCTTCCAAGAAACGATCAAGCTCGACGCAGACGCGCTCGTGGCTCTCTACCAGCTGGACATGACGTCAGTTGGCGGCTCGCTTCTCTATTTCACGACAGAAGGGAAGGCGGGCAGCGCGGTGCTCTTTGGAGGCATTTCGTTCACCTGCGTTCCGGTCGAGATCTCCGGCATGTCCATCTCCGGCGCCGGCTCGCTTCAGACGCCAACGCTTTCGGTATCGAACACTGACGGCCTGATCCAGGAGATCCTGAACTCCTTTGGTGACCTCGAAGGTTGCAAGGTGACGCGCTGGCGCACCTTCGGCCGGTTCCTCGACAACGGCGACACGCCAGATTTCACGGCATTCTACGGCCCGGATGTCTACCTGATCGACCGTAAGTCGAGCGACACCCCTGAGCAGGTGCAATGGGAGATGTCGGCGATCATCGACGCGCAGGGTATGTATATCGGTCGCACCGTGATCCGCGACACCTGCATGTGGCGTTACCGCGAATACAACCCTCTGACGCACACCTTCAGCTATGCGAAGGCGACGTGCCCCTATGCGGGTGATCGCTATTTCGACCGCGAGAACAACGAGGTGACGGGCGCCGGACAGGATGTGCCTTCCCGTAATATTGGCTGCTGCCGCGCGCGCTTTGGTGCTGATGCGCCACTGCCGTTCGGCGGCTTCCCTGGCATTTTGAGGGGCGTGTGATGACCGCTGCTGACACCTATCTGTCCAAATTCACCGAGGCTGTCGAGGCTGCGAAGATGCACGCTCGCCGCATGTTCCCGGAAGAGAGCTGCGGCTTCATCGTCGGCGGGAAATACCTGCCGATGCTGAACCAGGCCGCGGACCCGTTCGATCACGTCAAGGATGAGCCGAACTGCCCGTGTCGTCTGTGCTCCTTCGCGATCTCTGATGCCGACTACCTGAAGCACGCCGACAAGATCCAGATGGTTGTTCACTCGCACCCGAACGGGCCGGCTTACCCGTCGAAGTCCGACATGCTGCATCAGGAGAGCTCCGGTGTGGCCTGGCTCATCGTGACGCTCGATGAGGTGCGCTTCGGCCCGGTGACGGTCTGGGGTGGCGACTGCCCGCTGGAGCCGCTGATCGGCCGCGAGTTCATTCATGGCGTCACAGATTGCTATTCCACGATCCGCGACACCTTCGCCCTCGGCCGCGAGAGACTGGCTGAGCAGGGTATCGGCTGGCCGCTGCCTCCCATTGAACTGCCGATCTACCCGCGTCAGGACGCATGGTGGGAAGGTGGCGATGACAACTTCTACGAGGACAAGCCGAAAGAGATCGGCTTCATCGAGATCGCCGCCAGCGAGGTTCGCCCGGGTGATGTGTTCCTGAGCAAGGTGCGCTCGGAGCGTCTGAACCACGGCGGCGTGCTGCTGGAAAACAACCTGATCCTGCATCATCTGCCCCGGCGCCTGTCGCGTCGTGAGCCGGCCGGCCTGTGGTCGCGCTGCGCAGAGAAGTGGATCCGCTATGTCGGAGTGACAGATGCTTCGTAAGGTTCATCTCTACGGCGCCCTCGCCAAGGAATTTGGCAAGAGCCATCGCTTCGACGTGGATACCATCGTCGATGCCATCGACGCGCTGCGGGCAAACTTCGGTCGCTTCTTCGAGGCGATCCGGCACGGTCACTACCGGATCGTCGTCGGCAAGACCCAGAATAACGGCATGGAGCTCGACGAGGCTATGCTTCCGGGCTTCAAGCTGGGCAGCCAGGATCTGCACATTGTTCCGGTCATCAAGGGCTCGAAGCGGGGTGGCCTCGGCAAAATCATCGCCGGCATCGCTCTGATCGGCCTCTCGGCTGTCACCGGCGGCGCCTTTGGTGGTCTGATGGGCACCGCGCTCTGGTCGGGCACCACGGTGGGTTCGATTGTCGGTTCGATCGGCACCGGACTGCTGTTGAGCGGCGTGGCGTCCTTCCTCGCCCCTGAACAGAAGGTCGAGGAGACTGAGCAGTCTTTCACTATGACCGGCCCGACAGTGACGATGCGCGAAGGTGGCATTGTTCCGATCGCCTACGGCCGCGTCTGGACCGGCGGCACCATGATCAACGGCGCGATCTCTATCCAGCAGAAGGGGGAGAAATCCTCTCCTGGTGGCCTTTTCGGCATCTTCTCGGGTGTGAAGTGATGAACAAGATTACGAATGATGAGTTTCTGATCCAGGGTCAGGGTGGTGGCGGCAAGAAGGGTGGTGGTCAGTCTGCCGATGATACCCTTCGCTCGTTCGCCTATGCGCGCCTCGTCGATGCGGTCTCCGAGGGTGAGATCGCCGGTCTGGTTGATGGCGAAAACTCGATCTTGATCAACAAGACGCCGATCACCAACGTTAAGGAGTCAGCCTGGCAGTTTCGGGCCGGTCTGCCTGATGACGCTCCCTTTGTCGGCATCGACACAACTGAGGCTTACCAGACCGTCGGTGCCGAGGTCAGCACTGAACTGGGGCCGGTGATCCGCACGATCACCGACAACAGCGTCGATGGCGTCAAGATCCTGATGCAACTGAACGCCCTCTACCGGGTCGATACGAAGAAGGGCGGCCTGAAGACCGAGAACTCCGGCTGGACCGTTGCCGTGCGGCGCGCTGGTGGCTCATGGGAGGATGTCGTCGACTTCCAGCTGAAGGGCGAGAAGGCGACGTCTCCTGTCCAGTTCGAGCATATCCTGCCGCTTACGGGCGACGGCCCCTGGGATATCCGTATCCGCGCGCACTATGCCGAGCGCGATAATGTGGAGCAAAGTATCAGTTGGACAGGCTACTCGCTGATCACCGCCGGCAAGTTTACCCACCCTCACACCTCTATGGTGGCTCTGGCGCTCTCTTCAGAACACGTCGGCTCCTCTACGCCGACCCGTCACTATCACATCGACGGTCGCAAGATCCTCGTGCCGACCAACTACAACCCGCTCACCCGGGAATACACCGGCGTCTGGGACGGCACCTTCAAGCGCGTCTGGTCGAATAACCCCGCCTGGGTCTACTATGACATGGTGGAGAACAACGTCTTCGGGATCGGCGATCACGTTGACATCTCGGCCGCAAACAAATGGCGCCTCTACACGATCGCCCAGTATTGCGATCAGAACGTGCCGACAGGCTACAAAGACGATAACGGCAACCCGACCACCGAGCCGCGCTATACCTTCAACGGCGTGATCACCTCCAAGAAGGAGGCCTTTGACGCTCTGCGCTCCATGACGACCGTCTGGCGCGGCATGGGCTTCTATGCGCTGAACCAATTCTTCACCACCGTGGACATGCCGCAGGACGCCGCGCACGTTTACGGGCCTGCCAACGTGCTCGATGGCCGGTTTGAATACTCGACCTCCTCGATCAAGGCGCGCCACTCGGTTGTCATGGTCCGGTTCAACGACCCGAACAACCTCTTTGAGCCCGCCATTGAGCCCTATGTGGATGATGAGCTGCTGAAGAAGTATGGCTGGCGGGAGAAGACCCTCGAGCTGACCGGCTGCTCCTCGCGCTCGCTGGCGCACCGCTATGGCAAATGGGTCACCGAGACCGAAAAGAGCGAGACCGAGACGGTCATCTTCTCCGTGGGGCTCGACTCCATCCACGCGCTGCCGGGCGAGGTCATCGCGATCAACGACCCGCGGCGTGCGCGCGTGCGCCTGTCCGGCCGGATTGCCGACTTCAACGCCTCGAACCGGAATGTGAAGCTCGATCAGCCTGTCAATCCCGCGATCTCAGGCCCGGTCACGCTGCGCGTGCAGGGTAAGAATGGCGTGATGCAGCAGCTCACCGGGGTTATTCTGGAGAGCGACCGCTCTGTCGTCGTCTGCAATGAGTCGACGCCCTTCGAGGAGATGCAGCAGAACGCGGTCTACATCCTGTCCTCGAACCAGGTTGCGCCGCGGCTCTACCGGATCCTCACCATCGACGAAGAGGCGAACAACCAGTTCAAGATCACGGGCCTGCAGTTTGATCCGAACAAGTTCGCGCGGGTCGAGCACGGTATTTCTTTCGACCCTCTGCCGGTCAAGCTGGACGTAAACACCCTCGAGCCGCCGACCAACCTGGCGATCGAGGGGCGCGCCTATACCGACGGCGGCCGGATCAGGACTGATCTCGAGCTGACCTGGAACGCCTCGCCGTCTCTGTCGGTTGTGGAATATCGGATCTACGCAGACACGCCGACCGCATCGAATGTGCCGCTCGGCAGCACCGGCCGGACGTCCTTCACCTACCCGACCTACGAGGCTGGCGCCTATAGCTTCCGCGTTGTCGCGGTGTCGGTGACCGGCAGCGCGTCCGACCCGGCAACCCTCGATTACACGGTCGAGGGTGCGACCTCGATCGCCGTCGGCTCTGTGATGGATCTCGTGAACGCTGACACGCTGGTCGGCGGCTCCAATGTCGAGTTCAAAGGCTCGGCGGCCCGGCTCAGCTGGCGCAACATGATGAAGGTCTCCTCGGTTGCGGGTATCGAGGAAGTCGACAGCGAGGATGCGATCTATTCGCACACCAACCTGGAGTTCTATTTCGGCTCGACCAAGGTCCGCACCCAGCGGGTGAAGGGAAACTCCTTCGCCTATACCCTCGAGATGAACCGGGCAGACGCCGCGGTGATGGGCTATACCAACGCGCAGCGCTCCTTCAGCGTTCACGCTTCGATCGTCGATAAGGACGGTCGGGTGTCTCCTGTGACCACCATTTCTCTGATCAACAACGCGCCGCCGGCGATCGCGCCTTCGGTGACTGCGGAAGCCAACTTCCTCAACATCACCTGGCCGACCAGCACGGATGAGGATGTTGCGGGCTATCTGGTCTACGTCCGGCCGAACGGCGCGGCCGTCGAAGGCACCACGCCGACGGAGATCACGGTCACGAACAGCTACCGCTTCCGCGGCGTCTCGATGACGAACTACTGGATCACGATTGTTGGCTATGACGCCTTTGGTCTGAACGCGCTCAACTACTCCAATCCGCTTCAGGCGACGACGAGCTTTGACGGCGCCGATCTGGTCCCGCCCGATCCGCCGACCGGCCTGACGCTGACCGGCACGGTGAACGCCGATACCGGCATGGTGGATGTCGAGGCGCTCTGGAGCGCTTCGCCTGAAGAGGACATCGACCAGTATCAGTTCGAGGTGAACATCAATGCCATTCGGCAGGTGCTGACCACCAACGAGAACCGTGTCCAGTTCTCTGTTGTCCAGAACACGACCATCGACGCCCGGGTGCGGGTCAACGACAAGACCTTCAACTGGTCCGACTGGTCGCCCTATGTGACCTATACGAGCCCGTCGGATACCGTGCCGCCGGCCGTGCCGCAGAACCTGCGCGTGCGCAGCGGCATCGGTATGCTTGTCGTGGACTGGGCCGCTGTCAGCGACAAAGATCTGAGCCATTACGAGGTCTGGCAGAGTATGACTGCGACACCGCCGGTCGCTGCAACGCCTGCCTCTGTCGTCACCGCCGCGCTCTCGCTCATGGTCACAGGTATCGAAGACACCGCCATGCGCTACTTCGCTGTGCGCGCTGTGGACTATGGCGGCAACAAGAGTGCCTGGAGTGACGTGCGCAGCGGTCGCTCAACCGATGTTTCTGAGCGGATCCTCGAAGAGATCGACAATGCCAGCTGGGCGAGCGAGCTGGGGTTCATCATCCCGTGGGAGGGCGCGAACCTGCCGGCGAGCTATATCGGCAAGACGATCACCTGGAACAACAAGCTCTATTCGTGGAACGGCACTGCGTATGTATCTGCGAGCGGGTTCGAGGATCTGACCTTTGATGTGGTCTCTGGCTCTCTTAATCTGAGCCAGATCCCGAACGGGCTGATCACGGCCGAAAAGATAGCCACGGATCTGCGCTCGCTGATCGAGACGCAGGGTGTGAGCGCTGCTGCTGACGCTGCCGCCGCCGCCGCGGCACGTCTTGCGGCTCAGACCGCGGCTACCGCTGCGGAGGGGTATCGCGATCAGACGATCACCCTGAAGAATACCGTCGAGGAGCGCGCCTCTGAGATCACGGAAACTGCCGGGGTGGTCTCGGCTGCCAAGGCGACGAGTGTGCTCGCCTCGGGCAACGAGCGCTTCCAGTTCGAGCTGGAGGGCTGGACTATGACTGGCGGCCGGCTGACCAGGCTCTCCGAATACCGTCGCGGTTCGGTGGACGCCCTGTTCATCTTTGATCCGAACAAAAACGTCCATCAGGGTATCGCGGTAAACTTTGCCCGGGCCAGCACCTCGACCGTGACCATCAACGGCGCGAGCCACACGGTTCCGGCGAACAGGCCGCGCTTCTTCGTTACAGCTGAAGGTCGCTTCCTGCGCACCTCTTCGGGAGAGACGATGGGACTCGCCTCTGCACTGGGCACGGTCGATGTTGAGATCACGCCGCGCACGGGCGCCAAGGTAACCCAGAAAGGGGTCAGTCTTGCGACGGGATGGTGGCCGGCTTTTGGTGATTACTTCTCCGTTGTGGTCTGGCCTGCCGGCACCTTGTAGTGGATAAGTATGTATTTACTTAGGACCGGGGTGGACTTATAGTCCACCCGTAAATTCGACTGTCTGGAGTGAACTATGCCCGTCTACACTGGTCTCGGCGCCTACAGCGCTTATGGCGTGCAGACTCTGACCTGGGGGCAGCCGATCGAGGTCACTCCCGGCAGCACCTATACGGTCTATGCGCGCCTTCGCTCCGTTATGTCGATGCGCGATCCGGTATTCAGCATCGGCCTCGAGCTGTCCAACGGCACCACCGTATGGGCGAAGTCGGGACAGATCATTACCTCGACATCCTGGACCGAGACGCAGGGCAACGTGTTGATTCCGGCCGGCGTCACCTCGGCGATCCTGAAGATCACGCAGACCGACATTCTTGCCTCGTTTGAGGTCGATGAGTTCAAAGCGGGCGATGTGACGCTCGCGCTTCAGATGGCAGCTCAGGTCACCGCCGCGGCAGGCTCCGCCACCACGGCAAGCACGAAGGCTACCGAGGCAAGCCAAAGCGCCAATGCCGCTGCCAGCTCCGCGACGACCGCAACGACCAGGGCAGGTGAAGCGGCAACCTCGGCCGGTCAGGCAGCCAGCTCTCGCACTGATGCTCTCGGCGCCGCATCTACCGCGACCACTCAGGCGGGACTGGCCGTCACGGCGCGCAACGATGCCCAGACCGCTGCCGGGCAGGCTGCCGGTTCAGCAACCGCGGCTGGCACCTCTGAGACCAATGCCGCCGCATCGGCGACCACCGCGGGTCAACAGGCCGGTATCGCGACCACACGCGCCGGCGAGGCGTCGACTTCGGCCGGCACCGCCTCGACGAAGGCAACCGAGGCTGCAACCTCGGCTTCTGACGCCTTAGGGCATCGCAACGCGGCCGCCACTTCGGCTGGCGTGGCTGCGACGAATGCCACGAACGCGGGCAACAGCGCCAGCGCCGCCAGCACCTCGGCTAGTCAGGCATCGACAAGCGCGACCAACGCGGGCAACTCTGCAACTGCGGCCTCTGGCAGCGCCACCACGGCGAGCACTCAGGCCGGCCTTGCGCTGACCCGCGCCAATAACGCTGCAGCCTCGGAAACGAACGCGGCCGGCTCTGCTACGGCCGCCGCTGCGTCTGTGAGCCTCGCTGCACTTGCAATGAATTCAGGTATGGCGAAAAACCCTACCTTTACGGAATGGCCTGGCGCCGCCAACACCTCCCCGACGAACTGGCAAGTTATTTCCGGCACTGTTGGCGCCTTTGCCAAGGTTGCTGGCAAATACGGCAATGGCGTTCAGCTTGATACCACCGCAAATACCGCCGTTGGGCCTTACCTCCAGATGCAGTCCATTCATATGAATGGACTTGTTAATCCGTCTAAGGTTCTCTTCACGCTGGAAGCAGAGCCGTTGACTGGCACTCTGACAGGCATGATTGCTGAAGTCGGCTGGCATAATGGCACCGCCTGGACTTTTGCGAGTAAGAACATCGGCGCCACCTTCACGGTAGGTGGCGGTATTCAAACATATCAGGGTGTTTTTGAGCGTCCGGCTTCTCTGGCGGGCGCCACTATCACGAACCTGATGGTTCGCATCCTGCCATCTTACAACAATGCAGGCGGTGTTCGCTCGGTCAATAACACGATCATTCATAGGCTCGACGCTCAGGAGATCAAGGCTGACTCCTATATCGACCAGCAGCTCTCCACAAAGGCTTCGCTCGACGGTCTGATGTCCTCGACCTACCTGATGAGGGTTAAGGCTGGCGGTGCGTCGGCCGGCTTCGAAATGGTTGCGACGTCGAGTCCAACCGGCTCGGCGTCTGCCATTCGCATGAGCGCCGACGAATTCATCATGGATGGCACGATCAAGACCCCGCACCTCGCGGCTGGTCTGATCACCGCATCCAAGATGGCGATCGGCGATTTGTCGAACCTCTTCCCTGACTATGACTGCATGGATCCCGAGTTCTACACATCGAACGGTCCTGCGATCTCCTTCGTAAACACCACCGCAGCCGCCTATGGCGCGCGCGATGTCGGGATCAACAGCAACGGCGAGCTGTATTCCGGCTGGGTGTCGGTCGATGGTGATGCGGAACTGATGGTTGCCGGCTCAACCAGAAACAATGCAGCCGCCGCCGGTCGGACTGGCACGCTCTATATCGAGTTTGGCACCTATGTCGGCTCGAGCAACTCTGTCACTATCACCCGTCAGGTTCAGGTTCACACCGCGACCAATACGACAGCTGCAAATGTCGCTACTGTGAACGTCACCGCTGGCGCCAATGAGGACCGCTTCAGGTTCAAGCTCGTTGCTGCGGGCGCCGGCGGCACGGTTGCAACCTCCGTGCGTATGGGCGCGATGCGCGTGATGCGGCGCACCACAGGCTCGCTGCTGGTCAATGGCGCGGTCACCTCGGCGCACGTCACCACGGGCGAGCTGCTTACGGTCAGCGCGCAGATCCGCAATGCAATCATCACCGATGCCCATGTTGCGAACCTGTCTGCTGCCAAGCTGACGGCTGGCAGCGCTTTGGCCGCGACGATCACGGTCTCTGGCACTGCGTTGTCCACGATCAACTCCAACGCTTCTCTGGGCGCGCAAAACCCTGCGACCCGCATCAACTCGGGCACCACGACCATTGACCCGGGTAAGATCCTGATCTCGGGCTCGGCTACTCTGTCGAACTGGCGGGGCTCGACCGACACAACTGCGATCAATGGCGGGCAGATCGAGACGGACTCGATCAACGCCCGCGCAATCAAGGTTGGTCTGCTTCAAAACCTCGTTCAGAATGGTGACTTTTCTGACACCAGTGTATTGCCTGGAACCTACTGGATTTCAGCCGCCGGAACGGTCGCCTGGAATACGACTGAGACCTATATGGGGTCTGCAAGTCTCATGGCGACCAAAACAGTAGCTTCCTCTTCGCATAGCGTCTACGTTCCGCCAGCTAAGCGCTTTCCAGTTGTTGAGGGTGAGAAGTTCGCTGTTTCCGCCGTCGTTAAGGGTAACGCCTCGGCTGCGGGTGGCTTCTATCTGCGTGTCTACTGGTATAACGCGGCCGGCACCATTCTTCCCGCGCCGAACCAGATTTCATCTGTGGTTCCTGACAGTCGGCCGATCACGACCGCCTGGACGAAATGGGAAGGTCAGGTGACTGTTCCTGTCGGTGCTGCCACCGCTGAAGTTCGGGTGATCAACCACAGCAACCAGACCACTGCGACGATCCTCTACATCGGTCAGGTTCGCGCTCAGCGCGTAACAGGGACGGTTGATATCGCTGATGGCGCAGTGACCGCTGACAAGATCAACGTGACTAGCCTTTCTGCTGTCTCTGCAAATATCGGGACGTTCCAAAGTGCAACCTCTGGAGCGCGTGTGAAAATCCAGGACGATGCGATCATTGTCTATCATGCAAACGGAACCATCGCTGTGATAATCGGAAACCTTGCGAGGACGTGATGATAAGTATTCCATTACTTATCTTGAAAGAGGTATGATCTATGTGGACGAAAACAGATCAATCTTTGCCTTTACCAGTTTGTAAGGAAGGTGTTGATGGCTCTTTGACAATGAAAGTCGGAATTTAAAATGTCATATGGAATCAGTGTGCAAACCAGTCGCGGAGATACGGATCTCTCCACGGTTGTAGGCTTGCGTATTGTGATGAGACACACTGTTACAGTATTAGCAGATGGAAGTGTATCACTCCCGCCAGGATTTGATTCCAGTAAATGCCGGGTTTTCTGTCACATGAACATCGCAAGGGTATCAATTAATACCTCCAACAATACAGTTGAATGGAAGGTGAGCACTATGAATTCAGGCGCCAATAGCTTTGAAATACTGATTGTGGAGATTTGATATGTTTGGATTCCAAGTGAAAAATGACTCTGGCGAAGTAATATTAGACTCCAACCGTCCGGGGTTCGCACTGGCATCCAGACAGACTGTTATCACGGATAGCAATGGCCGAGTTAATATTCCTTCTGAGAATGGGTTGCCGCTCATTGATCTTAACATCAATGATTCATTGGCATATGGCCTCTCAGATCCGAACTATTTCAACTACATAAACACCATCGGCAGACCCAATAATATCGCATATATTAAGGGGTTCGATCAAATCGGCCCTCCAACCGGGTATGGCATAGTCGTAAAGAACGAAGCGGGTGATATCACATTTAGCTCCAGCGCTCCTCTTCTGGCTATTCGACAGGCCGTAAACGGAGTTTTCCCGGCATCAGGTATAACAATGGATATTCCAATCTCCGCAGATGTGACCCATGTTTTTTGGTCGTCGAGCTTGCGAGCTATTCAGCCTGTAATGCCACAGAACGTTGGGCGTGTTCATATGCCTGCTATAAGAAGAACCACGGCGACAAATATACAGATCTATAGCGCTGTAGTAGCCAACGGGCCAGCGATAAGCCTCGGCCCGATCGACGCCACTTACTGCCTGATGACTGCCGTCATTATTTGACTTCCATTTAGGCTTAGCACGTGATACGTAAGTCCTTACTTATTTGGGGGCTGCGATGTCTGATGAGGCTAAACCTGGATTTCTCGTGACCCAGAGTAAGATTGCTCTGGTGCTCTCCATTGTGACGCTTCTGGGGCTTGGATTCCAGGGCTCTAAATTCCTGCTCGACACCAACCACCGGATCTCCCGGCTCGAGGAGCGGTGGACTGAAATGGAGGGCACTCAGAAGGATGTCGCCTCCGAACTGCGCAACCTGAACAAGTCCATCACCGACCTCAACCTCGTGCTGCGCGAGATCCAGGTGCGGCAGGACAAAGGAAACTGACATGAGCTTTCTGTCCAAAATCGGCGTGCGAAAGAACCGCTATGAGCTTCCGGCCCTGTGGATGCCCGACGCCAAAATGAAGCGGATCATTGGTCACTGGACCGGCGGCAGCTATGTCGCGTCCTCGCTCGACAAGGAGCACTACCACTTCGTCGTCGATGGCGACGCGGAAGTGATCCGCGGTCTGCACTCGATCAAAGCCAACGAGGTGATCGGCTCGAAGTCGCAGGACGAATACGCCGCTCACACCAAGGGCACCAACACGGGCGCGATCGGCATCTCCATGTGCGGGGCTGCGGGGTCGACCGAGGCGCCTTTCCATCCCGGCAATTTCCCGATCCGTGAGCTGCAGTGGCAGCGCATGGCTGAGGCTATGGCCTCGCTGTGCAAGCGCTACGGCATCCCGGTGACCGACAAGACTGTGCTGACCCATGCCGAGGTTCAGACAAACCTGGGCATCAAGCAGAATGGGAAGTGGGACATCGCCAAGCTGACTTTCGGCTCGGGGCTCACTAACGCCAAGGCTTGCGGTGACGATCTCCGCCGGCGCGTGAAAGAGGCTATGTGATGAAAGACCCGATGCCTCAGAAATCGAACCGCACCTTTTCCAAGCGGTTCGTCTTCGTCAACGTGGCACTGGCCTGGTTGCTGATGTTCTTCTCGGTCGTCTTCCAGCAGGCGGAGCATGTGATCGCGGCCGGCTTCGCGCTGATCGCGACTCTGTTCGGCGTCTATGCGGGCGTCGGGCATCTGGACTTCCGCAACGCCGTCAAGCTCTCCATCGACCAGCTCGTGAAAGGGAACGCGAAATGAAGGACTTCCTGATCGCGGTGATCGTTCTCGTGGCTGTGGCGTTCGCCTCCTACAAGACCGGCTACAAGGTCGCTGAGACGCGCTTTGAAGCTCAAGCTACCCTTGCTGCTCAGATTGTGAAGGATGCGGTTTCTCGCGCTTCTCACGCGCTCTCTGAGCTCGCCGAAACCGTATCGGTCGCTGAGCGCGACGATGACGCGAAACTGAAGGAGATCGAAGATGCTGCGGCTGCTGTCGGTGCTGTTTGCACTGTCTCTGTTGAGCGCCTGCGGGGCCTCGACGCCATCGCCAACTAATGTCGATCTGCCAGAGCTGCCGGCGGAGCTGAAGAAATGTCCGCGCCTGCAGAGCATCAGCGAGCGGGCAGGGAGTGCCGTCGAGATCGGCGATGACCAGATGAAGACCTGGTGGGCTCAGGACCGGACTGTCGCGGTGAAGTGCGCCAGGCGCGGTGATGCTCTTGTCGGTTTCTACGAGGATCTGCGTAAGGATCTGGCAAACGCACCGGACAAGTGACCAATCCTGATCCGTCTCTGGTAGTATATACTTTGTTTATAGCTAGATAGCTGATTATATACTACCAGACCCGGCTCGGGACGTTGACCGCCTCTATGCAGGATGGTAAGTATGGACTTACTTAGCATAGGAAGCTGTCATGGCAATCAAGAATGTGACCGACACCTGGGCGAGCGTCACGCTTACCAAGGATGAGATCTGGGTCGTGAACGCTGGCGTTCTGTTGGTTTCGACCGATACCGCGGAGACGCGCTCCGGTTCGCGCATCGGCCCGCTCCAGGCGGCCCCGTTCCGCGCCGGCCAGACCGTCTATTACAAGCGCGGCGCCCGGCTCTACACCGAAGTCGAGCGTATGGGCTAAGACAATGGCCCTGAAGACCTGCACCGTAACCGCCACGCTGTCGAAAGCGAACGGCACTCCGTCCCAGAGCCACATGAAGTTCGCCTTCAATGGTATCGACAGCGATGGCGGAATCATCGTGCCACCGCATGTCGTTGTTGCGCCGGTGGCCGATGGCGTCATGACGACTGGACTTTGGCCGAACTCGCGCGGGATGCGCGGCACGCGCTACGAGGTCTTCGTCTCCCTCAATTCCTCGCCGGGTATCGTCTATGGCGACACCTTCATCGGCTACCTGACCGTGCCTGACATTGCGAGCGCGAGTCTCTCCGACCTGATGGCTCTGCCGCCGCTGCCTGGCATCTCTGAAACCGTGGTGCTTTCGAGCGCTGAATACGCCGCGATCGCTAACCCCGATCCGCGCAAACTCTACCTGATTGTGGGATAAGCATGGATCACTTCCAGTCCGTCTTCATTGGTAAGCGTCCCGTCGAGGCGATCTATCGCGCCTCGACGATGCTTTATAGCTGGTCTCCAGGCCGTCTGTTCCCGGAAGGGAGCGCATCTGTCTGGGCGCGCGGAATGCGCGCCGATGGTGTTTATCAGGAGGCGACTGGTGGCGTGTCCGCGCTCGCTCTGTCTGCTGGAGATCCTGTTGGTTTCGTGTTGAACACCGCCTCCGGTCAGGCGCGTCAACTCGGTTCTATTGTTCTCAGCTCTGGCTGGACCGAGGTGTCTCCGGGTCTCTACGAGAAGACGACGCCTGGGTTTAGCGGCGTGAGTCAGTCAGAACTTCTGTCGCCTGCTATTGGCAGTTGTATGCGCGTTGTGGTTGAGGTTGTTACGCGCACCGCAGGAACAATTCAGGTCTACCGTCGCAGAGCGGAGTCGGCCACCAATGAGGTTGTCCGGTCCTCTTCGGTCGTCGGGTCTTTTGATACGGTTGCGCGTGTGTTGGCGAACTCCGGGACTGGTAATACAGGCGCAAATACCGGCCTTTGGGTTGATAGTGGAACATTCACCGGCCGCATTCGCGTTCGCTTCGAGCTGCTGCCGCAATACTCGCTGGAGCAGGCGACGGCGCTCTCGCGCCCAACGCTGGCGCGCTCGCCTCGCGGCGGTCGGCGGAACCTGTATTTGCAGACCAATAACATGACAACTTCCGCAGGGTGGCAGATGCATGGTAATCCTATCCAAGGTGGAGCCACTGCGTCTCCTTGGGGAGATGAACCGGCATACCTTTTTACGAACACCGCCGGAACGTCGACTTTTCTCAGGCCCCCAGGAGGAGATAATCTCCTTCGAGGAACCACTTACATACGGAGCATCCGCGCAAAACTGATAGCCGCTGCTCCGGCCAGCTCGGTAACCAACATTATTGCCCTTGAACAGTCGTTGGGGTCTGCAACTTCCGCAGTCAGGTTCAACATGCTGACCGGAACCATCGAGCAGGCCAGCGCTGGCGCCATCGGTGATATTATCGCGCTCGGCGACGGATGGTATGAGCTGACCGCCAAATTCACCACCGCTGTAAGTGGTGGCTCTGAGCCTGGCGCCCGAGTGATTTATCTGGGCAATTACGGCGGTTCCGTGAGCGCCTCGACTTTCGCCATTGCTATGCCACAGCTTGAGATCGGCTCTGTTAAGACAACATATCAGCGCGTTGTCAGCGCCAACGACATCACCGAGGTTGGAAAGCCAGATATCTGGCATCTCTGGAATGACGGAAACGATACTCTCGCGACCGTGCTTCCGGCCGGCACTTACGGTGTCGCCTCTGTCGATCACTATGGCTTCGTCTCATTTAGCACTGTGGTTTCAGATGGTGTTAACCCGATTAACGCTTTGCGCACTGAGCGTCAGGCTGACGTGATTATCCGTCCCGGCGCATTCTCTGAAGGTGAGAAGGCTCAGATCCGGTCTTACTGGAGTCATCTCGCTGATCCCGCCGCAACACTGGCCGTCGCTAGCGGCTCTGGTTACGCAGGCTCTGTCTATAATTCGACATTGGCTGCGCAGTGGTTCGCCGATGACGTGGCGATCGCAGGTGCAATCGGAACAAATTGGACGATGACGCGCGACTACGAAGGTAAGGCGATCCGCTGTGGAAACAGTAACGTCATAAAAATGTGGATGATCGGCGATCTGTTTGCGGCAGGCACAGCTGGACACTACTCAAAAGGCTACGAGGTAACGCAATGACGATCATGTTTCAGGACACCGCCGGCACCACCCCAGTAACCCTTCCCGACCAGCCCGTGGGACTTGCAAAGCGCCTCGCGGGATCGGTCGACGCTTCGCAGGCTGTCGCGCTGTCACGCCCGACACTGGCGCGCTGGCCGAAGGGCGGGCGGCGGAACTTGGCTGTTCGTAGTGTTGATGTCGCCTCTGGTGGCTGGACTGCAAACTTCGCTGGTGCTGCCACAGCTGCCGTTCAGCCAGGTGCAGGTCCGAATGGCTCTGACGCAACACTGATTACCTTTGCGGCGGGATCAGTTGGTCAGGATTGGGGATTTCCAGCGCCCGCTCAGATCGTTGGAAGATATGGCTCCATTGGTCTTTGGGTTAAAGCGGGTTCACCGGATGCTGTAGGACAAAACGTGACACTGTTCGGCAATCTGGAACAGCAAACGGTAACACTTACAAACGAGTGGGTATATCACGAACGGAGGAGGGCTACGGCTAGTGGTAGTGCTGTTCGTCAGTGGCTCGGCACATGGGGAAATCTCGCCTTTAACGGCAAGAGTATTCTGGTCAGCGAATACAACTTCATTGTGGCCGATACCCCGCTCGTGGGTGCTTTCCCGGGCTACCAGCGCGTCACAACCGCCAACGACATCACCGAAGCCGGTAAGCCCGACATCTGGCACCTCTGGAATGACGGCGGCGACAGCCTGAATGCGGCACCGCTTCCGGCAGGCACCTATGGCCTCGCTTATGCCGATGCCCTGGGCGGCGTGACCGTCACCACCGCAACCTCGGACGGCACTACGCCGATCAATATTCTGCGCACCGAACGCCAAGCAGACGCTGTTCTTCGCCGTGGCGCCTTCACGGCAGCAGAGATCGCCAAGATTACACAATACTGGAAAGAAAGGTATGCGGCATGATCCGTATCACGATCGCCTGCCCCGAGGCTTATATCGGGGATGCAAACCAGCTCGCGCTCTGCATAGGCTTCACTGAAGCTGATGGTGAGACCTATGGCGAGGCAACCTTTGTCGATGCTGATGGCAACAGGTATTCGATGGCCTCGGGTATCGTCTCGCCGGGTTTCGTGAATGCCGCGATCTCGCCGCTGACCGAGCCGGAGTGGGGTGCCGACATGGAGGCCGCAAACCGCGCTCAGGCTCTCGTTGATGTCGTGTTCGATACGGACGTCGAGTCCCTCGAGGGCGAGCCCTTTGCATCGCCGCACAAGATTGCTGCCGTGGTCGGTGATGATGTCGCGATGGCGCTGGCGACGCTCGGGATCTCGCTCGCGGATAAAGTGTGATCTGCGGTAAGTAATCCCTTACTTATCTTCGGGACTTAGGCTAGGGTTTCTCTACGACCACAACCTAAGTCCCGGAGCCCTCGATGCCCAAATCCCCCAAGACAGCCGCACGTCAAGCCCGCCGTCAGGCGCGCACTCAGGTCCGTGAAGAACGCCGGTCTGCCCGCAGCCCTCAGCCCACCTTTGAAGACCTGAGCACCCGGCCGCCGGCCAAAGCGAAAGGCGAGCCTCTGGTGGCTCTGACCGAGCGCCAGGCTGACTATGGTGACGCCATCGACGAGTCCCGCATTACCTTCGGCATCGGTCCTGCGGGCACCGGCAAGACCTATTTCGCGACGCGCCTTGCCGCTGAGGCTCTCGACCGCGGCGAGATCGAGAAGATCTACCTGACCCGGCCGGCTGTCGAGGCAGGCGAGAGCCTCGGTTTCCTGCCCGGTGACTTGAGCGAGAAATACGAGCCCTATCTGCGGCCGTTCAAAGACGCGCTGATCGACCACTTCGGGCAGGGTCACATGGAATACCTGATCAGGAAGGGCAAGATTGAGCCCGTCCCGCTGGGCTTCCTGCGCGGCTCGACCATCAAGGACGCCTGGATGCTGGCTGACGAGATGCAGAACGCCACCAAGAGTCAGATGAAGATGCTGCTGACCCGGATCGGCAAGAACTCCAGCTTCATCGTGAACGGCGATCCGAAACAGTGCGACATCAGCCCTTCCAGCTCCGGGCTCGAGGATGCAACCAAGCGCCTGCGCGGCCGCGACGGCATCAAGGTCGTCTGTTTCTCGCGTGAGGATGTGGTCCGGGATGACATCGTTGCTGAGATCCTCGAGGCTTACGACGGCTGAGAAACGGTTGAAGCGGGAGATCAAACGGTCTCTCGCTTCCCATGAGAACAAGCGCTCTTGCTGCGGTATAAGCAAGAGAAGCAGCGAGAGACATAATGGCAGTTCTGATCAAGTTACCCTCTGAAGAGGAGCATCCCGACTTGTCCATCGACGACATCCTGATGAGCCCGATCCAGGACAAATGGCGTCAGTATGACAAGGAGTTGTTCGGTGTGAAGTGGTGGGACTATCGCTTCATGTCGCCGACCGAGGCGACCTTTGTCTATATCGACGCTTTCGGTATCGAGGCGCGCAAGGTCTATTCGCGGGACATCGACTATGAACGGGCTAAGCATATTCGCGTGGTGACCGCGGAAACGATCAAGAAAGGTCTGCTGGAAAACGAGGAGAAGGCCAAGAAGTCGTTCAGCGGCTTCTGGCGTGGCCGGCAGGTCGCTGATGCTCTCGGGATGCCGTATGCGATCTACCTCGCTGAGGCTCTTAACTCTCGGATGCGGGCCTGGCAGCGCACCCATCTCCCGACGCCCAATCAGGTCTATCGCGACCGGGACGTCGAGCATGTGTCGAAGCGCTGGAGCGAGCTGACTGAGGCCCGGATCTTCTACGCAGACCACCATGCCTATCTGGCTCAGAACTATGTCGGCGCCCCGATCCAGAAGCTGTATTTCGACAGTCTGTTTGAGAGGGCAGGGCGCACCACCGACCGGACGGCCACGCTGGTCGATATGATCCGCGACGACCGTATGCCGATCGAATATCTGACCGCTCACGCAGAGCAAGGGATCTGCGAGCGGGTGCTTACGTCCCTGACGTAACCGTTTTTCTTCTGTGCTATACGATAAGTAAGCACATACCTACGAGGACCACATGAGTGATGAGGAAGTGATCGAGGTCGAAGCGACCTACGATTTCGATGAGGGTTTTCAGGATAAGATCGCCGGTATCTTCGCCCGCGATACCTCCTTCGCGAAGCGTGTCACCGATCTGGTCAAGCCTGAGTATTTCAGCAACGCCGGCACGGCCGAGTTCATTCGTATCTGTCAGGACCACATGCGCAAGTTCGGGAACGTCCCGGACAAGGTGACTTTCGTCAAGATCCTGAAGGATCTGGTGGCCGCCAAGAAGCTGCGCGACGATCTGCTTGATGGCGTCAAAGAGGCGTTCATCAAGTCGACCAAAGCGGACATCACCAACTCGGCCTTCGTCGCCGAGGAGGTTGCGACCTTCGCCAAGCACCAGGCGATCCAGAACGCGATGATGCAGTCCATCCCGCTGCTGGAAAAGGGTGACTTTGACAAGATCCGGGAACTGATGGGCACCGCGACCCAGGTTGGTTTGACGGACGACTGGGAAGATTACGACTACTTCAAGGAGGTCGAGTCCCGGACGGCCCGCCGCGAGGATATCGCGACCGGCTCTGTGATCCGCACTGGCATCACCTCCGGCTACTCGAAGGTCGATTGCCACCTCTACCACAACGGCTGGGGTCGCAAGGAGCTGTCGTGTCTGATGGGGCCGGCCAAGTCCGGTAAGTCGCTGGGTCTTGGTGACTTCGCAAAGAACGCCAGCCTCGCCGGCTACAACGTCCTCTATGTCTCGCTCGAGGTGGCAAAGGAGATCATCTCCGAGCGCATCGACGCCGCGCTGACCGACACCCTGATGCGCGAGCTGGTCAATGACCGCGCCAAGGTCGAGGCCGAGGTTAAGCGTCTGCAGGCAGGCGCCGGTGTTTTCAAGGTTATCGACTTCCCGTCAGGCACCTTGAAGGTCAGTCACCTGAACCGGGTGCTGGAGAAATATCGCGACCAGGGCATCGTGTTCGATCTGGTTGTCGTGGACTATGCGGACATCATGAACCCCGAGCGGGCGTCAGACGAGCTGCGCGAGGGTCTGCGGCGCATCTACATCGACCTGCGCGCTCTGGCGCACATCTGGAACATCGCGCTTCTGACAGCAACCCAGACGAACCGTGACGGCGCCAAAGCGGTGACCGCCAAGGCGACCGATGTGGGTGACGACTGGAACAAGGTCCGCACGGTCGACATCCTGATCGGGATCAACGCGACCGAGGCTGAGAAGGCCGCCGGCGAGGCAAGGCTCTTCTGGGCCATCTCCCGGAACACTGCGGACGGTTTCAGCCTCCGCATCAAGCAGGACCGCGAGAAGATGCAGTTCCTGAAAGACGTGATCGCCATCGAAAGGTAAGCCATGAGCATCGACATTGAGAAGATCAAGAAACACCTGGAAGAGGCCTTCGTGGACGACTTCCCCGGCACCCGGGCACACGGGAAGAGCGAGCTGGAGAAGGTTGCAATCCAGATGGCTCAACAGCTGGTGCGGAGTGCGAGCGCATCCTCAGTTGAGCGTTTTTCCTTCAAGGCGAATGTGTCAGAGGACTGGGGTTCGATTTCGTATTCGATCAGTCCTGTGGCTGATGAGAAAGGCGAATATGTGCGCCACGCCGATCACGTTCTGGCTTTGAAAGCGAAAGAGGCGAAAAACGAGGAATCTGAACACGTCTTCTATCTCGGCGCAGTGGATAAGCGCGTGGCACAGCTGAGCGAGGCTGAGGTTTGGCAGCTCTGCCTCGATGGTGACGAGTTTGATCGGGAGGGCATCATTGGTGATTGCTTCCTTCGCAGGGTCACCGAAGACTGGATGAAGGCTATCGGCATTGATGATCATGCGGCTCTGCGGATGAGAGAGTTCACGGCCGCCGCGCACAAGCGCCGCTCGATCACTCGCCCCAAGTCGGTAGAGGCGGGACGGCCTGACCTGATCGAGCGCCTGCTTTCTATCGCAGAGGGTCAGGATGCCTATGCGAAACAGGTCTTCAACCATTTCAGCACAGGGTCGATCCTTCGGGAGGCCGCAGCTGCTCTCCGTGACCAGTCCACTCCGGTGCATCGGAATGGCTAAGATCACCGACGCCGAATTGGAAGAGCTCGACATGGAGTTCTTCCTCGAGCGCGAGTCTGTGCCGTTTCGGGTCGGCCGCGGCGTCTCAGGCGTCCAGCTGCACATCCAGAACTGCCCGAACCCCAGCTGCCGCGACAACCGCTGGCGCACCTACTTCGGCGTCGAGACGGGCAGGGGTAACTGCTTCGTCTGCGGCGAAGGCTTCTCCAAGCTGCGCTACATCCACGACCAGCTCGACCATGACAACTGGGGCGACACGTTCAAGGCGATCGAGGAGATCCTGCGCGAGCAGGGCTGGCGGCCGAAGCGTGAGGCGATGGTGCGCGTCGAGGTCGGTGAGATCCAGCTGCCGATCAGCACACCGATCCCGGACGAAGATGGCGCCAACATCGAATATCTCGCCCAGCGGGGCATCCCGTCGGAGATCGCCAAATACTTCGAGCTGCGGATCTGCGAGTTCGGCTGGTGGAAATTCAAGGATCAGGACGGCAAGGTCCAGATGCAGAATTTCGGGAACCGGGTGATCATTCCTGTTTTCGACATCGACGGGACGCTTAAGACCTTCCAGGGGCGCGACATCATCGGAACCAGCGACCGGAAATACCTCTTTCCGAAGGAGCTGCCCGGCACCGGCCGCTACCTGCTGAACGGACACAACTGCGTTGCCTCGACGCGCGCCTGCATGGGCGAGGGTATCTTCGACCTTGCGGCGATCAAGATGGCCTTTGACGAGGATGTGCAGCTGCGGGACGTGACCGCGCTCGGCTCCTTCGGCAAGCACCTGTCCTATGGTGATCCGGTCGGCAACGACCAGCTCGGCCGCTTCCACTCGCTCAAGCAGCGCGGGTTGAAGGAAGTGACGATCATGTGGGATGGCGAGGTCAACGCGCTCAAGGCCGCCCTCGACGCAGCCAAGAAGCTGACCGGCGCCGGGCTCAAGGTTCGCATTGCTCTGCTGCCCTACGAGAAAGACCCCAATGAGATCACCGCAGAGGCCGTCAGGAAGGCCTTCTACGGTGCTCGGGCGTATACCCCTCAGCTCGACATGCTCTGGCGTCTGGAGAGCCCCTACAGCACGCCTGCGCTGCGGAAACGATACGGGGTCTGACTGTCCCACCCGACAGTCTCGCGCTGCAAGCGTATAAGTAAGCACATACCTAGAAACCAGAAACGAAGCACACAGCCATGATCGAGGTCACACATTACTACGGCGTGCATCAAGGTGGCACGAAGGACTATCATCTCTACCTCTTCCAATCGAAGCAGACCGGCAACGCTCTGCTGGTGAAGCGGTGGGGTAAGACCGGCACTGACGGCCAGGTGAAGATCGAGGCTGTCGGAAGCGCTGGTCAAAACTCGCTGAACAAGGCGCTCAAGGAGCGCAAGAGCAGCGGCTATGACATGCGTCATGACGGCAGTCGCGACTATGACGACCTGGATCATGCGCTGCAGGCGTTGCCGATGGTTCACCGCCATCGTTTCTTCATCAGCCAGCTGGCGCAGCTCGATCTCTCCTATGATCGCGAGTCCCGGGACACCTATGACCCGATGAAGGCCGCGCGTGATGCGAAGTTCGGCAAGGCTGCCAGTGAGGCTCAGAAGGCGACCGACGAGGCGCGCCAGGCCGCCGCGGTAGTCGAAGCTCAGGCCGAGGCCGAAGCTCTCAAATCCAACCCCTTCTACGGGATGTTCTGACATGTCCACAGCACAATTTGGCTGCCTTTCGATGCAGAACCAGTTCTCCTTCAAGTGTCCGATCTTCGACGCCGAGGTGCAGATGCGGTCCTGCGTTTTGCTGCGCGAGAAAGTCTATGCCGGAAAGCGTGTGGAGTCCCGGCGCGGTTGTCAGGCTTGCATTCAGTCGAGCAAGTGCCCGGCTGCAGAGATGGTTCGCCGCATTTCGTTCGGATCGAATGACGCATCGGATCATTGTTCCTCGAATGAGCCAAAGGTCGGCCGGCTGCCCGGTGATCTTCTCGACCGTGTGGCGGCTGTGCTGGTGCAGGAGACGCATCTTCGTGACCACAACGTCCCGGCGGCCGAGCGCGACCTGATCGCATCCTCGCGCGCTCGTATCGAAGCTCAGGCTCTGACTGCACCGCGCGCCAAGGTCGAAGCGAAGTCGATCCGCACGTCTGCGAGCGCCGAAACCAAGCGGGCTTTCAACATGACCGAGGCGCCGAAAGCCGCCAAGGCCGAACCCATCATCAACAAAGCAGCAGCGTCCGGCGACCTCGCCGCAGCGCTGAACGCAGCATAAGGAGAGACCATGAACCTCGTTTTGAGCAGCCTGAAAGGTGACCTCGCCCCCGGCATGATGATCCAGGCGATCACCGATGCCAGCGGTCGCAACGAGAAGGAGGAGCGGCTTGCTGAGCTGGCCGCCACCGAGGAAGGTAAGCGTATCATCAACTGGTGCTACAACCCCTTCATCACCTTCGGCGTGACGCAGAAGAAGGAGCCAGTCTACGCGCCGACCGACCAGACGCACCACTGGCACCAGATGCCGGTAGTTCACAACCTGCTGACGCGCCTCGCCTCCCGCGAGCTGAGCGGCAACGCAGCCAAGGAAGCGATCAAGTCGGCCTTCGAGAGCCTGAACCCGGCTGCGGCGAAGATCCTCTGGCTGTGTCTGAACAAGGATCTGAAGGCCGGCGTGGCCGAGGCGTCGATCAAGAGCATCGACCCGACCCTGATCCCAATCTTCGCCGTCATGCGCGCTCACGCCTACGAGGAGCGCCTGGTGACCAAGTTCCCGGTCGTCGGTGAGCCGAAGCTCGATGGCAACCGGGTGAGCTTCATCGCGCGTGACGGCTCTGGTGGTTTCTTCACCCGCACCGGGCAGGTGATCGCCTCGCTCGATAAGATGGTGGCGCCGGCGCTGGAGGTTCTGCGCGATTGGTTCGCAGCCTCGCACGGTTTCGGCATGGAGCTGAGCTCGGTCAATGGCGTGCCAAACATTATGCTCGATGGCGAGATGATGTCAGTCGATGGCTTCGACGCGGTCAACGGCGCGCTGAACGCCAAAGACGACCGCACTACCGGGCTCTCCTTCAATTTCTTCGACTGCCTCACCTGGGAGGAGTTCGACGCGGTGGGTGATGTGAAAGTCACCTACGCCAATCGCCGGAAGCGCGTGAACAGCATCGCAGTCCACGCGAGCGGCATGGGTATGGCTGAGCTGATCAAGCAGACGCCGCTCGAGATCCTGAACTCGCACGAGGAGATCCAGGAGGCGTATGCGCGCTGGCGCAGCGCGGGACAGGAGGGTCTGATGGTCAAAGACCCGAATGGCTTCTACCAGAAGAAGAAGTCGCGGAGCTGGCTGAAGCTGAAAAACGAGGACACTGAGGATCTGCGCGTGATCGGCGTCTTCCAGGGTCAGGCTGACGGCAAATATGCCAACACCATTGGCGGCCTCACTGTTGATCGGAACGGGGTCAAAGTTCGGGTCTCTGGTCTGTCTGACGATGTTCGCGCGGAGATCTGGAAGCTCTGGGTCGAGACCTGCAAGGATCTGAACACGTCTGTTGATGTGGGTTATGAAGGCGAGACCTTCTTCCCGATCGCAGAGCCGGGCATCCTTCTCGGCCGGCTGATCGAGGTTGAGTTCCATGAGGTGACCAAGGATGGTTCGCTTCGTCACCCGCGCTTCGTTCGCTTCCGCGACGACAAGAATGGCGAGGTCGACAAATGAACGAGCTTTTCAAGACAGCCGAGCTGGACAAGATGAAGTGCTGGCCGATCGGCGGCTTCGCGCCCGGGTTCTATACCTGCACGTGCGTTGTCTGTGAGGAGCGGTTCAGCGGCGCCAAGGGCTCGGTCTCGTGCCTGGAGTGTGCTCTGAAAGGCATGAAGGAGCGCGTCGAGAAGCTGGCGGCCGACCATGTGCAGCTCCAGAACAAGACCGTGGAGTGGCCTGAAATGATCGTCGCGGCCGCTATTCAGGTCGAGGGTGTCACCATCTCCCTTCCTCAGCCTGCGCGGCATGGTCATGTGATGGCGGCTGCGGATGCGATGCAGCTTCCCCGGCACATGATCGTCCCTGCCTGCCAGGGCTTCCTCACCAGCGAAGGCCGGTTCGTCAACCGCGTGATGGCAAAGCACATCGCTCACCGCGCCGGCCAGCGTCAGCTTCGTTCTGAGGCCGAGCGCTCCGACCGCGACCTCTTTTCAGAGGATCTATGGTAAACCGTTAAACCTTCAGGATTCATCTTTTCAGATGTTCAAGATTCAGGGCTGATTTTGGCCCTGAAATCATTTAGTTAGCTTGCTTAAAACGAGGTTTCTGGGCTGTGCGACGAGGTTCCTGCTCTGAAGAACGAGGAGTTTGAACCGAAAAACGAGGAGTTTGAACTGAGCAACGAGAGCCTTGAACGTGGCTGGATTCTTATCCACAGACACTCCAAACTTGCTTGAAACGAGCGAATCGGATGGTATTGATTCGTTTCATGAGTATCCGTGAGTCCCATGATGGCGAAAAACGAGGAACTTGAACAATTCTTTCGCTGAAAAACGAGCAACTTGAACTGCTATCCAGGTGAAAAACGAGGGATCTGAACAGGTGCAGAATGTCAGATAAGCCGCTGGCCCGCAGGGTGATGGACATCAAGCCTCAGTTCGGTGAGGCGATCAAGCCTAGCGAGCTTATACAGATCACTGGACACCAGAATCTCACTCTGAACGCCCGCCGGGCGATCACGATCCTCTGGCATAACGCGCACCGACAGGGCATCGAAGAGGGAAGAGACTACACCATCGAGTTGGCGGATCTTCGCTCAGACGGACATCGCGGCTTAGCTCAGGTTGACGAGGCGGTTCTGCTGCTTATGCAGACCGTGCTAACGGTGAAACTCAAGGATGGTGTTGTTCGTCGTGTCCAGTTCCTCGGCGGTAATGATATGAGTGATCCAAACAGGCCAGCTGGAACGCTGACATACAGCTTCGATAAGAGGCTGGTAGAGATCCTTCGAGACTCGGCGATCTGGGGTAAGATCGCACTGCCTGTTCTGATGGCATTCTCATCAAAATACGCCGTCAGCCTCTACGAGAATGCTTGCCAGTGGACCGGCTTGCACCACAAGATCACCCAAGATTTCGACCTCGGAGAGCTTCGTTCGATCCTGGGCGTCGAGGTTGGGAAATATGAAGCGTTCGGCGACCTCAATATCCATGTTCTCAAGCCTTCCTCTCAAGAGATCAACGCTCTTGCGCCTTTCAATGTCAGTATGGTTCCTATTAAGACCGGACGCCGAGTGACCGGCGTCAAGATCGGATGGTGGCGGAAGAACAACGAAGAGCTGCAGGAGGCGTTCAAGGAAGCGCAAAGACCAAAGGTCGGTCGTAAAGCTAGACTGTCAGGCCAGGTGGATGCCGTGTTCGATCCGTCAAAGTCTGCCGGAAGTTTGGCGCGGGATGCGCGACGCGAGGCTCGCATTAGGCTTATTGATGAGTGATACTCAGAGACCCATAATGATAATTATGTAAAATACTGAGTTGGTGAACTTTCCTTCAACTCGTAGAACGTGGCAACGATAACCGGAAAGTAAGCGCTTATTTCACATCCCATGCGACTTGTTACGCTACTCGGTTTATAAACAAGAGAGCAGAAAAGTAGCAGAGGATCTTAGAAACAGCGGTGGAGAATGAAATGAAAGAAGTAAACCTGTCGGAAGTCGCGACACTTATCGCTGCAAGGTTGCAAGATATTTCCAATAGGAAGACGCAGCGCGACGTAGCCGAAGAGGTGGGTTTTCCATCCAAGAACGTCATGACGTTTCTGAAGAACGGGACTACGAAACTTCCGCTTGATCGTGTCGAAGCTATGGCGAAAGCCCTGGACCTTGACCTTGCAGCTGTGATGATGCCGGCACTGCGCCAATATTACAGCGAAGATGTGATCGGAGCGATCCGTGATACTTTCGGAGCACATGAGACCGAAACTGAGCGTCAGATCCTTGCAATCGCGCGCCAGCACATGAATACAAAGTCGCCGTTGGCATTTGAAACGCGCGAGCGACTGAAGGAAGTTTTCTCGGCAAATAAGCGCGCGGATTAACCTTCTGGTAGCCAGTATAAAAGAAGGGCGAGCGGATGCTCGCCTTTATCTTCAACTCATCTCCTTGGAGAATAAAGATGCTTGACCATCAAAGCTACAACCCTCTCGAAACCGCGGCCGTCTCTCAGGACGTCGCGCACGATGTTCTTGCGACCCACATGATCGAGTCCAATCTGGATCTTGGGTCCGCAAGTGTTCATTTGGTCACTGAACACGGATCAACAACTCGCAAACTGGTGATCCTGACGTCCTCGGGTCACGCCGCTATCATTCCACCCGACTATTTTTGCGTGTCGTGATAACTAAGTGCTTAGTTAAACACGACAGAACACGCTGAGAGAGGAAAGACAATGAACCGCGAAATCCAAGAGCTCCGTGAAGTGATTACCAAGCTGGTCCCGATGCTGACGGGCCGCGGCCTGAAGGTGACGCAGCGCGGCACTCAGGCTTACGTCACCGCTAACCCGAAGACGAACAAGCCAGAGATCGTGAACATTCCGTCGATCCCTGACAATGCGTCGTCTGACTTCATCTCCGCTGTGGCCGGCTTCGTGGATCACGAAGTCGCGCACGTCCTGTTCACCGACTGGGCAAACTACGGCGGTGATGGCAAAAAGCTCGACAAATTCTCCCCAGAAGGCCAGGCGCTGATGATGTCCCACAACATCATCGAGGACACGATGATCGAGCGCCAGATCGTCAAGACCTTCCCTGGCTCGCAGGCGAACCTCGATCGCCTGCACAAGCACTTCCTCGAGAAGATCACCACACCGGCCGTGGTTAGCGCCAAAGGCAATCAGAATATGGAGTTCTCCTATCTGATCGTGCCGATGATGCGTGCGCTCTCCGGTCAGGAGATCTTCCAGGAGTTCATGGACAAGAACGGTTATTGGAAGCATCCGATGATCGAGAACCTGCACATGGCGATGTCTGACGAGGCGCTTGAGCTGATCAAGACGGCCGACAAGACCACCCAGACCCTCGAGGTTGCGCAGGAGATCCACGACATCCTCTTCCACATGAAGAAGCGTCAGGAGGAAGAGGAGGAGAAGAAGAAGCAGGAGCAGGCTAAAAAGCAGCAGCAACAGCAGCAGAAGGCCCAGAAAGGCAAGTCTGAGGACAAGCCCGAGAAGGAAGCTGGTGCTGGTGACGGCACTGGTGAGCGCGACCACACCAAATCCGAGGAAGAAGGCGAGCCGCAAAAGAGCGAGAGCGCCGGCGCTGGTGAAGGTGAAGCCGAAGAGGGCGCTGAGGACGAGGAAGAAGGTTCGACCGGCAAGGGCAAGAAAGAGCCCGAGAAGGCCGAAGAGGAGCCTGAGGCTGAAGAGGGCTCGGGTGCCGGCGAGGAAGGCGAAGAGGAAGAAGGCGAGAAAGAGGGTGAGCCTGAGGCCGAGGAAGGCGCTGGTAAAGGTGAGCCCGAAGAGGAGGAGAAAGAGGAAGAGAGTGCTGGCGAGGGCGCTGGTGAAGAGGAAGAAGGCGAAGAAGAGGAAGGTGAGGAAGAAGGCTCTGCCGGTGAAGGTGAGCCCGAAGAGGACGAAGAAGGCGAAGAGGACGATGGCGAAGGTCTTGGCGAGGGTCAGGGCGAAGATGAGGAAGAATACGAGGACATCGCCGGCAACACCAACGCTGGATCGGACGATGAGAGCGCGGGTCAGGAAGACCATGACGGCGCCGGTGGTGAAACAGGCAAGTCGATGTTCGACATGGACCCCTCTCAGTTCACGCCGCTCGACCTGAGCAACGCGATGGCGCAGCAGATCGAGCAGATGGCTCAGAAGTCGGTCGGTGAGTCGTCCTATTCGGTGTTCACCAAGGATGAGGACCGCATCGAGGTCTTTGAGCCCAACGAAGCCAATATGCGCGACCACTGGGTGCCGGAGCTGGATGAGAAGGTCGGCGGTATGATCGGGCCGATGCAGAAGGAGATCGAGCGTCTGATGGCAGCGCAGTCGCTGTCTGTCCGCACGCCTGGTCACCGCACCGGCCGCCTGCATTCCGCATCGCTCTACCGGGTGCTGCAGGGTGACCCGCGCGTGTTCCAGCGCAAAGAGGAGCATCTGTCGAAGGACACGGCCGTTATGCTGCTGGTCGACAACTCCGGCTCTATGGGCGGTGCGAAGATGGCGACTGCGATGCAGGCCGCTTACGCTCTGGCTCAGACGCTGGAGCGCGTGAACATCCCGAATGAGATCATCGGGTTCACGACCGGCAACCTGTCGTCGGCTGCAACGCGGCAGTTCCACGAGGAGTATAACAAGGGCATTCACTTCTGCCGCAACAGCACGATTGTGATGCCGATCTATAAGCAGTTCGCCGAGCGCGTCACCCCAGCCGTCAAGCGCCGCATCGCCTATCAGGTCAACGTGCAGTATGGACTGAACAACAACACCGATGGCGAGAGCCTCGAGTATGCAGCCCTGCGGCTCATCCCGCGCCGTGAGAAGCGTAAGGTGATGCTGGTCCTGTCGGATGGTCAGCCGGTCGGCACCAACTCCGGGCCGCACCTCAAGGCCACGGTGAAGAACCTGACGCGGATCGGCGTCGAGACGGTCGGCATCGGCATCAACTCGAACGCTGTCCAGAACTTCTACCCGCGCAGCCTGGTCCTGAACCGTGTGGAAGACCTGCCCGGCGCCGTGATGGGTGAGCTCAAGCGGATTCTTACGAACTGAGGAAGTAAGTAAGGACATACTATTCCCACTAGCGCTCTGTTCGTCTGTTAGGTAAACACTTACTTAGACGAACAAAGCACAAAGCAAAAAGAGGACGAAATGACGAACGAAGCACAGACCATCCCGACCATTCAGGACAAGATCAAGTGTGAGATTGATGGCGTGATGGTTCACGCGGTTCAGAGCCACATCAAGCAGTTCCACGCGACTGAATGGACCATCGAGCGGTATCAGGAAGAGTGGCCTGACGCTCCTCTGCTCAGCCCGTTCGCGATCTACACGCTCGAAAAGAGCCGTCGTGACAAGGAGCAAGCCGACTTGAAGGATCGCGCCACCGCAGCCGCAAACACTGCCAGCGCAGCCCCGCAGCTGCAGGCCGCCTATTCGGTCGCGCTGCATCCGATGCACGAGGTCTTTGAGCTGGGCACCGCGCCGGCCGCGATGAATAAGGCCGGCCAGCCGATCCCGGTGCAGGTGCTCTCGGGTCACTCGGGCGACTCGCTCAACTATCTGGTCGAGGTGGACAAGGACTATGTGTTTAATATCGACCTCCTGAAAAAGGTTCTGGTCGGCATCGCGCTGAAAAAGCCGACCTATCTCTGGGGTATGCACGGCACGGGTAAGACGACCGTGATCCAGCAGGTCGCGGCTCGCACCCGCCGGCCGGTCATGCGCGTCCAGCACACGATCAACATGGAAGAGAGCCACGTTCTCGGCCAGTGGATCGTGAAAGATGGCGCCACCGAGTTCCAGCTCGGGCCGCTGCCGATGGCAATGATCAACGGCTGGGTCTACATCGCCGACGAATATGACTTCGCCATGCCGTCGGTGACCGCGGTCTACCAGCCGGTGATGGAAGGCCAGGCGCTCCTGATCAAAGACGCGCCGCCGCACCTGCGCAAGATCATCCCGCACCCGGACTTTCGCTTCTTCGCGACCGGCAACACCAACGGTTGCGGCGACGAAACCGGCCTCTATCAAGGCACGCTGATGCAGAACGCCGCCAACTACTCGCGCTTCGGGATCACCGAGGAGGTCGAGTATATGGATCCGACCATCGAGGAGAACATCCTCAAGTCGAAGGTTCGCATCCCTGCCCCGGCCGCCAAGAAGATCGTCAAGTTCGCCGGCGACGTGCGCAAGGCCTTCAAGGAAGGCAAGATCAGCATGACGATCTCGCCGCGCGAAATGATCTCGGCCGCGGAGGTTGGTGTCGCCTTCGGTGCAGACTGGACCCAGGGTATCGAGCTGGCCTTTGCGAACCGTCTGCCGCGTGTCGATAAGAAGGTCGTCCAGGAATACTCGAGCCGCGTCTTCGGCGCTGCGGGTAGCGCTGCAGCATGAATTACCGCGATCATAAAGCGGTGTCCGGGCAAGTCGAAAGGCTTGCCCGGGTCTATCACCGGCGATTTTACTACGTCTTCGGCGCCTCCCTATCTGTGCAGGATCTCGAACAGGAGTTCTGGTTGGTCTGGATGCGAGTTGTCGAGAAATACGATCCGAACCGAGGCGCCGATTTCAAGACCGTCCTCTATGTCTCGATCCGAAACAGGGCTGTGAAACTCGCTCGGTTTCATGGCCCCAGAACGGCATTGAGCCAGAAGTCTTTGAATGAGGTCAACGCCGAAGGCGACGAGCTGATTGGCTGTTTCGCGTCCGAGGATCCCTCGGTCGAGAGTGAGATTATCCGGTCTCAGACCGCGCAATACATCCTCGATCACATGGATGAGCGCATGAGACTGATGGTCGATCTGCTGAAGGATACGCCAGAGCCGCTGGCGGTGGAGGTCGAGGCTGCAAACGCCAAGGCCGCGCACGGTGCTGGAATGGGCATCAAGACACTGCCTCCGAGGCGACTGACGCTGACGATGCTAACGGAAATGTTCGGGCTCAGCCGGTGCTCCAGATACCGCCTGGTCGATGAAGTGAAGGAGTTGACGACCCATGATTGAAAAGCCCGCCTATGCCCCTGGCTGCTTTGGGTCTGCGCTCTCCTTCGCCAAGGATGACATCTGCGGCGCCTGTGTGTTCGCGGCCGAGTGCCAGCCGGTCCATGAGCGCGCACTGGCACAGCTGCGCAGCCTCTACAATGTGAAAACTCCCACCCGCAACCGTGACGCATTACCTGTAAAAGTGCAGAAGATGCTAGACGAAAGCGGTAAGACCGAAATGGAGATCCGTGACGCCATGACCACAGGCCAGAACCCATATCGCGTGTCAGATGGCACTCTTGGGATCATCTGTCACCTGATCCTGGCGACCGGCAACATCACCCGGTCGAAGCTCTCTGAGGCGCTCGGTGCTTACCGCAAGCTGAACGGCGAGACCGCCGGCGTCTACACTCGCTACGCCCTTCAGATCCTGAGTCATTGCGGCGCGGTTCTGATCGAGGGTGATCACGTCAAACTCCAGCGCGGTTAGTCTGCGCCACTAGCTAAGTAAGGGCTTACCTATGTTCACCATGCTTGCCTCTCGCTCTGATTTTTCGCTGGGTGAGAGCATCATCTCCGCGAAAAACCTGATCAGCGAGGCCGAGAAGGTCGGTCAGAAGGCTGTCGCGATCACGGACACTATGTCTGTGACCGGGCTGGTGGACTTCTCGAACAAGGCCAAAGACGCCGGCATCAAGCCACTGATCGGTGTGCGCCTGCGGATCTCGGAAGACGCTCAGTGGCGTCCGAACAAGGATCTGAAGGAGACCAAGAAGCACATGCCGAAGGCCTACTTCCTGACCATGTATGCGCGTTCTGAGGATGGCCTGAAGGCGATCTACCGGCTGCTGACCCTGGCGAACGAAGAGCCTCGCTTCTACTACACCGCCAAGCTCGACTGGGCTGATGTGGTCGCGGAAATTTCCAACCTGAACCATAACGATTACGCGCTGGTTCTGGGCGACGAGCAAGGTATCTTCCAGCATCGCGACTTTCACCAGATTCTGGATGAGATAGTCGCCTTCGGCGCCACCGCGTATTTGCCGATCGTCGCAGTCAACACGCCCTACTATGGCCGGATCAACAAGCTCTCGATGGAGCTGCATAAGACGCGCGGGCTGCCTCTGCTGACGATCCGGCCGACCCTCTACGCTGAGGGCGAGGCTGATGCGCAGGAGATTATGACGGCGGTCTGTGAGAACACGAAAGCCTCCGATGGCTGGTTCCGCTCGCGTTATAACCGCGACCTGCATCCGATGGATCTCAAGAGCTTCATCACCGAGGCAAAGGCCTGCGGTGAGCATTTGGTCCGGCGGGGCATCCCTGATGCTGGCGCGCTTATTCTGAAAGCACTGCAGGAGACGGTGACCTTCGTCAACGCCTCGACCTATGTCTGGGAGAAGAAACCGCCGTCGCTGCCGAAGCTGGCCGCCGACGAGTTCAAGGCTGTTGTGGCTGAGTGCCAGAAGGGCTTCGCTGATCGGTTCAAAGAGCCGATGTTCGGCCACATCCCGAGCCCGAAAGAGCAGCTGGAGGTTTACCTGCCGCGGCTCAAGTATGAGCTGGGTGTCCTCGAGAAGCTCGGGTTCTCGCCCTACTTCCTGACCGTGCAGGACATCGTGCGCTATGCCAAGTCGAACGGCATCCTTGTTGGCCCGGGCCGCGGTTCGGTCGGAGGCTCGCTGGTCGCGTATCTGATGGGTATCACCGACATTGACCCGATCCGGTTCGGCCTGCTGTTCGAGCGCTTCATCAACCCCGAACGCCTCGACCTTCCTGATGCCGACCTCGATTTCATGTCGGAGCGCCGGCATGAGATTGTGACCTACCTGATCAACAAGTTCGGAGCTGACAAGGTGGCCGGTGTCTCTAACTTCGGCACGCTCGGCGCCGCGTCTGCGATGCGTGACGTTGGCCGCGTGATGGGCATCCCGGAACGTGACTACTCGGTGTCGAAATTTGTCCCGAAGCTGCACGGCCAGTCGGTCGATCTGCCGAAGGCGCGCGAGGACGTCAGTGAGATTGCCGACTTTGCCAGCAAGTATCTGGACATCTGGCCGATCATGGAGCGCCTCGAGGGTTCGATCCGCAACCTGTCGCAGCACGCCGCCGGCATCGTGGTCGCAGCTGAGCCGCTGACCGACTTCGCCGTGGTCGAGAAGCGCAAAGAGGACGCGGTGGTCAACTGGGACAAGCGCGTGATCGAGGATCAGGGTCTGGTCAAGATCGACCTTCTGGGGCTGACCACGCTCGACGTGATCAAGCTGGCGCTCGATTACGTCGAAGAAGGCACCGGCAAGCGGCTCGCGATCAACCAGATCCCGCTCGATGATCCCGATGTGCTGAAGGCGTTCGCTGAAGGCAAGACCACCGGCATCTTCCAGTTCGAGAGCGGTGGCATGAAGAAGCTGCTGCGCGACCTCGGCTCGCTGACCGGCACGGTGACCTTCGAGGATATTACCGCCTGCACCGCGCTCTACCGGCCGGGTCCGATGGAGTCCGGGATGATGGACAGCTTCGCAAAGCGCAAGCGCGGCGACGAGACGGTCGAATACATCCACCCGAACACGAAGGACTTCACCGAGGCCACCTACGGCATTCTGGTCTACCAGGAGCAGGTTATGAAGGTGGCGCAGAGCGTGGCGGGTTACACCGGCCCCGAAGCTGACAAGCTGCGCAAGATCATGGGTAAGAAGCTGCCCGAAGAGATGGCGAAGCAGCGTCAGAAATTCGTGGATGGTTGCGTGGCGACAGTCGGCGCGGATCCAAAGTGGGCAGACGAGCTGTTCACCCAAATCGAAGGCTGGGCCGGCTACGGTTTCAACAAGTCGCACGCCGCTGCCTACTCGCTGATCTCCTACCAGGCGATGTTCCTCAAGGTGAACCACCCGCTGGAGTTCTATGCGGCCGCTATGACGATGCTGGGCGAGGATAAGCTGCTCGGTCTGATGCGCGATGCAAAAGGCCAGGGGGTCACGATCTCCTTCCCCGACATCAACAAGTCGTCGGCGCGCTTCGAGCTGTCGCGGATCTCCAACGAGGTCGTCATCCCGTTCCAGCGCATCAAGGGTATCTCGGTAAAGACGGCCGAAGCGATCCTGAAGGCGCGTGAGGCCGGCCGTTTTACCGACAAGATGGACTTCATCAACCGGGTCGAGAAGCGGGCCTGTAACTCGAAGGCGCAGGATGCTCTGGATCGTGTCGGTGCATTTGCTGACATCGAGCCCACGCAGCTGTCTGCCAACGACCCGCAGCGCATCCGTGATCAGATCGAGCTCCTGCCTGGTCTGGTGAGCGATTACGTCCCGATCTACCGGGAGATGCACCGCGACAAGACCACGCGCGACGAGCTTCTCCAGCTGGTTGATGAATACCGCACCACGCACGGCCCTGGCGCCGGCGGCGATGGTATCCCGGCTAAGCCGCATTTCGGTCGCTCCGCGCAGATCATGGTCGTGACCGATGCGCCGAACGCCGAAGAAGAGGCAAACGGCACGATGGGTATCTCGCGCTCCTACAACGCGGTCCTCGAGGCGATGAACGAAGCCGACATGACGATGGCTGACGTTTACTGGACCTCGCTGATCAAGCGTCCGAAGTCTGGCAAGCAGGTGAACGCCGAAGAGATCGGCACCTACAAGCCGTATTTCGACCGCGAGGTGGAGATGATCAAGCCAACCGTGATCGTGCTCCTCGGATCCCAGGCTGTTCGCGCCTTCATGCCCGCCTTCCGCGGCAAGGCGTCTGATGTGGCTGGTGATGTGGTCTATTTCAAAGACCTCGATGCCAACGTGGTGATCGGCTTCAACGCTGGCGAGATTTACCACGCCCCGGAGAAACAAGACGGCATGAACAAGGTGTTCGCCGTAGCAAAGGAGCTGATTTCGTGAAGTTGCAGAATTTCCTGTTATGGGCGCTGCGCGGTCCTCGGACACAGACGGCGATTGATTTCGACCTCGACGTGCCTGTGATCCTGCCGAAGGACCGCTTCGTCTCACCCTTCCCGCCACCGACACCCCACCAGCGCGAGCTGCTGGAGATCCTCATCGAGGAGTGTGCCGAGGTTCAACAGCGCGCCACCAAGATGCTGCGCTTCGGCGTCGAAGAGATCCAGCCGGGTCAGGAGCTGACCAACGCGCAGCGCCTGGCGCGCGAGTTCGGCGATGTTATGGAGGTCTCCGCGCGCCTTCAAAGCATCGGGCTTCTGCCTGGTGAGGATATGATTGCCGGCCGCGAGAGCAAGCGCCGGCAGCTCGCCAAATACATGCAAACAACGGAGCGTTCCAAATGACCGAGACCACGGCTGATCCCGTGATGAAGCCCCAGGGCTATACCGTCCGCGACTTCATCGACGCCGCAGAGCTGAAACGCGATCTGGCGTTCTCCACGAACGACCTCTCGACCGCGATGATGCAGCAAGCATCCCTCTTCAGCCACTATGGCGTGCTGGCGTCGCAGTCCTCGCGCCAGGTCGACGTGGTGAAGCTCCTGCTGGAGAACACCGAGGCGGCCGTCTACAAGATGCTGCGCGACAAGGCTGCAGCTGATGGCGAGAAGGTGACCGAGGCGCTCCTTGAGAAGCTGGTGGCGCGCCACGAGCGCGTGATCGCCATGAAGAAGTCCCTCAACGAAGCGAAGCGCGTCGAGTCCACCGCCAAGATCGCGACCGAGGCTTTCCGTCACCGGCGCGACATGCTGGTCCAGATGGGTCTGATTTCCCGCGAGGAGATGAAGGGCGATATCACGATCAAGGCTGTCACCGCTGCCGAAGAGGCTCGCGGATCCGCTCAAGCGGCCGCCCTCGCCCGTGCCCGTCTGCGCGCTGGTGAGAACTCCGAAAGCGCAGAAGCAGCGTAAATCCCACTTGCTTTGTAAGTGCTGACGAAATAATAAGTAAGCACTTACCTAGCGAACCAAACACCGCACCCAACCCAAAGAGAAGCACATGAACCTGATCAACAAAATCCTCATCGCACTGGGTCTGAAGTCCGAGCCCTCGATCGCCACCATCACCGCGCCGATGGCAACGATCCGTGCGAAGTTGAACGACTACGCTGCCGCACAGGCGAAAGCCGCCGAAGACGACAAGCAGCGCGCCGCGGAACTCCTGAACAAATCGAAGGCCGAAGAAGCCGCAGCCGCTGATGCTGCCGCGCTGGCCTCGCGCTATTTGCCCCTCACGCCCGAGCTGCCCCTCGCAGCCTGATCGTGGGAGCAAAGAGGTTGTATCAAATCCCATGAGACAACCTCACCCGACCGCGGTATAAAGTATTTAGCTAGATAGCTAAGCACGTCCGCACTACCAAGCACAATGCTCTGAAAGGAAAAGCAATGGCTTTGAACCCGCTTCTCAAGAAGCTCGTTTCGCAATCGGCTGCGAAATACAAAGGTGGCAACTCCAAGCTCTCGAAGCTGAAAGAGGGCCGCAACGTCATCCGCATCATCGCACCGGGCGTCTGGCAGGGTCTGCCGGAAGTCGCTGGCGAGAACCCGAACTTCTTCCGTGAACTCGGCGTTCACTGGATCAAGGCCGATGCGAATGCCAAGCCGCTGGCCGTCGTCGGCTCGGAAGAGATCTGCTTCCAGCGTCCGTCGGCTCTGGCAGCTGCAATCGACATGGCGATTGCCAATGCCTACGACGAGGACAGCAAGAAGCTGTTCGAGGAGTGGAAAGCGCGCAAGTCGATCATCCTGAACATCGTCAGCCGTGACAACAATGACGAAGTGCAGACCCTCGAGCTGACGCCGACGACCTTCGGCAAGGTGATGGATCTGGTGAACCTGTATGACGACTCGGGCATCAACATCCTCGACCACAACGCCGGCGTTGACATCGCCATCACCAAGACCGGCAAGGGTCTGAACACCACCTATGACGTCCAGGTGATGCCGCAGATCCCAGGCAAGCCGTTCAAATCGGTGACGCAGCAGCAGATCGACAGCTCGGAGAAGCTGGACGAGTTCATCCAGTCGAACTACTTCCGCGGCGACGAGCAGAAAGCTCTGACCGCTGTGGCGCAGATCGCTGGTATCCAGATCCCGAAGATCGGCGCGCCCGTGACCCCGGTTGCTGCTCTGACCTCGACCGCTGCCACCGTTGCTGATGCTCCGGTTGCGCCGGCCGCCCCTGCGCCGGTTGCACCTGCAGCTCCGGTCACCGCAGCTCCGGCTGTCGATCCGGTCGAAGCTGAAATCCGTCGTCGCGTGCTGGAGCAGATGGCACAACAGCAGGCAGCTGCTGTCCCGGCCACGCCGGCCCCGGCTCCCGCTGCGACCGTGGAAACTGTCAGCGCCTCGACCTCGGTCGGTGACCTGCCGCAGGATGAGCAAGAGCGCCTGCTCGCTGAGCTGAACGCGATCGGCGCCTAACAGCGCCGACCACAGGACCAGCACAGGTCAGGGGTGGGCCTCACACGCCCACCCCTTCTTCATAGGAGAGAACGCTTGCAGCGCCAATATCTGATCATCGACGGCAACAGCATCGGCCACCAGATGCAGAACATCAAACCCCTGACGCTCGGAACCATGCAGGTGCAGGCGATCTACGGCTTTCTGCGGTCGATCCGCGGCTACATCTCCAAATACAGCTTCGCGACCCCGATCGTCCTTTGGGATGGTCTCTCCTGGCGCAAGGCGATGTTCCCTGAATACAAGGAGAACCGCGAGAAGGAGGAGACGAAGCACGACCTTGCCCGCAAGGAAAGCAAGCGCGCTTACAACGCGCAGCGGCCGCATATTGAGAAGGCTCTGAGTTTCCTCGGCATCGCACAGGTGAAGGCCGAGAACATGGAAGCTGACGACCTCGCGGCGATCCTGACCAACCTTTACACCAGCCAGGGCGCCCGGGTGACGCTGCTGACTGAGGACCGTGACTGGCTCCAGCTCGTGAAACCAAACGTGGCTGTTGAGTTTCCGGTGACAAAGAAGCGCATCGCCGTGTCGGACTTCGAGGAGTTCACCGGCTGTAGCACGACCGCAAAATTCGTCCAGATGAAGGCTCTGATGGGCGACAAGGGCGACAATATCAGCGGCGTCGGTGGTATCGGCGATAAGCGCGCGCTGGAGTTCCTCGAAACCTACGGCAGCTTCAACGACTTCCTTAATCAGGTGGTTCTGGAGAAGACCGTCGATTTCAAGAAGCTGCCCAAATGGCAGCGCGATCTGGTCGAGGATGAGGCGAAAGCCATCGCCTTCGACTTCAACATCAAACTGGTTGACCTCAACACCACGGCGCGTCCCGCACCGAAGAACCTCAGTGTCTTCGCCGGCGAGCCCTCTGCGGAGAACTTCCGCAAGATGTGTGAGCTCCTCCTGTTCAAGAGCTTCACGGATAACTTCGAGGTCTGGATCTCGGTGTTCCCCGTGGCGACGCGCGCCGCTGCGCTTCAAGCGGCATAACCACGAGCACCAAGCTAAGTAAGGGCTTACATATGAGCAAATCCGCAAAAAGCGCACAGGACGTGATGAACGCCCTTATGAGCGTCATTGGCGAGAATGATGAAGAGGCTACGGTCTCGCATTACCTGGATACGGGCTTCCCGGTCCTCAATGACGCTTCCGGTTCTCGCTGGGAAGCAGGCCTGCCGGTCGGTCGGATGATCGAAATCGCGGGGCCGCCCAGCTCTGGCAAGACCGCAATCGCAACAGCTGCAATGGCTGCGGCTCAGGCTGCCGGTGGCGTTGCAGGCTTCATGGACCACGAGCGCTCCTTCTCGATCGCCCTGGCGCCTCGCCTCGGACTCGACATCACGCCGGGTCGCTTCGTCTACAAGAAGCCGAAGACCTTCGAGGAGTCGATCAACATCTTCCACCTCGCCGTAAAGACCATCCGTGACAAGAAGCTGATCCCGCCCGAAGCGCCGATCTGCTGGGTCTTTGACAGCCTGGCCGCGATGGTCCCGCAATCCGTGCTGACCGACAGCAAGGGTAAGGAGCGCACGGCCGAAGATCGCAACATGAACGACAACACCGCGCTGGCGCGGGCAACCTCGGCCCACTTCCCCGCCGTCTCGATGATCGCGGAGCAATACAACGTCTGCGTTATTTTCCTGAACCAGCTGCGGACGAAGATCGGCGTCATGTTCGGTGATCCGCGCAAGACCACCGGCGGCGAAGCTGCTGCCTATTACTTCTCGCAGCGCCTGTGGCTCTCGGCCAGTCAGGTGAAGAAGGGCACTGAGGTCGTCGGAATGCAGGTCACCGGCAAGTTCATCAAGAACAAGGTGGCGCGGCCGTTCAAAGAGGCAACGTGGTTCTTCATGTTCGAGCCTGACGGCACCGGCCGGTTCGACCGTGAGAAGTCCATGATCGAGTTCCTGAGCGAGCAGAAGATCCTGACCGCTGGTAGCAAGGCTGGCAGCGTCGAGTGGGGTGGCAAGCAGTATCCGAAGGACACGCTTGCAAAAGCGATCCGGGATACTGGCGCCTTCCAGGAGTTGACCAAGCTGCTGCCGGCCAACTACGAGCCTGAGATCGTGGCTTATATTGAGGGAACTGAGGTCGCGCCCGAGTCCGAAAGCGACGTGACCTCATAAACCCCACCCGAAATTCAGGTTCGCTTGGGGTATAATAAACCAGAGCGAACCTGGAGAGCACATGAAGGCATTATCAATCTGGCAACCCTTTGCGACGCTTATCGTGAAGGGCTGCAAGGTCTTTGAGACACGGACCTGGCCCGCGCCACGGTCGGTGATCGGACAGCGGATCGGCATCGCGTCAACTAAGACCATCAAGCCTGAGCAGCGCGCCCACTTTGCGGATGAGGAGTTCCAGAGCTACTACGAGCGCCTGGGGCTGCCTGAGAACCTTCTCGACCTGCCGCATGGCTACATGGTCGGAACGGCCCGGATCGACAGCGTTGAGCTGATGACCCAGGAGTTCATCGAGGAGGTCAGCAACGAGGAGCAGAGCTACGGCTGGTGGCAGGAGGGCTTCTACGCCTGGCGGCTGACCGATCCCTACGAGTTCGAGGAACCGATCCCGGTGCGCGGCGCGCAAGGTCTCTATGACTGGGAGAACCCGCACCATGTTCCAGCCGAAGCAAGCGAAACGCCTGATCAAGAACGGTCGCAGGTTGTATGGGGGCGTTTTCCAGCTCCCGAGCGGTAAGGAGATTTACATTGCCTTCCGCAAGCAAGCGGAGATGTTCCGGGGTGGCGAGAAGTCTCTCGCTGATGCGATCCAGAAAGGGGTCGCCTCCTGGGCTCTCGATTACGACACCCTCATCCGTCTCAGGACCGAGGGCGTCTATCTGGTCGGGATCCAAACCAAGGAGACTGGCGACCTCTACATCGCCACTCTCGCCGACTTCTACGCCGCGCCGATGCTCAACTACGCATCGCGCGGAGGCGCCCTCCAGCGCTACCTGTCGCTCGACAAGTTCATCATCCAGCTGGGCTCGGTGCGGCCGGTGAAAAAGACTAAAAGTGCCACCCGACATGCTGCTGTTAGTGCGGTAATTTGATTGCAGAAAGCAATCAAAACAAGGCAATAGGCATGAGTATCGCAGCCCTTAAAGTCGTCTCCGCCAAGATCATCGCGCCGATCGCGGGTGACATTCCCGTCAAGTTTGGCGGCTTTAATATCTTCAACGCAAATGTGTCGTTCGAGGATCTCAAGAATGACTTCCGCGAGAACGCGCATCAGCGCGATACGGAGCTTCGCAGCACCAAACACCTGATGCCAGTGCAACCAGAGCATCTGGAGTTGGCATGTTTGGTGAAGATGAACGGCGAAAAGGTTCTCCTGAATGGACACACACGCCGGCTTTTCTGGCTGAACAATCCATCCATCGCACCTGCGATGGTGCGGATGACAGTCTTTCAGATCGTCGACCCTGCGGTGAATGGTGATGATGAGGAATATCGCCTCTATTCCAGCTACGACAGCCGTAAGGCGGTGAAGACATCCGCACATACCGTTCAGAGTGTTATGAAGGTGGGTGGCTTCTTGTTTGAGACCCCCTGGATGCGTGCCGGCCAGTTTGTGGAGGCGCTGCGCTCTGCTGCGGAGTTCTGTGGCGTCACGGGCGCTCTGCGCCAGGCCGATGTGTCTGTTCTTATGAAGCACTTCGAGAAGGAGTTGAACCTTTTTGATCAGATCGCTCCGGTAAAGAGTCGTTGGCCTGTTTCATTGATGGCTGCTGGTATCATCTTGCTGCACAAAGCGCCGACCGTTTCCGTTCTGCGTGTGCTGAATGGATACAACATGAATGTCGGTTCGCGGTCTGAAAATGGGCTTCACAATCCGATCTCGCTGATGAATGAGTTTCGGCGTGACGGAATGAACGGCTCTGGTCGGTTTCCCACAAGCCGTGCGGATATTCTTCCGGCGGTCACCAAGATGAGCCGCTTGATCCATCTGGCACTTACGGCGCCTGATATGATGATCAAGAAGGATCATCGCAGCCTGGATTCCTTCTCGCGGGAAGAGTTGAAGAAGCTCGTTGTTTCTTCGGAGCAGGTAGCAAAAACGATCTGATCCCACCCGACTTCTCTGCTTACCTGCGGTAAAAAGTAAGTAATCAGATACCTACGAAGCACAAAGGAGACTGAATTGAAACGTATCGAAGTGAGTGAACGTCAGCTGGATATGGCTGTCAGTATGCTCGTCGGCGCGATCTACAAGGATCGTCAGACCATCGAGGGCGACGCGGTGATCCGTCAGGATATCCTCGGCATCGCCGTGTCGGAGACCGCCGCGATGTTCTGGAGCGAATACGCGAATGAGGCTAAATCGGTGACCAACAAGGCCGCCAAGGTCAGTATCGCTCGCGGCCCGGTTGTTCCGAATGACCGCGGTGCCGGCCGTGGGCACCAGACCTACATGGTCTCGGCTGCAGCCGATGTTGCGCCGCTGCTCCTGAGCTTTGCGCTGCGCGTGTGCGAGAACACCCGTGATATCCGCGACGCCCTCGAGGATCGCTATCGTAAGATCAATCCGAACTGGAATATTCCGAAGCCCGCTCAGGTTGCACCGCAGACGCCCGCGGGAGCTCAGCCGACCCCGGTGATTGCGCAGCAGCCATTCATTATGCCCCGCGCGCCGGCACAGGTTCCTGTGGTGGTTCAGCCTGAGCCGACCAACGTGGTGCCGATGAAGCGCTCGATCCGGTCGCAGATCGAAACCCGCTGGCCGGTGTCGAAGCCCTACTCGGATGAGCTGGTGAAGCGGGCGGTCAAGATCCTCGGCGACAAGGTGATCATGAACGGCAATGCGCGCTGCGCCACGCCCGAGGACTTCGAGAAGCTGGTGCTGCCGGTTCTGGCCGATCCGCTGGTTCATCGCTCGGCGCGCGATGCGCAGGCGCAGATCATCGCCAACACGCACAAGCGGACCATCGAGTTCAACCCAGCCGGTCTGCCGATCGTCACCAAGGAAACACTGATCTTCCTGCCGGAAGATGGCCTGCTGACCACCGCGTCGCAGATCCTGCAGGACTCGGAGAACGACAAGTCCACGATCGACGCCCAGCGTGACGAAATCGCTGGTCTGCGCGAGGCGCTGAAACTGTCCTGGGCCTCGAACACCGTCGCTGCCGCGAAGACCGCGTAAGCTCCCACCCGACGAATTGTCAGGTCGGTTGTAAAATCGACCTGATACAAACCAGAGGTAAGCATGACCTATGCCGTTCTGAGCGACATTCACGCTCACTCCTTCACCCTCTTCGCCAAGACGAACCAGCACGGCGTCAATTCGCGCCTCGAGCGAATCCTTGGTGAAATGACCCGCGCGGCCGACCAGCTCCAGAAGCAGGGTGGCGACCGCATGATCATCGCCGGTGACATCCTTCACACCCGCGGTCAGATCGACCCGGAAGTCCTGAACCCGCTGCGCAAGACCATCGAGAAGATCCTGATGATGGGAATCGACATCGACGCCATTCCCGGCAACCACGACCTCAAGTCGGCCGAGACGAGCGAGATTTCATCCTCGATCCAGAACCTCGAACAGATCAGCATCTCCGGCGGCCAGTTCCGCATCTTCAACAAACCGTCCGTGGTCGGCTATGGCACCTACGCGCACGCCTTCGTGCCCTGGCGCAACACCAAGGATCAGCTGCTGATCGACCTGCAGGACATCAAGGACCAGTGTGGCGGCAACGTCTCGGGCGTCGATGTCTTCATCCATGCCGGCATCGACGGCGTGCTGTCTGGTATGCCTGCGCACGGTCTGACCCATAACGACCTCGGCGCCTTTGGCTTCCGGCGCGTCTTCGCCGGCCACTACCACAACTTCAAGGACTTCGGTAACGGCGTCATTTCGATCGGCGCCACGACGCACCACAACTGGGGCGATGTCGGCACCCGCGCCGGGTTCCTGATGGTGGATGAGAATAGCACCACCTATACCCACCACCCGAGCCTCGCGCCGATGTTCGTGGACATCTCCGGTATGACCGAAGAGGACATCATGTTCTCGGCACCCGGCAACTATGTCCGGCTCCGCGGTGCGGCCATGACGAACGAACAGATCAAGGATCTGCGCGAGGAGCTGACGAACATGGGCGCGCTCGGCACGTCCATCGAGGTGCCCCGCGCCGCGCAGGTCGCCCGCTCTGCCCAGCCGGGCAAGGCGATCACCATTGAGCAGTCCATCGAGGCCTTTGTCACCAGCACGCCGCCGACGACCTCCGTCGATCCCGCTGCGGTGATCAAGCGCTCCATCGAAGTGCTGCATGAAACCCAAGCTGTTACCGAGTGAGGAAGAAATGACGTTCCGCAAGCATTTCATCGAAGGCTTCCAGATGAGCCTGAAAGTCTACGCCGTTGGCGCCTGGCTGAGCTGCCTGATCATGCTGGCAGCGCTGGTGTTCGGCATCAGCTGGCCGCCGCTCATCATCGTCGCCATTAGCTTCCTCCTGCTCGGGCTGCCCTGGTTCGCGCTCTATGACGTGCTGGAAGCGCTGATCAAAACCTTCCGCGTCGAGAAGGTCTGATCCCACCCGACCGCTGCTCTGGTTTGCGGTATAAAGTAAGTAAGCAAATACATAAGAGAAGGGTCACCAGATGGCACAGCTTTACACGGTCAGCTTCACCACCCGGTCGCTGGTCAAGAAATACGACAGTAAGGGCAAGATCATCGCCGAGGCGCAGCTGGATAAGCCGGTGACCCTCAGCGCGCTGCCGCACACCACGGCGATGTCCTACCAGAACTGCGACAATTTCACGATCGTTCCCTACGTCATGGAAGATCGTCGCGGCTCGAAAGGCAGCGGTCGCGACGCCTCGGTCGGCAACGGCACGAAGAAATTCAGCCACCAGCGCGCGGCAGGTGTCGTGACCGGCAAGGAGATCGCCTCGGTCAAGTCGGGCGTCGGTGTCGGCAAGTCCAAGATCAACGAAGCTGCAGCATCCGGCAACCTCGCCGCTGCGATCAACGCCTGAAGGAGAGAAACATGGGCGAAGTCATTTCCCTGAGCGATTTCAAGGCCGGCAAGGTCAAGTTCCAGGCGCCGACGATCATCGAGAAGGCGCCTTCTGAGAACGTCATGGCTGGCGTTGTCTCGTCGGTGGCGACCTCGGCGATCGTCAAGAAGACCGGCAACTTCGAGGGCTTCGATTATGGCACCATGATGCGCCGGTCGCTCTGGACGCTGATGTATGCGGTGCTGGCCGAAGCCCGCGTGAACGGTCTGCCGAAGGACAGCGTGATCATGGTCAATTTCTCGACCACGCACCCCGGCGTCGTTCTCTCGAACGCTCTGCGCGAGCGCTTCCCGAAAGACCTGACGATCATGCTGGACGCCTGGTGGGAAGACCTTGTGGTCACCTCCGAGGGCTTCGAGGTTACCCTCAACTTCTCGAATGTGAAGGAGCGCATGACCGTGCCGTTCGATGCGGTGAAGTCCTTCCATGACACGCCGGCCACCTTCGGTATCGGCTTTGGCGCCATCGAGGAAGCTGAAGCCACGCCGCCGACCGCACCCCAAATCGCCTGAGGACTGACATGAAGATCCAGAGCCTGAAAATCGAAAACTTCCTGGTCCTGACCGATGCGACGATCTCGCTCGCGGATCGCGGCCTCATCCTGATCCAGGGTATCAACAACGCCGACAGCTCGGCTGACAGCAATGGCGCCGGAAAGTCCTCGATCGCCGATGCGCTGTGCTGGGCGATCTACGGCACCACGGCGCGCGGTGAGACCGGCGATGCCGTGGTGAATAACAAGACCGGGAAGAACACCCGTGTTGAGGTTCTGATCGACGACGGCGTGCAGTATCGGATCGTGCGCCACCGGAAGCATAAGACGGGCAAGAACGCGCTGCATGTCTTTGCCAGCGATGGGCTGGCCGGCGAGAAAGACCTGACCAAGGGCACCGACAAGCTGACGCAGGAAGTGGTCGACAAGATCATTGGCGCCTCCCTCGACGTGTTCGCCGGCTCGATCTACGCCGGTCAGGAGAAGATGCCCGATCTGCCGGCTATGACCGACAAGCTCCTCAAGGTGCTGATCGAGGAGGCTGCCGGTATCAACGCGCTGGAGCTCGCCTACAAGAAGGCGCGCGAGAACGCGCTGGCCGCCAAGACTGACGTCTCCATGACGGAGAGCGAGCTGAACAATCTGGAGATCGGGCTTGCCAGCTTCGAGCGGCAGCGCGACGAGAATGTCCAGCGCGAGAAGGAATGGGATATCGAGCGCCAGGTGAAGGTCAAGGCGCTGACCGAGCGGGCGACCGACAAGATCAACGCGGCGAAGACCTTTGCTGCGCAGGCGCCGCAAGAGGAGATCGACCGCCTGACCGCCGAGCTTAAGGCTATCGACACGCGGATCGCGCTGGTCGGCCAGGAGCAGACGCAGCTCCAGTCGCTCGCACAGGCAATGATCCGGGCGCAGAACCTGTCCTACAGCTGCGGCCAGGCGGAGCTGAATAACCGGACGGTTGTGCAGACGCTGACCCAGAGGCTTGCGGACGTGGACCATAAGGTCGGCTGCCCGTGCAACGAATGTGGTCGTCCACTGACCACAAGCGAGCTGACGGCTGCGCGTGCGGCAGCCCAGAAGTCGCTGGATGATGCAAAGGCGAGCTTCGTCAAGGCGACGATCGAGGCTGAGGAGGCTGAGAACGCAGCACGCGCCGCTGAGAAGGCCCATGACAGCTTCAAGCTGGGCATGACCGATCTGAGCAAGGAAGTCGCTCAGCGGGCCTCTCTGAGCCTCCAGCGCGATGTTCTGATCGACAAAGACCGCGAGCGGCAAGGTCTCATCGCTGACGCGAAGAACGACATGGCGAATATCCAGACGCTCAAGGCGCAGACCTCGCCGTTCGTCACGTCCATCAGTGGCTCCCAGGCTCAGATCGACAAGATCCGTCTCGGTATCGCGGATAAGCGCGGCGAGCTGAAAGTGCGCCAGGGTCGTCTCGATCTGGAGAACGAGGTCGTCCGGGTGTTCTCGCCGGCCGGTGTCCGCGCGCGGGTGCTGGATGAGGTCACGCCGTATCTGAACAGCCAGACCTCGAAGTATCTGTCCATCCTGTCGGACGGCAACATCACGGCCGAATGGTCCACGCTGACCGTGAACAAGTCGGGCGAGATGAAGGAGCGCTTCGCAATCGACGTGGAGTCGGCGATCAGCTCCAAGACCTTCAAGGGTCTGTCCGGTGGCGAGAAGCGCAAGGTGCGCGTGGCGACAGCCCTGGCGCTGCAGGATCTGGTCTCGACACGGGCAACCAAGCCGATCGACCTGTTCATTGGCGACGAGATTGACCACGCGCTCGATGCGTCCGGTCTCGAGCGCCTGATGATTATCCTCGACGAGAAGGCGAAAGAGCGCGGCACCGTCATGGTGATCTCGCACAACAGCCTCAAGGATGAGATCAAGCAGGTTCTGACCGTGGAGCGCACAGCCTCGGGCGACACCACTATCACCGAGACGGCGGCCTGATGATCTGCTAGGGTCGTGAAGTATCCACTTACTTAGGCGAGAAGATGAATAAGGAAGAACAAGACGATTTGCTGTCCGAGTTCACCGCAAGGCTGGTGCTCCTGGACGCAACCTACGATGTTGACGGCACGCATTCGCTGGTCGTCAAGCGGAGTGACGGCACGTTCCGCAAGAAGCCGGTCGTTGACATGACCTTCTTGCCGAGCCTGATCTATGTCGCCACGAAGGGAGTGATCTTCTGTTTCACGCCTGAGGATCCGCAAGAGGAATGGAACAGCATCGAAGTGCCGTCGTCGGCAATGGACGATGTGTTTCCCCTCTTCCTCGACGACTACAAGGCCTGGGCACAGATGCGCTTCCATGGTGGTGACGACCGGATCGGCCACATCGAGCGCTCGACCTCCGTCAAGGAGCTCACCCAGCTGGTTCTCACCTACGCAGAGGAAGAGGAGAAGGCGGCGCTCAATGTCGATACCTCCGAAATGACCTCTCTGCCCAACTTCGGGATGTTCTGATGTCCAAGATCACATTTGCAGCGCTCGACGGCTCGCTGCGCAACTTCGGCATTGCCAAGCTGCAGTATGACACCGACACCGGCGAGCTTTCTGTCCTCGATCTGATCCTGACCAAGACGGAGAAGTCGAAGGTTAAGGCTGTTCGGTCGTCGTCTGACAACCTGGCGCGCGCGCAAACGATTGCACAGTCCGTCGCCGCATCCCTTGACGGCTGCGCGATGGTGTTTGCTGAGGTGCCGTCTGGCGGTCAGGATTACAACGCGGTGCTCGGATTCGGCATCGTGATCGGGATCTATGCCTCGATCACCGCGCCTATGATCGAGGTCTCGCCTTACGAGACCAAGCTGATCGCGGTGGGCACCAAGACTGCCTCGAAACAGGAGATGATCGCCTGGGCTTTCGAGAAGTTCCCGGATGCACCCTGGCGCACCAAGAAGTCCAAGGGCGAGCTGGTGCCGACCCTCGACAATGAGCACCTTGCGGACGCGGTGGCGATCGGCCACGCCGGCCTCCAGACCCCGGTGTTCAAGCAGATGATCTCCATGCTGAAGGCTACGCAGCTGGCGGCCTGATCCTTTATTTGTGCTTGTGAGTAAGTAAGCACTTACCTATATTGAGAGGCCGCATATAGTGGCCTTTCAGTCACCTCCAACAAGATAGAGAGCCATGTCCCTCCTCCTTCATGCAAATCCGCCACCCGGTCATCCGGGTTATCCCTGGGTCGCTCCCATTCAGGAGGCTATGTGGACCGGCTTCTGGACCTCCGATAAGTTCAGTTTTGACTCCGATATGGTCAACTTCCATCAGGACATGTCGGAAGACCTGCGCGAGACCACGCTGCGCGTCCTCGCCACCATCGCGCAAATCGAAATCAAGGTGAAGAAATACTGGGCCATGCTGGCTCTGCACCTGAAGGATGAGACGATCATCGGCGGCGGGATCACGATGGCCGGCGTCGAGGAGATCCACCACGCGGCTTACAAGAAGCTCTTGCACAAGCTGGGCGTGGCTTCGGTGATCGCGGCGGTAATGGAAGTCCCGGAGATCGCCAACCGGGTCGGTTACCTGACCAAGCACCTGACGCCGATCTACGGCACGAACCCGGGCAAGCAGCTCGCCTATTCGCTGATGCTGTTTACCGGCTTCGTGGAATATGTCTCGTTGTTCGGTGCCTTCGCCACGATCCTGGATATCGAGCGCTCGCAGAAGTTCCTGAAGGACACGGCGCAGCAGGTGAAATACACCCGCAACGAAGAGACGCTGCACGCCATGTTCGGCGCCGGCATCATCAACGAGATGCGCCGCGAGAGCCCGGAGCTGTTCGACGCCGAGCTGGAAGCCAGGATCTACGAGGAGGTCCAGGTCGCTTATGAGGCCGAGGCTCGCCTGATCGACTGGATGCTGGAGCGCTACTCGCGGCCGGATTTCAACCCGACGATCCTGAAAAACTACATCAAGAGCCGCTTCAACGAGTTCCTGATGATGGTCGGCTACGCGCCCCAGTTCGAGGTCGACTCGGAGCTGCTGAAACACACGTTCTGGATGGATGTCGGGGTCTATGCGCCGCCGAAGGTGGATTTCTTCCACGGTGAGCCGACCGGCTACATCCAGGTGTCGTCGGAAGACGACGACTTCTAAACCACCCGAAGAAAGAGGTTATCCGATGGCTCCCAAGCCGCTCGTCACATCGAAGGCAGTGCGTCAGCTGCCTTCCCTCGCAGACCGCGAGGATTACGACTACATCAACACCGAGAGCCAGAAGATCCTGGAGAAGGGCTATATCGACCCGAAGAACACCGGGCCGGTGAAGGATGCCGCGATTGCCCGCGTCAACTTCCTGATTGACCGCGCCGAGGAGATCCTTGGCATCAAGCTGCCGACCATGCGTAAAGGCGTTCGTCGCGCCTGGATCTCGCCCTCCTCGCCGGTCTGGTCCAACTTCGGCACGGCGCGCGGTCTGCCGATCAGCTGCAATGGCAGCTATATGGACGATAACGTGGACTCGATCGTCTACAAGGTCGCCGAGGTCGGCATGATGACCAAAGAGGGCGCTGGCACCTCGGTCTATATGGGTCCGATCCGCGCATCTGGCAGCCCGATCAGCGGCGGTGGCAAGGCCTTGGGGCCGGTTCACTTCGCGCGCCTCGTGCAGGAACAGGTCTCGGTGATCAGCCAGTCGAACGTGCGCCGCGGCAACGCTGCCATCTATCTCGACATTGATCATGGCGACATCGAAGAGGGGCTGAAGATGCGCTCAATCGTCGATGGCGTGAAGCACGAGATCCAGCATCTGTCCTTCGGCGTGGTGATCACCGACGCCTGGATGAACGCGATGCTGAATGAGGCGAAGGGCGGCCCGAAGCGCAAGCTGCTGGTGAAGATCATCAACAAGCGCCTCGCCACCGGCTACCCCTACATCGTGTTCAAGGACAACGCGAACAACGTCCGGCATGATCGGCTGAAGGAGCTGGCGCTCGAGATCCTGGCGTCGAACCTCTGCACCGAAATCATGCTGCCGTCCGGGCCGGATGAGTCCTTCGTCTGCAACCTGTCGTCGCTGAACCTGCTCCACTTCGATGAATGGAAAGACACCGATCTGGTCGAGGAGCTGGTCTACTTCCTCGATGCGGTCATGTCCGAATACATCGAGAAGTGCCGCTTGCCGGGCCGGCGCCTGCTCGCTGATGCTCTGCGCTTCGCAGAACGCTGGCGCGCGATCGGCATCGGCACGCTGGGCTACCACAGCTACCTCCAGCAGAACCTGATCCCGTTCCGGTCGCAAGAGGCCCGCGACTTCAACATCGCAGCCCATAAGCTGATCGGTGAGCGCGCCCTCGCCGCATCCCGCAAGATGGCAGCTGAATACGGTGAACCGAGCGGCATGGTCGGCACCGGGCAGCGTCACCTGACGCTCTGCGCGATTGCACCGACCCGCAGCTCCTCGCTGATCCTGGGTCAGGTCTCCAAAGGCATCGAGCCCTGGGAAGCGACCATCTTCGAGGATGACAACGCCAAGACGACCTTCGTGGTCAAGAACAAGGCGTTCGAGGCTCTGATGAAGGTCAAAGGGATCGACGTTGAGAAGGTCTGGCCGATGATCCTCGCCAATGGCGGGTCGGTGCAGAACCTGCCGGCCGAGATCCTCGACGACCACGAGAAGGCCGTCTTCGAGAGCTTCCTCGAGATCGGCAACGACGAGATCATCCGTCAGAACAACGACCGGACGCCGTTCGTGGACCAGGGTATCTCCCTGAACCTCAAGAACGACCCGGGTGACAAGCTGGCTGATCACGTCCGCTACATCACGGATGCGTGGAAGGGTGGCTCGAAGTCGCTCTACTACATGGAGGTTCTCAGCGAAGCACAGCGCGCGATCCTTCTCCAGAGCCACTGTGCCAGCTGCGAGGCGTAAATGACCTACGTTATCAAGACCAAACCTGGCTGCCCGCATTGCGTGAAGGCCAAGGAGCTTCTGGCCGGCACCGGCGAGATCGTCGTGGAGCATATCTACCAGACCGCGACCGAGATCGCCGACTTCAAGGCTCAGGGGTGGAAGACCTTCCCGCAGGTCTTCCACGACGGCCAGCTGGTCGGCGGGTGTGACGACCTGGAGCGCTACCTCGAAGAACTGGCGTTCTGAATTTCGCAGCCAGGGCGGGTTTCCGCTCGCCCTGGCAGATAAGTAACCACTTACATAAGAGGGCGAAAATGTTCGCTGCACTGAAAGACAAGCTGGCGCGTCGCTGGCTGCATATCGAGCTTGAGGGCTACAAGGCCAAGCTCGATGAACTGGTGAAGATCCAGGACATGACCGCGCGCGAGGCGCAGGGCGCTTACAAGGAGTCCTTCGCCAGCGCCGAAAAGGTCGCTCAGCTCAAGGCTGAGCTGCAAGCCGCGAATGACACCATCCGGGCAATGCGCAGCACGACCGAAGAGGGTCGCCTCACCCGCGAGCGCCGCTTCCGGCTCTATGACGCGATGCTGGTTACCGCCTTGGATGCTCTGCGGAAGATCGCAGACAAGGAGACCGACCACGCCAATGGCACCGTGCGCAGCATGGCAAAGGTCGCGCGCGAAACGGTCGCAGCTCTGGCTAAGGAGCGCGTGGAATGATCCGCTTCACCCATCCCGGTCAGCCGAACATGTTCGCGGAGGTCGTTCTGGCCTCGCGCCACGCCCTGACCGGCCGCACCGTCTACACGCTGCACCTGCGCTATCCGCGCATCATTCACGGCGAGCTGATGACCCACCGGGTCTTCAACCGCAACGCCCGCTCCTCGCGCGCCGTCCCGATCAAGACGCTGCTCGGTGAGATCCGCTCCAGCGCCTTCGTTCCCTGGCACTGGACTGGCGCCAAGCCGGGTATGCAGGGTGTGCCGGACTGGCAGGAGAAGATTCTGATCAAGGGTGCAGCCGCGCTGCACAGCGACAATGACATGCCGGTGGACGCTGAAGCCGCATGGCTCTGGGGTCGCGATATGATGTGCGACCTCGCCGAGAGCTTCGCGGATGCTGACTATCACAAGCAGGTTGCGAACCGTCTGGTCGAGCCCTGGATGTGGATGGACCTGCTGGTGACCTCGACGCACTGGGCGAACTTCCTGCACCTGCGCGACCACCCGGATGCCGAACCGCATATCCGTGACCTCGCGGTGCTGGTTGGCAAGGCTCTGCAGGCTGGCTCTGAGACCGCGCAGGTTCTCTACCCGGGCCAGTGGCACCTTCCTTACGTCACCGGCGCCGAGCTGGCGAACGATCTGACTGTCTGGCGTTTCAGCAGCGCCGCAGAGGCTGTGCTCGACCCGGAAGACGACCTGAACTCCATCGGCAAGAAGGTCTCGGCCGCCCGCTGCGCGCGGATCAGCTACAAGCCCTTCGACGGCAACAGCACCTACGAGAAGGAGCTGGAGCGCTACGATCTGCTGGTCGGCAACGCCGCGGTTCACGCTTCGCCGCTGGAGCACCAGTGCAGCCCGGATGAGGTCTTCGACGAGGACGATGATGGCATCTTCTACAGCCATCCCGAGCTGCATGGCAGCCTGACCGGCTTCGTTCAGCATCGCAAGACCGTGCCGAATGAGGCGATCCATGACTGACAAGCTGGTCGCCACGATCACGGTCGATACCTACCCCGAGACCGGGAAGTTCTACTTCTCGCTCGACGGTGGCGAGACCAAGGTCGGCAACTTTGAAAACGAGGACGCGGCAGTCGATGCCGCATCCGACTTCCTTGGCGAGGCCTTTGCCGGTCTCGCGAAACAATCCCTCTTTGGAGAAGAGAAATGACCAATCCGATCGTTGGCTTCAAAAAGCTGCATGACGCCGCGAAGCTGCCCGACTATTCGACCACCGAGGCCGCCGGCGCCGATGTGCGCTCGGTAGAGGAGCTGATCATTTATCCCGGCCACCGCGCCCTGGTGCCAACCGGCCTTGGCTGCGACATTCCGTCGGGCTGGGAGATCCAGGTCCGGCCGCGCAGCGGTCTGGCGTTCAAGAACGGCATCACCGTGCTGAACGCGCCGGGCACCATCGACAGCGACTATCAGGGCGAGCTGGGTGTGCTGCTGATCAACAACGGCAACGAGCCGTTCAAGATCAGAGTGGGTGACCGCATCGCGCAGATCGTCGTCGCCCCCGTGCATCAGGGTCACTTCTGCTGGAGCGGCGGTTTCGTGCGCGAGACCACCCGCGGCTTTGGTGGCTTCGGCTCGACGGGGGTCGTGTGATGTGGGAGCTCGGCTTCAGCTTCAATCCGCTGAACTGGTCGTTCAGCTGGGGCGGTGACGCCCTGAATGAGAATGACATCGTGATCGGCAAGGTGTGGGCCATCGGTCCCATCTCCGTCTTCCGCCTCTACAACGGAGGATCGCTCCTGTGATTTATGGTCTGGCCGGTGCGTCAGGCACCGGCAAAACCACGCTCGGGAAGGCCGTCGCTGAACGCCTGGGAATCCGCTTCCAGCCCACCTCGATCACTGAGCTGGCGCGGTCCTGCGGTTACGAGGCGATCGGCAAGCTGACGCTGAAAGAGCGTCTGGTCCTTCAGGAGAAGATGCTGGCGAAGTTCATCACCCAGCTGAAAGAAATGAAGGACAATGTGATCCTCGACCGCACTCCTCTGGATATGGTTGGCTACATGATGGCAGAGGTTCACATGCACTCAGCGAGTGAGCTGGCCCCGGAGGAGATGGCTCGGATCGAAAAATATGTCAGGTATTGTCAGGGAGCGACCATGAGCTACTTCGACCATACCTTCCTGATCCCGCCACTGCCCACCTACACCGAGGCGGAGAACCGGCCCGGCTGGAACCCCGCCTACCAGTCGAACGTCAACCTTTTGATCCACGGCGCCGCCGTCACCGCGCCGCGTCACATCCGCTTTACGCGGATGATCACGACCGATCTGGAGTCCCGGGTCGCCTATGTCACCGACTTCCTTAAGAACCGTCTCGAGGAAGTTGCTCAGATGAAGTGCAGCTCCAAGCATCTTCACTGACAATCCCATGCGACAAACTCTCGTCTGTCGCGTAAAACATAAGTAAGCACTTACCACACCAGAAAGGTTTACCATGCCCACCGTCAATGAAATCGCACACCGCGTCTCCCGCCGCAAAGCTCTGATCGCCCAGCAGACGGCAGAGCGTGAGGAGCGCGCCGGTAAGGAGCTCGAGCTGATCCTCGACAAAGCGAACGTCCTCGCCAAAACCAGCATCCAGCTGCGCGCGGTCCTCGCCAATGTCGATGGCGTTCTGTCCTCGATCGCCGCCCTGGCCGCCAGCAACGTGGATGTCTCGGACGTCCTCACCGGCGAGTTCCTGAATGCCTTCGAGGCCATCGACCAGACCTTCGCCGGCGTCTTCGTGGAACTCGACAAGGCCGTGGTCGTCGAAGTCGCGCCGCTCGGCGTCGTGAATGAGTGCGACTGCGCCGCGGGCTGATCAGCCCGCGCAAGACAGAGCCCGGTGGTCGTCACCGGGCTCAACACAGGAGAGAATGATGAAGCCCGAAGAAATCTTCATGCACACCGCGTCCGGTCGGAAGGTCTATCCCTTCGCTATGACCGTCGACCAGGTGGACATCAAAACCATCGCGCGCCACCTCGCCTGCCAGTCGCGCTGGCTTGGCGCCACGCAACACCGCTTCCTGCGCAACCGGATCAGCTATTCGGTCGCCGAGCATTCCGTCTATGTGGCTGATTTCGTCAAGCGTGAGCTGGGCCGGCCGGATCTGGAGTTCGACGCGCTGATGCACGATGCGGCCGAGGCCTATATCGGCGACATGATCCGGCCGCTGAAATACAGCCCCGCCTTCCATGACGTGTTCAAGGCCCTCGAGGAGAAGGTCGAGGCGGTGATCGCCCAGAAATACCAGCTCAGCTTCCCCATGCCTCCCGAGGTGAAGGTGGCCGACGATGCTGTCTGCGCCGCTGAATGGGAACAGATCGTTCCGCGCGACCCCGGCGAACAGTGGGGCCATGCCGTGATCACGAAGGACGGCCGGCCGGTCCAGGCTGCCAATATCGGGATCGCGATGCTCTCGCCTTATGAGGCGTATGACCTGTTCATGGATCGCTACTCGCGTTTGCGCGCTGAGCTGGAGTTGAGTGCAGCCTGATAAGATCCCAGCCGATCTGCTCGCTCGTTATTGCTACCGTGTTGATAAGCAATAACGAGCGAGCAGATGAAAAATCGGACGGATCACAAGAGGAAGAATTTTTGGCTGAGGTTTGGCTGCGTGATTTGCGCCCCAACAATCGTCGTGACGATCTTTGTGAACACCTCTTTGGGTTTCACTTTGGGTCGAGAAATTTTTGAGCGAGCCTCAACCTTAATCAGCGAGAAAAGAAATGATCGGATGGTTTAAGCGGAAGTATCAGGAACACAAGAAGTTCGAGGCTGCATTGCAGCTGAAGGAGCAGACACGGCGTCAGGAGGCGATCGAGGCTGAGTCCAAGATGGCGACCGCCGAGATTATCGTGACATTCTTCGACAGAGGTCCGCACACGCGGACGATCAGACGTGATGGTTATGGCCGCAAGTGGAGCTACGCGGATTACATCATCATTCATGCTGAGAAGGAGCTGCGCTCCGACTTCAGGAAGATCGCGGCGAAGTTCTGCACCGAAGGCGTGACCGTTAACGGCTGTCACATCCCGGCGCACCGCATCCGCTCGGTCGATCTGACCAACGTGAAAGTCCTGCCGAAGGCCGACAATGGCTGACGACTGGCCCTCCCTCAACGCTGAGCTGACCCGAAAGACCACCGAGCAGCTCCAGGTGTGGGTGAACCGATATGAGAACGGCGTCGTCGGAATTTCGACCATGCTCTCCATCGTGTCGGTCCTCTATGACACCACCTCCGGTCTGATCGAGCGGGATGTCTCCACGCTCCTTGCAGACCTTCACCGAGACCTCATGCGGCAGGCTGCCGCGCAAAGTAAGTAAGCGCTTACAGAAGGAGCGACATGCAAAAGTTTCCCAGTATCGAGAGTTTCGCGCACGTCTATCGTGACGCCGCGCGCGGCCTGACGGTTCGTCCGAAGATCAAACTGCACGGCACCAATGGCGGCATCCGCGTCGAAGGTGACAGCGTGATCGCGCAGAGCCGCAATAATGACCTGATCGGCACCGACAACGCTGGCTTCGCGGCCTGGGTGGCCTCCCAGAAGAACCTCTGGGTTTCGTCCGACATCGACGGCGCCGTGGTGTTTGGCGAGTGGGCCGGGTCGGGTATCCAGCAGAACGATGCTGTGACCAAGATCGGTAAGCGCGCCTTCTTCGTGTTCGCCATCTATTACATCGAGGCGAATCTGATGCTGACCGAACCGGATCGGATCCGTATGCGTCTGCACCACCTGCTGCAGGACGTTCATGTCCTGCCCTGGGCTGATGATGCGGTGAAGATCGACTTCACCAATGCCGGCACCGTGACGGATCGGATCAACGCGACCGTCGAGGCGATCGGCGAGGTTGACCCCTACATCAAGGCGACCTTCGACGTTGAAGGCCCGGGCGAGGGGCTGGTGTTCATGCCCGAAGCCAGCGGCACCCTTGAGCAATTCACCCGCAACACCTTCAAGGCGAAGACCGAGGCGCACCGCGTCAAGAAGTCGGCAAAGGCTGTGTCGTCCAAGATCGACGTGCCGGCTGACGCGGTGGACTTCGCGCTGACCTTCGTAACCGAGGCCCGGCTGCAGCAAGCGCTGACCGAAGCCTGCGAAGGCTCCCGCGATCCCAAGCTGACCGGCGCCTTCATCAAGTGGATCTCGACCGACATCCACAAGGAGAGCAAGGTCGAGCTTGAGGCGATGGGCTATGAGTGGGGCCAGGTCGCCAAGTTCGTCGTGACCAAAGCCCGCGAGTGGTATCTCGCACCTCCCGTCGCGCTCGCTGCGTGATCCCGCAAGACATTCGTCGTCTGCTGCGTTAGAAAGTAAGTAAGCACTTATCAACTATAGGAGCAGACGATGCGTGTCACCGAAGAGATGAAAACCCGAGACCCGGTTGCCCGCGCATTGCGCACGCCGCGTTTCCGCACCCGAACCGTCGCAGATCAGCGGCGCCGCACCGGCCGGAAGGCCAAACACAAGAGAGAACCAGAATGACCAATATCAACGCTATCGCCGCTGCCTCGATCGCCGAAGTCGGCCGCATCGGCGCTGAGATCACCGCCCTGCAGGAAGCTGCCAAGCAGCGCCGCCAGGAGGCTCTCGGCCCCTTCCTCGAAGCACTGGCCGCCTCGGGCGAAGTCTCGCTTATCACCGTCAAGGGTTACACGCCTGGCTTCAATGACGGCGAGCCTTGTGAGCACTCGGCCGACTTCTACGTCAACATCGCCGGCCACGAGAGCGATGAAGTCGGCGGCTATGGCTTCAACGGCAGCTTCCCGACCTTCAAGCGCGTCGATGAAAACGGCGACGAGGAAGAGCTCGACGCCGAGGATCTCTACGCCCTGCTGGAGCGCACACGCAGCTACAATTCCACGACGCGCGAAGTGGAAGATGTGCCGGGTGCGCTGGAACACAACCGCAAGATCGCCGCTGAAGTCGGCCACGTTTATGACCAGCCGTCGGAGGAGGTGATCAAGGCCATCTCCTCGCTGATCTATGACACCGCTGAGGAAGACAACGGCACCGATTACTTCGTCGTCTACGTCCTGAAGGACGGCAAGTTCGAGGTGATCACCGGCGACTACGAGTGCGGCTACTGAGCCGCACCTTCCTGACCTGAACAGCGGATAGACAGAGGAGAGAACGCATGTGGTTCAACTACATCAAGCCAGCTGAAACACCCTTGCGCGGACTGCCTGATCAGATCACCGAATGGCCGGTGGATGACTGGAAGTATGCGGATCTCGAATTTGTCTATCCGCGCACCAACAATCTGGTCCGCAGCATCATCGACCAGACACCGCTCGTCGGCGGGTTCCGCAGAACGCTGATCGACGTGAAGGTGCAGGATCTGACGCCCGACATCTACTCCTGTATTCCTGGCTGGCACCTCGATGGTGCGTTCCCGGAACTCGGGAAGATGATGGATCACCATCACCTTTGCGTCCTGAATGGGCCGCAGACGGAGTTTATCGACGAGCCGATCGACCTCGGCGTCGCCAGCCCGGTCTCGATGCCGGATCTTCTCAAGCAGATCCCGCAGAGCGTCAGGGTGAGCACCGTCCGCGAGGGCTTCATCACCACCTTCACCAGTGCCGACTTCCACCGCGGTGTGCGGGCTGTCGAGCCGACCCGGCGCCTGCTGGTGCGGATCACCGAAACCAACACGGTGCTGGCGCACAACAAGCCGAAGGCGCCGAGCCAGGGAGCGCGCAAATGAACCGTTTTTGGAAGAAGGCCGGCGTGTTCGTCGTGATCGGGATTATCATCCTGATCTACGTCTTCGCCACCGACGCTATTGGCTGGCTGTTCGGCGAACCTGACGGCACCCATGTCCGTCAGTTGCTCGGATTTCTCGCTATCTGCTGGATGATCAATCTGGTCGCCAACGCTGTCGTGAAAGGACGCGACAATGAGTAAGAAGCACCTCCATCACAGTCAGATCATCGACGCGCTGATTGGCTCGAAAGAGACAGCCCGCATCATGATCGAGACAGCCGAGACCATCGAGGATATTGGCGCTCTGACCGCGCGCCTGGCGGATGAGCGCAACGCTACCCGGGTGTCGCAACAGCGAATGCACAAGAAGGTGCGCCAGCTGACCGAGGAGCTCGAGGCTGCTCGCTCCGCGCTCTCGTCGCAGGTCGCAATGTATGCCGAGCTGGAAAAGCTGAGAAATGCTGAGCGTGAGGAATTTGAGCGCCGCAAGGTGTCGAAGTGACCCTTTCTCTCATCCTCACCATCGTGATCGTCTGCGTGTTATACGGCTCAGCATTCTGGTTGATGATCCGCCACTCGAACAAGAGGATCGACCGACGCAATCGCGAACGTCAGCAGGTCCGGGACATCGTGACCACGCGCCTCTTCATGGAGGGAAAGCGGTGATCGACCGGAACGACGTTGAGATGCTGGTTGAGGATCTCCGGCAAGGCATGGGTGTCGGCGGTTATGACACCAAGGTCACCCTTCATCACACCCCGAGTGGCTGCCAAGTCTCCTACGAGACGCATGGCAGCTCGATCGGAAACCCCTTCGTCATGAAGGAGCGGGCGCTCACCGTCCTCGAACTCCTCGTGGATGAATACCAGCAGCAGAGCAGAGGATTTTCCCGTTGAAGCGACTTCCTGGAACCACTGACGAGCAATGGCTTCGCAAGATCGAGGAGAGCAAGCGCCTCGCTGAGGAGCGAATGAAGGAGGCAGAGAATGGCTAAAACGCCGCTTCTGTGTCGCCTGAACTTCCACAAATGGGCCTTCGCTGACATCGGTGCCTGGGGCTACTCCTTCTATTGCTGCAAGCGGTGCGGCGAGAGGAGGCTGATGTGACCGTTGCCTTCAACAAGAACGCCTGGATCAAGGATATGATCCTCAAGCGCTATGTCGTGGTCAAGGAAGACGGCACGATCCTGCGCTGCACCAAGGCCGACGAGCACGGCAACCTGCTGTCCACGGTCTACAAGCCCGTCAAGGTCCGCGTTCACAAGCAGAACGGCCGGGTCTACGCCAACTTCACCTGGCGCAGCATCACCAAGTCCGTGCTGATCAACCGGATCGTCGCGATCCGCTTCTACCCCAACCCGCTGAACCTGCCGCAGGTGAACCACCTGGACGGCAACAAGGAGAATAACTCGAAGGACAACCTCGAGTGGTCCACCGGCTCAGACAATGAAAAACACGCGCACCGCACTGGCCTGAAGTCCGGCCGGGGCTCGGCAAACTCGAACGCGAAGCTGACAGCGGCTGACGTTCTGATGATCCGCGCGTCCCAGAAAACCGCCGCTGAGCTTGCCAGGCAGCTTGGCGTCGGTCGGTCCACCGTGACCAATATCCTCAATGGCAAGACCTGGCAGCATGTGTGATCTCGGAAAGGACACCTGAATGAAAACTGCAGTTATCATCTGGATCGTGGTCGTGGTTGCGGCTCTGATCGGCTGGATCATGAACCTCGTCAAGATTTTCGGCCTCTGGAATGACCCGGTGACGACCGAGCTGATCATCCGCATCGTCGGCGTGCCGGTTGCGATCATCGGGGCTATCGCGGGCTGGTTCTAATCCCACCCGACTTCTCTGCTTACCTGCGGTAAAAAGTAAGTAAGTAGATACCTACGAGAGAGCACAGAGAGAACCCAGTGAGAAACTTCACCGAGACCACATCGGATTTTATCGCAGCCATCTTCGCTATCGCGCTCACTATGGCGCTGCTGTGGCTGACCTGGAATATCAATGTCGGCCTCGGTGAAGCTCTCCATTACTTCAAGAGCTGGAGCCGGTAATGCGCCTGAAGGAGATCAAGGAGATCGTTGACGCGATCACCTATAAGCCGGGCTGGACCATCAGTCTGCTGGTCGAGGGTGTGACGCGACATGGCGGCCGGCCGTTCATCCAGCTGGCGGTTGACGAGCGCAGCGATGCCACGCTCGACCCTACCGGCAAGACAACCGAGCGCACGCCCTGGAAGTCGGCCAAGCGCTACCTGTCCTATCATATGTGCCGTCAGGAGATCGTCGGCGCTGTCATGGGGCTGATCACCGATGCCGAGATGCACGAGGTCCGCGAGTGGTTCCGCTACCGCAACGCCTCAATTTTCAACCCACACCTGGACCCGGATGTTCTGGTCGAGATCGCCCGCAAGGCGTCGTCCTTCAACGTCCGCGACAACGCAATGTCCATGAGCGAAAACACGGAGAGCTGAGATGAATTACGAACCCGAACCCAACCGCTACGACAAGAATGACATTGTGCGTCAGGAAGGAATGATGCGCGCTGGCCCTATGAAGATCGCAGCCTATCGGGTGCGCAACCTGGAGACCGGGGAGTTTTCCACCCCGCAGGTTCATATGACCTTCGACAATACTGTCATGGCGGTTTTGGACGCATCCTCGGCTCAGTTGCTGGTGGCCTTCGTTCAGAAATACCTGCCGCACACCGGCACCCTCGCGGAACTTTACGCGAAGGAAGGCGATATTGTTGCCCGTGTGGAGGCGCCCGACCGCACCGGCTGGGCTGTGACCCCGTATGAGCTGGAAACCGATTTGCGCGATGGCTTTATTCTCGTGCGCCGCGCGGGAGATCCAGAATGAACGGAACCGAACTGATCGCCGCTGAGCGCAAGCGCCAGCTGAATGAAAAGGGCTATGATGCCGCGCGTGATCGCGGCTACATCGACGGCCAGCTGGCTGGTGCCGGCGCCTGCTACGCCATCAGCGGTGTGAAGCACTGGGCGGCCGCCCAGATTATCGAGAAGCTCTGGCCGTGGAAGAACCACGCGCAGCCGAACCCGAAAGGCGACACGATCAAGAACCTGACCATCGCCGGCGCGCTGATCGCGGCTGAGCTGGATCGTCTGCTGGAGCTGCAAGGCGCGCTCGACCACGGCGTCTATCTCGGCCAGTGGTCTGACAAGAAGGGGCTGATGAACGACTTCTTCCAGACGGGATACAAGTTGGAGAACCGCGAGCCGGCGGCAAAGGCGATGGAAGGCGTTGAGATCCTGCTCGCCTACTATTCCTACGAGGACTATTCGGGCGAGGCCTTCGTGCTGTTCCGCTACGAGGGTGAGCTCTGGGAGGTGAACGGCTCGCACTGCTCCTGCTATGGCCTGGAAGAGCAATGGTCGCCTGATCGGACTGACATTGCATCCCTGCGCCACCGGCTCGACAAGGGTCAGCTCGGCCAGGATTATGACGGCAAAAACAAATACGCCAACGAGCTGCGGGCTGTTCTCGACGCCCTCGAGCCTGCCGCCATCGCTGCGTGAGGCTGAGCAATGAGCCATATTCTACCCTTCAATATCAATGAGAAAGTCCGCGTCCAGCTGACCGATCATGGCCGCGAGGTCTTGCGTCGGAGCCATGAGAATCTCTTCTTGGGCAAGCGCCCGTTCGTGCCTCCGACAGAGGATTCTGAAGGCTGGTCCGTCTGGCAGCTTCACTGTCTGATGAGTGAACTGGGAGACAAGGTTGGGATGGGTCTGCCGCTGCCGTTCGGCACCGAGATCCAGATGGTGATCGAAGGTGGTTGATCCGCGCCTCCCGGTGCCGACCTATGCAATCGGCGACCATGTGGAGGTCTCGGCTCTCTACGAGCATTACCACGAATGGCGCGGCGTGAAGATGATCGTTGTCGGAATCTCCTACAACGATCGGTTCACCGAGGTGGAATACACCACGATGGAACTCTGCGACTTCGAGAAAACCATGTCCGGCGTGGTTCGCCGGCACGCCTCCGGCTTGACGGATGGCTGGACAAATTACGATCTTAAACGCGCCGTGTGAGTGAAGAGGAAGAAACATGCCGCTGCCAGATTTCATCGACAGCACTGCCGAAATCTCGCATTGCGAGAGATACCGCTACACGCTGAAACGCATCTGGGACGCAGACCTGCCCGTTTGCACTTTCTTGATGTTCAATCCAAGCACAGCTGATGCCTTTCAGTTGGATAACACGATCAAGCGCTGCGTTGGGTTCGCGCAGCGCGAGGAATGCGGTGGGCTTCTTGTCTTGAACGCCTATGCCATTCGGACGCCGAAACCTGCAGTAGTTCGTGCGGCACTGAGAGCCGGAGAGGATATTGTCGGTCCAAATAATGACGCGATAATCACCCGGGAGTTGGCGAATGCGAATGGACCTCTGATCGCGGCCTGGGGCAGCTTCAAGTGGGCAACGCCAAGAATCGCGCATGTGAGAGGGCTGGTGGGTAATCGCGAAGTTATGTGCCTGGGGCACACTGACGGCGGGGCGCCATATCATCCGCTTTACCGCGCGGCAAACGAGCCACTGGTTCCTCTCTAACGCCCACCCGACAGGTTGTTTTCACAGCAGCATACTGTAAGTAAGCACTTATTATAGGACAGAAAATGCTGAGATTTATCGCTACCACCGCAATCGCTCTTGCTCTGGCAGGTTGTCAGTCGACCTCCGTGCCTATGAGCGAGCATTACACCTGTCAAAAGACCGCATTCGGCTGCTGGACCGAATATACAGGGCCTGTCACCACAGCCGCCGCAATGCTGTATCTGGAACAGAGCGACGCGGCGCTTTCTTGGGTCGTTGAGAGCCAGCCTGAGCTCTCAACAGCTTCCTATACCCCTAGCACGGGCGAGCTCGTCCTGGAGCTTAAACGTGGCGGTAAACGCCTTGAGTTGCCCATGCGCGACCTTATGGATCGCTTCAATCGTGACAAGCTTCATCTGAAGCGGACTATTGTCATTGACGAATATGCCGTTGTGCGCTTTTCGATGAGAAACATTGCCGAAGAAAACATAAATGGCCGCGCACGCTACGATGCCCTGAAAAATATCAAGATGAAGAACCCCTCGGAGCCGAGCTTGGCCGCTGCAAGCGCTGCTAGGAAGGCCACTTCGTCCGTTCGCAAAGATGTCTTCGGCAACGTGACAATCGGTCGCTGAGAGGCTTCTCTTTGACACTCTGGCCCTGTATCAGTTGGTTACCCCAATGATATGGTGCCATATGATCTACAGCGGTCCCGTCACGAATGAAGCTGCGCAAGAATACCTGGAACAGGCGCGTGATGCACTGGGCTGGGTATTGAACACATCCGAGTTCATCAACCAAGCCCACTTTAACTTCGAGAGTGGCGAGCTTGTAATTCTGTTGCATGAGGATATCCGGTCGGTCCCGGTTTCCATAGAGGCGATAATCGCGCGCTTTAACTCCGATCACCTCTATCTCAGCGGGATTAAGGTGATGGATAGCAGCCAGAAATCCACTATTGCCCTGATTCCAAACGACCGTGGCGCGAACGCGCAAGGGGAAGCACGCTTTTTCGCGCTCATTAAAAGACAAGTTACGCGGGAGAGGAAGCCGAACCTCATGGAACGCAACACTGTGGATAAGATCTTCCCGGAGGATCGGGAAAGGGTTTTCACTAAAAAGCACTGACGATTCTCGTGTCCCACCCGACACCGCGCTTTCTCTGAGCTATATTGTAAGTAAGCACTTACCAACACAAAGGAGAGCGTGGTGAAAAGATCCGATATTACACAGGCGATGGTTGACGAGGGCCAGATCGAGGTCGGCGTCTATGCGATGGCTTATTACGCGAACGGTGACGCGGGTCTGGCGAGCGAGCTGGTGAAGGATCCCGAGTTCTGGTGCGTCGAGCTGCGCCTCACCGACGAGCTGGTTGATGGCTCGACCGATCCTTTCGAGGAGCATAACGACCTTCCGAGCGCTGAAGCGGCGAGCGAAATCGTCGAAAGGCTCGAAGCTGAATTTCCTGGCATTTCTGTGGAGTGAATCTGATGCCCGCTGATGGTCTGAACGAGGAGCTTATGCTGCGCGGCCGCCGGCTACCGTTCACGATCGCCGAGCTGGACCTGATGCAGGCTGCCCTGGGCACCATGACGATCCAGCAGGCCAAGGATCTGCGTCAGCGAATCCAGTCTGCGATCGCCGAGGAGAGCAATCCGGTCTTCCGCGAGACGGTCGAGGCTTACCGCGCCGCAGTCGAGACTGATGGTGGCGAGCTGGAGATCGACCATGACGCCGAGGTGAGCATGGGCGACGACCCGGGCGCCTACGTCATGGTCTGGAAGTGGGTTTATTCCTCGGAAATCGCTACCGGGGAAGACGAAGAGGATCAGAAATGAGCATTCCGTCTGACGTCAAAGCTGAGCGCTCCTGGTTCTTCTCGGACATCGAAACCGGCGACATATTCTGGCTGTCCTCGGACAGAACGCACCCGCATCATTGCATGGCCGAGTTCGGCGAGCTGAGCCCAGACGGCAAATCCCGCGTCTTTGATTGCCTCAATGGCGCCTGGCGCGGAACCTTGATCGAGCTGGATGAGGGTGCGCTTGAGCTTTTCGTTCACCAGACGGGCTCGCGTCACCTCGTCTATATCACCGAGAAGGTGGACCGCCCGAAACCAGAGCCTGTCGAGGATGAGGTGGCGTTTTGAGGAAGCTCGCGCAGCAGATCCGCTACCAGCTTGCCCGCAACCCGGGCAAGCACCAGTTCACCAAGTCCGCGGCGACACTCCGAGAGATTGCCGTTGCGCTCGAAACCGCAAGCAAGGCGCTCGACGATGCCGAGGCCACAATCCAGGAGCTTCGCTATGAGCTTGATCGCTGCCGGTCTTGATACCGAAACCACGGGCTTCTGTGAGCCCGAGCACCGGATCGTCGAGGTTCGGATTGACCTTATGAACATCGCCGAGCGCAAGGCGTTCTGGAACTACGAGCAGCGGATCAACCCGCTGCGCAACATGCCCGCCGAAGCGCAGCGGGTCCACGGCATCAGCGGCGCCGAGCTGCTGAATGAGCCGACCTGGGAAGTCGTCGGGCCGGTGGTCCACAAGATCCTGAACAAGGCCCAGTTCTTCGTGATCCACAACGCGGAGTTCGACTTCAACTTCCTGAACATGGAGTTCGGCCGTATCGGTCTGCCGCTTCTGACGCAGCCCTATGTCTGCACGATGGAGAACGGCATCTGGGCTGCCTCCAATGGCAAGAAGCCGAACCTTCAGGAGCTGTGCTTCGCCTGTGAGGTCGATTACGACCCCGCGCTCGCGCACGCCGCTGCCTATGATGTGGAGAAGATGAACGAGTGCTTCTTCAAAGGACTCGATTGGGGCTTCTTCCACCTGCCCGAGAACGTGCCGCTGCTGGCTGCAGCATAAAACGCAACGTCCCAGCCGACTATCGGTGCTGCGAGAGGTAAAAAGAACATACGAAGAGCGCAAAAAGCGCAGAACCTGAAAGGATGAGAAAGTGACCACCGAAGTGCAATCCTCGAACGCAATGACTGACGACCTCGCCGGTCTGCTGGCAAGCCTGACCAACGCCGAGAGCGCTGAGAAGGATCCGGGTTTTGAAGAGGCGAAGAAGCCGATCGTGACCGAAGCCGCTGCCATCGAAGAATTTGACGAGGCCTCGCTCCTCGCTGATCTGTCCAACATCACCGCGCCGACGGCTCCCGCAACGACCGAGCTTGATGAAGGTGCGCTGGCCGAGCTTGAGAACGCCGCAGCGCGCGCCGAAGCCTACGCGAACCAGCCTGCCGGCGCTGCTGTCTCGACCGAACCGACCGCTGCCTCCTCGACCGAGCCGAAGAAGACCCGCAAGCCGCGCGACCCGAACGCCGCGCCGGTGACGCGCACCCCGCGCACCGAAGTCTCCGCGCTGCCTGATGCCGTGTTTGAGATCATCGAAGGTGCTCCGGTCGACAAAGCGGCCGTGATCGCCAAGCGTCCGGTGCAGGTCAAGGTGGCCGAGAAGTTTGACAACCTGTTCCAGGCTATCCACGCCGGCAAAGAGCCCTCGAACTATGTGGTGATCGCGTTCCGTCTGCTGAAGGCGAACAACACCATGACCTCGGCCGATCTGGTCGCCGGTTACAAGGCTGCTGGCCTGGGTGACGGCACCGCGCAGTCGCAGAAGGGTCAGATCTTCGCCTTGTTTGATGCGGTCGGCATCGCTGCGCGCACCGGCCAGTCGCTCGCCCTGCGCACCGACAGCTCGATCGCCAAGAAGCTCTCGACCATCCTCGGTCTCTGAGCGAGAATAAGTAAGGGCTTACTTCGGTGAGCCCTTACCAACCACCAACCTGCCGAGGAAGAAATGCCCTCTTTCAATGTCACCATGCGGCGTCTGGTCACCCAGGAGACCAAGATCGTCGTGTCCGTCCCGGATGGTGAGACGCCGCTTGAGAACCTGCCCGGTCTCGAGGACGAAAACCTCACCTGGACCGTCACCGGCCTGTCGGCGCTCTCGCATGACTGCTCGCCGATCGTCGAGGCTGGTCCTGCGGCTGATCCCGTCGAGGTTGAGCCTTCGACCGAAGAGGAAGCCTCCTGATGTTCTTCAAGGAGATCCCAGAGACCCGCGTGCTGGTGTTCACCCGTGGGAGCTACACCTCCTACCCTGTCGCTGAGCGCGATGGCCGGGTTTACGCCAAGACCGGCGCGGATCGCTACCACTCCCTGACGGCGAACAAGAGTGTCAGCAACACCCGGGCGAGCTGGATCGAGTTCGGTGGCACTCATGCCAAGGATATCGTGGTCGGTCAGCTTCATGTGGAGCTGAAGCCCAAAGCCAGCGGGCTCACCCTCGCTGCATAGGTTCGGTGCGCGTCCCTGCACCGCCGCGTGAGTGAGTTCTCTGCCTTTCTCTGCTCCTCACGCCAAACTGCCTGGCGTTCGCGCCAGGCCTTTTTCCTCAAGGAGTTCACATGGACATCGTTTTCGACATCGACGGCACGCTGGCTGACGCTTCCCACCGACTTCACTTCATTCAGGACACCAGCTTTTTCGTGACGCCGCCCGCGGGGCCGCCGAAGCCCGACTGGAACAGCTTCCTGTCGGATGAACAGGTCGCCAAGGATTTGCCGATGCCGGCAACCTGGGCTGTTCTTCACTCCCTGCTTGCAACCGGCGACCACAAGATCCTCTTCATCACCGGCCGTAAAGCCGCTGGCCGCAACATGACGCGCAAGTGGCTTCTCGATATGGAATGTCCGGTTCGCGAAAAGGCTGCTCGCATCCTCAAAGCCAGCGGGTTCGGTCTCTTCATGCGCGCTGATGGCGATCGCCGTGACTCTCATGTCGTTAAGCGTGAGCTTCTTCATACTGCCCGCGGGTTTGGCTTCGATCCCAAGCTGGTCTTCGAGGACCGGCGCGCTGAGGCTCGCATGTGGCGCGATGAGGGTCTTCTGTGTTGTCATGTGGCCGAGGGTGACTACTGATCCGCTGACCTGCCAGCCGACAGGTCTTAGCTAGACAGCTATGGTAAGAACAGACGAACAGAGAGAGGTTTGCCATGTTCTGCTACCAGACCACCCGCGTTTCTGTTGATACCGGCGCCGGACCAGGCTCCGGTTTCGATCCGAGCAAGTGCGATGCCGTGAAGTGCTTCATGGACCACTACCAGAACTCCTTGTTCCTCACCTTCATGTCGAACAACGGCACGATCGCCGAGAAGCGTCAGGCGAAGCTCGAGCTGGAGATCTGCGAACGCAAGATGAAATACTGGGAGCGTCAGCCCCATTTCGACCACCACGCCGCGCTCTCGCAGAAAGCCCGGATGCACAAGACTGCAAAATTGTAATTCACGGAAGGTTCGCATGAGCGAAAATCTGTCTGAGCACCGGCTCGAGTTCGCTACCACCATCTTTGTTCGGGAGTGCCTGCGCCAGTATATGCGCCTCCACCCTGGCACGAAGCCGGAGAATCTGCCGATGAAGGCACTCTGCGACTATCCCAAGCGCGAGCAGCAGGCTCTGATGAAAGCGGTCGGTATGGCAATGAGCTCCGTTATGCCTCCGATGGATGAGGCATACCGTCAGTTCCTCAAGATGAAGCTCGAAGCCGCCACAGCTGGGAGTTAGCGGTCCCACCCGACATTCGGTGCGCTCTGATGTATGAATAAGTAATCACTTACTGAGGTTTCACCATGAGCTATCCAAAAACAAAGCGTGTTCTTGAGGGGATGCTGAGCAGTCTAGGCATCGCCAACTACCTGATCGAGCAAGGAGGTAAGCATATTCGTGTGCTTGTCTCTGGCCCGGAAGGTAAGCGGCTCGTGATCGCGTCCAACTCATCGTCGGATCGCCGAGCGATGATGAATTTCCGATCCGACCTTCGCAAAGCTGCCCGAGAAATCGGCGCCATCGTGGCATAAGGAACTCTCGCCATGCAACCAATCAGCTACCGAGCGCCGTCCGAAAAAGAATACCGGCAGAACCACTGCGAGGATTATGCCTCGTATGAGGACTTTCTGCGGGAGCACCGCGCTCTGCATGAGGAGCGAGCCGGTAAGGCTCAGGGAATCTACCTGATCTATATCCAGAAGCTCACAGAGACGAACGCAAATCGTGACGCTATCTCGGTGATCCGCGAGGAGATGCGAAACGACGAGGATTTCTGGCACTCCTCCGACATGATCGCGGAAATGACCGGCACTGATCCGGCCTGGATCCCGGCCATCGTGCGCGCCGAGAGCAAGCGGGCTCATCGCAGCGCCAGCGAGCACTTCGAGCGCATCCGGGCTGAGAGAGCGGCCGCCAGACAAGCTGAGCGCGCCGCAGAGGTTGCTGAGCTGGAGTCCATGCCCAACTTCGGGATGTTCTGACATGGCGCTGCTGACACCGGAGCTGAGGGCTTTGCTCGAGGAGTTCCTGGCTGAGAACGCGCCTCAGAAGGATAACGAGGAGACGAAGCGGCGCTGGTCGTTGCGTGACGACCTCGCAGTGGCCTTTCAGCGCTACAAGGACGGTCTACCCACCTCGGATGAAACGCTGACCGAGGAGATGGCTACCGCGTTCCCTGAGTCTCGGTTCTGGCAGACCGCTCTCTTCCGGGTTGCTGCGCGCCGGGCCGTTCGTCGCTTTGAGCAGGAGGAGACCGACAAGATGGCTATGACCTCACCTTTCTATGGGATGTTCTGATGCTGAGACTTGAAATCCTGAGCGATCACTATGTCCTGCATCAGGGGAACAGCGGTGGCGGCATTCACGTCTACCTGATCCAGAGCAAACGACCTCACGGTCTGTATCGGATCGCCTTCGCGACGGACCGAATGACGCGCTGGAAGATCGGCGGTCAGATCGGGCAGAAGGCGGCTGAGATCCTGCTCGACAAGCTGCGGCGCGACTTGCAGCGCGGCCAGGGACACCTGCCGTTTATTCACGAGGTCACCCGCCACCAGCGGGAGAATATGAAGCGCCGGCGCTGGCTGTCGCGTGTGAAGCTGCAGCAGCGCCTTGAGCGCGAGGCCTCGGAGAAGTTGCCTAATTACGGCATGTTCTAACAGCGGGTGACTTTCCTGTCACCGGCGGGTAAGTAAGCGCTTACCTAACGAAAAGGAAACGACATGAAGCTCCAGCTTCTCGAAATGATCATGGCGCTCGGTTTGATGGGCGATGCAGAAGTGACGCACCTTGACGCCAAGGAAGTCACCTGTCTGGCGAACAACATCTACCACGAGGCGCGCGGCGAGGACTTCGCAGGCCAGCGCGCGGTCGCCCATGTGACGCTGAACCGGGTTGAGGCCGATGGCTTCCCCGATAGCGTCTGCAAGGTGGTCTATCAGAAGAACCGCAAGGGGCAGCCTCAGTTCTCGTGGACCGTGAAGGGTGACGTGAGCATCAAGGAGCCGGCGGCTTACGAGAACGCGCTGATGGTGGCGATCAGCACCATGTCCGGTATGAGCCCGGACCTCACACGCGGCGCGACCTATTTCTACGACCACAGCAGCGTGACGCCCGGCTGGTCCCGCTCTTTCACCACCACCGCCGTGATTGGCGGCCACACCTTCAAAAGGGATGATAGATCATGAATGGCATCGACGCCTCCTGGGTGAGGCATTTTTTCAAGGAAGAGAGCCAGGGTAGCTACAACAGCTTCTGCGGCGGCGCTTCCAAGTCAGGTGGTGTTATTCCGCGGTCTGAAACCGCCATTCCGGTCTACAAGGCCAGCTTCGAGAACACGAACAGCGGATCTATCTTTAAGACGCCGCCAAAGGTTATCGACGACAATACCGGGAAGCCGCTCGACTTCACATTCGTCAAGCCGGTAGCCAGATCGCCGGCATACTCATCCAACACGACGTTCTCGGGTAAAAAGGCAGAATACATCACTGTGGATGAATATGACGGCCTCGGGTTGGAGAGACGCGAGCTTCTGGAGCTGATGCGCAAGGAAATCTCCAGGATGACGGAATCATCCGAGACCGAGAACCTCTCGCGGATGTGGCGCGAAGCTGCAGAGTCCATCGGTGTCGACTTCGATAAGGTGGACCGGGAGATGAGGCTGCAAGGACGCGAGCTTGAGCGCGACCGCCGGAGGTGTGAAGCGGTTGAGCGCGAGAAAGAGGATGAGCGCAAGAAGGCCGAGGCGGTCGAGAACGAGGAGATGAAAAATCTCCCCAACTTCGGGATGTTCTGATGTCATATGGAGCCCTGCAGTATGATTACATCCACGGTGACGCCAAGGTCACGGTGGTCACCGACGGCAGCCGGTTGAAAGTTGGCGTTCAGGTGCCCTATTGGGTCGATCCGGTGATCGGTGAGTCTTACCGGAAGTGGGAGAACCGCGCCGACCTCGTGGATTACGACACACGCGGCCTTGACTCCGACCAGATCAAAGAGCTGGCGACAAGCTACTTCAACCTGTCGAGAACATGGCTGCAGTTTTACGCCGGTGACGTGATCAAGAAGGCGACCGGCGAGGTCTGGTATAGCAACCAGCCCATCAAGGACTCCTTCCGCGCCTACGAAAAGCAGTCCTACGACAATATCGCGGCAGAGAAGCTGGCTCTCTCCAAAGAGGAGCAGGCTTTGCTCGAAGGTCTTCCCCACTACGGAATGTTCTGATGCCTGTTTTGCTCTTGTCCCACATCCGCAACGATCACCGCGTCGAGATCCGAGAAGAATGGCACGACAGGTTCGAGATCTCCGTGTGGTTCGCCTCTGACATTCGCGGCTATGGCACAGCTCTGCGGGACGGAGGTCGCAACTACCGGAAGATCTCCGATGTCTATACGTCGAGGACGAAGGAAGATGGTCTCTCTGTGTTTCAGACGGCTGTCCGTTGGTCCGATGGTGTCGGTGCCAACTTGATCGAGCGGATCGGTGGCGGTGAAATCGTTCCCCAGATCCATTTCCGCGATAGCTTCCTTGCCTTCTGGCACGACCAGCTTTTCTACGAGGCGTTTTCTGAGCAAGAGAGGATGAAAGACGTTCCGTTCTTCGGAATGTTCTGATCCCACCCGACACTCTCTTTCGTCTGCGGTAAAAAGTAAGCAAGAGCTTAACAGTGAGAGGCGAGAATGAGCGAGACGCATGAACGCGAGAGCTGGAGGAATATGAGCGCTGCCGACATCGAGCGCACCATCCTGACCCGCAAGCTCAATGACGCGCTCCGCAAGGGCGCTGTGCGGCCGGTGGACATGGTTATCTGCACGGGTGACCTGAGCTCCGATGATCCGCTGAAACAGATGCTGGTCTGCGCCGCCGCGCGCGATTTCGACGCCTTCACCGAGGACAATGATCCTCATGGCGAACATGACTGCGCCACCTTCACCGTGATGGGTGAGAGCTTCATGTTCAAGGTCGAATGCTTCGACGCCGATCTCCGGTTCGGCTCGGAGGAACCGTGGAACCCTGGCCTCACGCGCCGCGTGATGAGCCTCTTCTATGCGAGGGATTACTGAGATGGCGAAGCTGGAGAAATTCGACCGTGATGTCTGGCGCCTCGTAACCGAGGACACCGGCGAGGTTGTCATTCTTATTCTCCGGCTGAGCAACAATCTCTGGGGTCTTTTCAGTCCTCTCGAGCAGCCTCTCACAAGAAGTCGGTTTGAGAATCCTAAGGATGCTCGCGACTTCTATCTTAAAATGGAGAAGAAAGATGCCTGATCAACCGATCGCCTACACGGCCGAAGGACGGCCGATCTATGACAACACAGCCACCGTGGTCTGTGTGATCGTGGAGAACCATAAAGGCGAGATCCTCGCGGTGCGGCGGGCGTTCAAACCCGGCCGGGGCCTGCTTGGTCTGCCCGGCGGCTACCAGATGCGCGAGACCTGGCAGCAGGCCGGCGTCCGCGAGGTCGAGGAGGAGACTGGTATCGCGCTTCTCCCTGAGGATCTGCACCTGCTTTCGATGGAGACCGACGAATACGGCAACAACCTTGTCATTGCCCGCTACCTCGAAGTGACCCGCCAGAAAGGCTTCCCGGCTGATGGTGAGGCGCTGGAGCTGGTGTGGCTCAGCCTCGACAACATGAACCGGAGTGACTGGGCTTTCCCGCGCCACTTTGATGCGGGCCTGAACTACCTGATTCATCACCAAATCACCGGAAACAGCATTCTTCACGAGGACTGACTTCCGTTTGATCGAAAAGGTAAGTAAGCACTTACCCACCATAAGGAGAACCAAATGAAATGAGTGGACTCGCCATTCTCGGGGCGATGGTGATCGTCGCCCTCGTCGTTATCGGAGGAGCCGTTACCGCAAAGGAAATTCTGCGGCTCTACAACAACCAAAAGGAGCGCAATGATGCGTGAATTTAAACTCTTCGGCCTGATCGCCGCTGCTGCTGTGACCGTCCTTCTTGTCCTTGGTGGCGTGTTTGGCGCCTTCTACACCGTCGATGAAGGCGAGCGCGCCGTCGTCAAGCGCTACGGCGAGGTGGTCGATGTGACCGGCCCGGGCCTGCACTTCAAGACGCCGTTCATCACCGATACCGAGTCCGTCTCGGTGCAGTCGTTCGTCCGGCGCTACGGCGGCGATGGCGCGACCATCCAGGCCTACTCGAAGGATATGCAGATCGGCGATCTGGTCGTTTCGATCAACCTGACACCGGCGGCGACTCCCGAGGCGATCAAGTCGATCATCGTGAATTACGGCTCGCTTGATGGCTATCTGCGCCGCGAGGTGGATCCGAAGGTGGTTCAGGTCGTCAAGGCGAAGTTTGCCAGCTTCACGGCTCAGTCTTCGAACGAAAACCAGATGGCGTTGGCTGCCTCGATCCTCGAAGGGCTGCAGGCTATCATCCCGACCAGCCTCGTGACCATCCAATCGGCGCAGATCGAGGATATCAGCTTCTCCGCTGTCTTTGAGAAGTCGATGGAAGCCCGTAAGACGGCTGAGACCAATGTCGAGATCCAGAAGCAGGAAAACCTGAAGCAGGTGGAGATCAACAAAAAGACGGTCAGTGACGCCATCGCAACCGCTGACTCGGCCAAAGCCGCAGCTGATGCCGCAGCATACTCGACCACTCAGCAGTCGATTGCTGATGCCGAGGCTATCAAACGCCGCGGTGAAGCCGAGGCCGATGCGATCCGTGCGAAGGCAAAGGCTCTGGCTGACAATCCCTCGCTGGTCGAGCTGACCAAGGCTGAGCGTTGGGATGGCGTGCTGCCGACCTCGATGGTGCCCGGTTCGGCCGTGCCCTTCCTCGGCGTAAAGTAAGCTCGACTGCGCAATATGAAGGCGTGATATCACGCCTTCATACATTTCCCATTCTTTGGGCTTCACCGACTACCATATTTCCGTCTATCACTGACAGCCTAAAGCTAACAGCGCCGTTTACGTAGTCCTCATCTTCATAGAATATCGTAAGCAAAACGCTATCTATATCGCCTTTATACAGGAACTTGACGGTCGCTTCGTGCTGATCTCCAGTCTTCCAATATGCCACTTTCGAAAATCCCCCTTCGAAGGGCTCTGGGTTCATCTCGATTATCACATTTTTAACCGAGTGGCCTACATTCACTATTGCAAATCTTCTTCTAATAGCTCCCGCGTTTTCAGTTCTCCTCAAGACAGTCAGATTAAAATCAGGCTGTAGTTGAAGTCGCCGAGATAGCTCTCTTTGGCTTAGTTGCGTGCGCTCGTGATCCAAGGTCTCCCGACTGACGGCAACCAGCTCCTTCTGCTGCTCAACGGATCTCGCGAGTTCAGCGACCTGCAGCCGAAGTTCGCCGCCTTGCTGCAAGAAGCCAAGGACCAACCAGAACACCGCCAGAGGCCCGAAGATTCCTGCGAGAAGATCTCCAAGTTCGTTCAGTGAGATAGGCTCGAGCTTGATCCAGCACAGCTGCGCCCCGACAAAAACACCGGCGACCAGTCCGAGAACGTAGAGAAACGTGGCCCACATACCGATGTTGCGAAGCTTTCTGCTGCTGGACGCCTCTGATTTCTCTGGAATTTCAATCATATATCATCCGCTCTATCCTTGACCGCATCGTCTTCACTCCAATGCGCCTTCAATGACTGAGATTAGTGCCATGAGCTGAAGATCCTTTCAACGGCATACGATCTGCGGCGGATCAAGTCAAAACTGGACATCATAAACGCCGCTAGTCACCTTGCGAAGTTTAGTCCGATAATGTTGCATTATCGGACGCATGTCATCCCACCCGACTTCGGTCTGTCTGAGCGGTAAAAGTAAGCAAGAGCTTAGCAAAAACACAAAGAGACAACCTGATGGACTTCGTAAGCAAACACGAGCTGGTGGAGATCAAGAAGCGCAGCGAGGCCGCTATCCGGCTGTTCGCGCAGCGTTCGATCAACGTTCCTGAGCTGGTCGAGCTGGCCTCGCAGTTCTCCTACTACCTGATCGCCGGCAGTTCCGATGTGACGAACATCGAGGCGGTCTCGGCGGCCGGTGACGGTGATTTCGTCGCGATTATGCTCAAGATTCGTCTCGGCTTCGAGAGCGACATGCGGATTGCAGAAGGTAGTTTCCTTGAGGCGGCGCGCGGTGAGTTCTCGGATACGCTGGGTATTGCGCGCGAGGGGTATCAGCGCCAGTTCATCGACAATGCGAGGCTCGCGGCATGACCGTCACGCACGCCAACTGTGCATCCTGCGGCAAGTCCCTGCCGCTGCATCTGCTCGATGCCAAGCCTGCGCAGTTCAAGGGTTAGCCCGCCACCTGGGAAGACCTTCATGAGGCGGCCGATGCTGGCGCCGACTTTGACACACTGGAGTGCAAGGGCTGCTACGGCCCGTGCTGGGAGGAGGGAGTGAAATGCTGAACGAAGCCGCGAAAACTGGCAACCTGGCTGCAGCGCTGAACGCGATGAATGAGCGGGTCACGGGCTCGGTTAAACCCACCTTCGAGCCAACGCATATCTGGACCAACGAGTCTGACGAAGGCATCACTAAAAAGGTTCGTATCGAAATCGGAGACCCCAGACACAAGCCCAATCGACCTCATGTTACCGATGAAGTCGGCTATGGGTGGAACACAAGCTGGCTGCTGCTGAAAGAAATCGAAGAGGAGTCTATCTTTAAGCCGACCCACGTCTGGGTCAATGTCTTCGACAGGACGGTCACCAGACTGGTCCGCGTTGACCTGATTCACTCCAGCCATTTGGCCCACAGGCCGCGCGTCACCGATGAAAAAGGAAACAGCTGGAACACCAGCTGGACGGAGCTGCAGCCACTCAATGAGAGGCCGCCGCAGGATCAGGCGGCTTTCGAGCCCACGCATATCTACGCCAAAGACACCTGGTATGGCAGGCCGATCAACGAGACACCTGTCCGTCTGATCGTTGCGTCAAAAACCACCGCTCTGGTCGAGGATGATAAGGGCATCAGGTTCGAGGTTCAGAGCCACCGGCTCCGGGCGATCAAGAATACCACCAACGAATACCTCACCCCCATCGAAAAGGAAGAAACCGTGTCCAACGTCGAAACTCTGTCCCGTCCCGGCAAGATGTCCGGCGACCGGGTTCACTTCACCCTCACGCCGCGTCACATGGCGAAGAACTCCTATGTGAAGCTCCTCGATGAGGTTTTTGGGATCAAAGCCGGCGAATACAACCGGGATGTGAACCTGGATATCGTCTGCCGGCCCAGCCAGTTCGCGCGCTTCATCATTCTGCGCCACACCAAGCACAACGAGTCCAACGATATGGCGGGGCTCGACATGAAGCTGGTGTCGCCGGTGCCGATCAAGGTCAACAAGATCGACTGCTCGACCCGCGCCAACACCGCGACCGGCGAGATCGCGGCATGATGAACGGTCAGCCCATCTGCGAGGTTGGTGATCGTATCCGTCTCTTGCAGATGGGCGACGACCCCTGCCCTATCGAGCCTGGCGCCACCGGCACCATTCTGTCCCTGACGCCGGAATAGAGGTGAATTATGAACCAAGTCTGGCTCAACTCAGGTGGCAGATGCGCTATCTGCGGAACAGAACCGGACGACGACTGGAAGTTTTGTTACGTTTGCGGGCCGGAGTCTTCGAGAGGGTTGGAACGCCCAAAGCCCTGCTACTCGGATCGCCAACTGGCCGTGTTCGCCCGGCTGCCTGACAAGGGTTGGTATTGGGTTCAGCGCGATAAAGACGGTTATGAGCGGCCGGTCTGGATCGACAAAGGCGCCGTAGCGCATCAGGCTGACCACGACAGCACGATCATCCGTGATGGATCTTCCTGGTCGGGCTCTCATGCGAACATCGGTATCACCGAGCGCTGGCTCGAAGAGAACACGATCCTCGGCCCGATCGAGCCATTCAAGCACCCTGCCCCGCTGCCGACTCACGGCATGTTCTGAATCCGCTTGTCTCCTTTGAATCACTGACGAATAAATTCATCAGCAAAGGAGATTTCTCATGAATATTCTACAGACGACTGCGACCGAAATGAAAAGTCGCGGCATCGCTGATGATCTCGGAGGCGAGACTGCCGGCCCTAGCGGAGCCTATGAGTGGCTCACCACGCGCTCGGATAAGATCGTTTGGGGGTTTCGTGCCAAGATGGCGGATCACTGCATTACCAGCGGTGTGGCTCATTTTGAGGGCACTCGAGTTGCATTTGCATCCGTTCATGAAGGTAGCTTCGATCTTAACGAAGAAAATTTGATCGAGCCCACTCCCGCAAACTGCACCTATTGTCTTAGAGCCATCAACGACGCCAGTGCCACGTTTATCGCGCTTCGGATGGCTGAAGCGGCTCGTAAGATCCTGGATGGTGAAGCGTGATCGACCTGGACAGAATGAGCCTTGAAGAGCTGAAATCTCTCCAACGCGACCTGACGAACACCATTGAGGCTTACGACTCCAACCACCGACGAGCGGCGATCACAGAGCTGCACGCCGTAGCCAAGAAGCACGGCTACACTCTGCAGGATCTGACCGGCGCCAGAGTGCGCGTGCCTAAGTAAGCTGTCCGCGGGCTGAGCCTAAGCCCGCGGCAGACCTCTCCTCGATAGCTATCTAGCTAAACCAGCCTGTAATTCCAGCGCTCATCCCACCCGACTGTCTGACCTCTCTGCGGTAAAAATAAGCATCAAGAGAGAAACAGACAGAGGCAGAAATGACCGACCGCATCGCTTTCCTGGAGAATGAGGCATCTGCGCTGGATCGCGCGATCGCCAACATCAAGGCGAAAATCGCGGCCGGCGGATCGGTTCGCAACGGTCCCGAGCGCCTTGTGCGCCGCAAGATCGCCATCGTCGCTGAGATCCTCGCGATCAAGCGCACCACGCAGAGCGCCTGACCATGGATCACGTCTACGAGATCCGCGATCCCACAGTGACGTTCAGCATCAGCTCGGACCCGCTGTTCGAGCGCGAAAGCCACCCCGGCGAGGGTAAGGAACACCGCTCCCAGGTCGCCGCGGCAAGGAAGCCCGCTGAAATTCACCACATGACCCGCCAGCAGCGCCGTGCTGCGGCCAGAAAAGGAGCCTGATATGGGCCTTGATATGTATGCCTACTCGACCCGCTCGACCGCACCGGGCGTCGTCGACGTCGTTCTGAACGCGGAAGACGTGGAAGATGTCCACTACTGGCGGAAACATCCGAACCTGCATGGCTGGATGGAGAACCTCTATCGTGCCAAGGGCGGCCAGAAGGAGGACTTCAACTGCGCCACCGTGGAGCTGACTGCGGAAGACATGGACAAGCTCGAGGCTGACGTCAATGCGCGCAACCTGCCGCCGACCGAAGGCTTCTTCTTTGGCGCCTCCGACGACACCGATCGCAAGGGCGATCTCGCCTTTATTCAGAAGGCTCGTGTCGTGCTCGGCCGCGGCGAGCGCCTCTTCTACGATAGCTGGTGGTGAGGATATGGCGAAGAAATTCCGCGTCGAGGTCGTGGAGTGTCCCGGTGTTGACCTCGCCAAAGGCAAGGATCTCACCGCCCACCGGCTCGAGATTCACAACCTGACCAGGGCTCAGGTCGTCTTCATCCGCTGCATGTTGCAAGCGGACGTTGACGTCGATCCCGTCGAGGAATGGGGTTTCAAGAAGAAAGACGGCGATCTGCAGTCCTTTGGATATGCGGTCGCCACCGACCTGGAAAAGAAGGGATACTGACATGGGCGACCGGACATATTGCTCCCTCTGGTTCAAGGAACCGCCGCCGGCCGACATCCTCGAGCTGATGAATGATCAGATGGGCGAGTTCAGCGAGTCCGACGGCCGCCAGTTCGGCTACGAGGAGGTCAACTATGCCCAGCTGGACACCACGGTGCGGGCTGTTCTGACCGAGCGGAAGATCTCCTTCCTGTGGCGCTGGAACAGCGGCGACGGCTACGGTCCCGGCGTGTTCATGTCGAAGGACGGCGAGGAGGTTGAGTTCGCCGCCAACGACGACGGCGACATCATGCTGAGCCTCGATGAAGCGTCCAACCCGGACACTCTTCAGAACGCCCGCAACTGGGCAGCGATCCAGTTGGAGATCTACCAGGGCTGACAAAGGAAGACCTCGCCGTCTGATACCGAATAAGGCTGGTGTGCCTGAGGAGTAGTGACCTCGAACGCACTGGGATAACTGATGAGTGCCCGGCAGTCATAGGCCATCAACCATCAGAGGTGCGGGGTTTCGATTTCCTGACCCGCGGCACAGTTCGATCATGGGTCAAACCAGGGTTCGGACACATAGAAGCGGAGCATCCAGACGCTTCTCAAAGGCCCGTCGCGTTCCCCTCGCGGCGGGTCTTTTGTTTTGACAGAGCGCTGGTTTAAAGTCCGAACACATCAAGGAGACTCCGATGGAAGTGATCAAGTTCTACCAGGCTCGCTCCAAGGAGCTGACTCACTATGGCTGCAAGGCTATGGAGGCTCTGATCTTCAACGCAGACTATACCTATGTGAAGGAGAACGCCGACGGCTCTCGGTCCTTCATTAGTCGCTCAGACAGAGAACCTGTCAGCTCCTTCGTGACCATCGAGGTGGCGCCGGATGGTGCGATCACATCCCACTATGGCGACATAGATGGTCAATTCTCGGGTGAGCCTCGTGCCCCAGAGCTGGAGGAACAGGGCTGGATCGTGGTCGAGAAACCCACCTTCTAGCTTTACACGGGCCTCGAAAACGTAAAGCTGCGACCCCAAAACGTAAACCAGACCACCCCAGACGATACCCAGATCGTCAAGCGCGGCGCATCCCAGCTTTACGTTCAGCCCCGAAAACGACCCACAAACGTCAAGCCATGTAAAGCGAAATGTCCTGTTTTCGTTGGCTTTTCGAGCGCCAGCTTAACGCTGAGTTTACATTTCCGACCCCAAAAACAGCTTTTCGCAGAACCTCCTCTGAGAGACGGACCGCAGGACGAAACGAAATCAGCTCGAACCGGATCGAAATTCTGACCACGAAGAAGCACCCTGCCCCACCCGGAGACGATCACCAAACAGCACCCGTCCTGATCCGTGTCTGGTATAATATAATACATAGCCAAGTAGCTAAATGGATATGAAACTATACTACGAGACACGGATCAGGATGAAGCACCAAACAGATCTCCGGTCAGAACCTGAGTTTCGCTCAGGCACAGACTCTCAACCAGGCTCAGGCTTCCGGTCAGGCTCAGGCTTCCGGTCAGGCAAGCAAACCCAAAGAGAACCACAGATCAGAGCCCACGATCACCGTAGAGCGACCTAGAAGCCCGCTACAGCGCATCCTCAAGCAAAACCACACAGACCCACGCAAAACATCAAGGAAGCGCTGTAGCACGTCTCCCACGAAGCGGATGACCCAAGACACCGACCAAGGGAAACACAGCACCAAAGCGCAGATCCAAAAAGACGACCAAACACCAGAGGACGACCTCGAGCGAGGAACAGCAGAGAGCAGAACCCCGGTAGAGACACAGAGAACCGGAAGACACCGAACAGAGGACAGAACACATAGACAGGCAGACGGAAGCACAGAGAGCCCTGTAGAGGGTATGAGAGCGCTTAGAGGACACAGAGCCGGTAGAGAGCGTATGGTGCCAGTAGGAGAGCACAGAGAGCGTGTGGTGCCTATAGAGAGCCAGTGAGCGGGTATGAGCTACAGGTGAGCTTGCCCTAGAGTGACGCTTGGGGTGTCGATGGGTCTGGGTAGGTGGATGGTTGGCTGCGCGCCAGTCCATGTCCATCACCCGCTCGCCAGCCTTGAACCTCCGGCACCCCTGCCCTATCCTCGACCCATGCAGCCGAGTGCTGGCGTCCTGGTTGTTTGTGGGTGCTTTCTCCCCTGACGTTTCGGGCCAGGCGTCCTCTTGTTGGAAAGCTCGGTGGTTCCAGCCACCTTGGGGTGAGAGCAGTCTCACCCCTTTTTCATTTCAGGTGCAAGCCGATCGGGGCAGCGGGGAACGGAAGCACTTCTTCAGGGGAAGAGCTTGGGAATGGCGATCCGCTGGAGATCCGTCGGCGGTGATCCTTATGGTGGGCTGGAGGTGGGAGGCGCCTGCGGAAGCAGCCATCGAGATCCGTGATGCCTCCGGTGCGATCCAGCAACGTGCCAGCCGACAGGTGATAGCTGTTTAGCTAATCTGATCATACCGAGAGACAGCAAGAAGCGCCTCGGTGACGAAACGGTTCGCAACACAGAGAAAGGAACCATCATGACCAATCAACTGATCCCCGACGGCTACGAAACCAACGAAGGCGAAATCGGTCGCTGGAAGCAGACCGAAGATGGCCCGGTCTGGGAGAAGATCGACGTCGTTTCCGATGAGGCACTGGCTGCCATTGAGGCTGCGGATGCCATCCAGGCTTCCTACCAGGCTCAGCCGGCTCCCAATCAGGCTTCGGCACCGGCTGAGGCTGAGGAGCGCTCCTTCAAGGACATGCTCGATGGCGTGAAAGACGATGAGGTCCATGAGATGGTTGCTGCCTATGCCACCGAGTTCGCCGACCGCGCCACCTTCGAGAAGAACGCCAACCCGGCGAATTCGAACATTCAGAAGACGCTGACCAAGGAGATTGCCGGTCACAGCGCCTTCGGTATGGCGAAAGCTTTGGTTGCGATCGGAGTTAGCGCCGATTACGTCAACGAGGCGGAGACCGCGGTGAAGCGCCGGAATGTCTACACGATGGGCAAGCTGCGCGATTTCGTCGCCACGGTGCTGCGCAACAGCCTCGGGAACGCCGTCAACCGCGCCGTGATCATCTCGCTGATCCGGTGCCACGACCGTCAGCTGCCCTTCACCCAAGAGATCGCCAAAGCGTGCGCCTCGGACAAGGTGCCGGCGCCGGCCGAATACCTGCCGCACCTGGAGCGTCACACCGTCGCCGGCAGCACCGCCGACACGCAAGCTAACTCGACCATGAAGGCGCTCGAGATCCTCGGTGTGGTTAAGAACGTCGGCACCAAGCGCGGGCGTGCCTTCGAGCTGACCGACACGCCTTTCACGAAGGCGCTGGTCGAGGTTGTTCGCACCCGTCACATGGCAGCTGTGGCCTGATAGCTGGATAGCTACGGTAGCCAGATAGCTAAGGCGTCTCTTCGGAGGCGCCTTTTCTTTTGGCTTGGTGAGATGGGGCGGAACCGGGGAACGGCGAGCATCCTGTAGGGCGCGGGGCTGGGGAACGGCTTATCCAATGGGAGCCTGGGCTTGCCCAGGATGGGGAACGGGTCGACTTCCATCAGGGGAGAGTTCCAGGTCCGTTTCCGTGCCCATATGGACGCGGGGCAGGAGCTGAAACTGCCGGTGACATCCCACCTGTCCGGTTAACTGCCCAGACGACATCGCTTAGCTATCTAGCTACAAAGGTGACACATGAAACGAGCAACAGAGAGACGCTCCTATGACCAACCTTGAATGCGCCCGCAACGTCAACAAATGCGCTCTGAAAGGCCTTCTCGCTGAGCTGGCACTGAACCGCGACGAGGATCGCGAGCAAGCTAATCGCGACAGCTGGGATGAGATGCTGAGCGAAGCCACCTCCAACGGTGACGAGTTCTATGACTATGATGGTCCGCTCACCTGGGCGTGACGCACCCACTGAGCTGCCGTTTGCACCACTTTAGCTATCTAGCTAACTTGGTGTTGCGCAATTTCGCGCATGAAAGGTTCTGATATGAAACTGAACGTCCTTGAAATCGCTCTGCTTGAAAACGCACGCTCGGTCCGTAATGACGATCTGATCGACGCGCACCGATCCGCACACGCGCTGGTGGTCGAGAACCAAGACGACGCTTGCACGGTGTCCTTCGAGGTCGCGCAGCAGATCATGGTCCATCTGCACCGCTTCGGTCTGGTTACTTACATTCACCAAATGTCCGAGTATCTCGCGGTATCCTTCATCGAACCTGACAGCAACAACTGCGATGTCCTTTGGTTGAGCGTCTATACAGAACCAAACGCAAAAGGACGCTACGAGGTCTGCTCTGCGAGCGATCAGCGCGAGTGCTTCATCGAGTCCTGATCGTCACGGGTGCAGCTCGAAGGAGCTGCATCTGGGAGGCGCCGGTCCCGTTCAGGCTCAGGCTTCGGATCAGGCTTTCATTCAGGCTCAGGCTGCGGACCAGTCTACCGGGCGTTCAGTGGGCGCGTCCCACATCCGGCCCATCCCCAGCTATTTAGCTAAGAGAAAAGCGCGATCCATGACAGACCGCGCCTTGTGCTGATCAGCTCTCCATCGCGCGAAACAGGACACGCGTCGCTTCGTCCGAGGTGAAGCTCTCCTTCACACCGATCCGCAGCATCTCTAGGTGGTTGATGACTTGCTCGATGGTCCCTTGAGCGAGCAGCGCGATCTGACGGATGGTCAGAGGACGAAACTCCCGGTAGTTCGCGCGGGCGAGCGCATATTCCACGATCTGCAGCTCCTGTTTGGTCAGGTGCTTACCCACGCGGTTGAGCATCACGCGGATATCGTAGGTGGTCGCGGATCCTTCATCGACGCGCTCGAACAGCTCCTCGATCGACTGCGAGTTGCGGATCGAGATGGTCTCGATGATCCCGGTCTCGACATTCGCGACGGCATTGGTGGTGTAGGTGGTGATCTGCATCGTGGCGCTCCTCGCTGATGCGTTGCTCTCACATAGACTTTAGCTAAATAGCTATGACCGATCAAAAGGATGATCGCTGGCATCACCTGGGAAGATGTCGGGCTGGAAGCGGGCGGCCGGTGGCTGTGACAAGGCGAGGCTTCGGGCGTGGCGAGGGCAGCCACAGGCACGGCAAGGGTAGCCAATGGAAAGGAAGCGTGAAGCCAATGGGGCAGGACTGTCGCGGCGTGCCATCTGCCGGTGGAAATCGGGAACGGCTTGCCGATTGGGAACGGCTGGAGCTTGGGGAACCGGGGAACGGCATGGATCTGGGACTCGCCGTCTTTCTCTGGAAGCGGAAGGTGCCCCGCCACGGGCACCCTCGCGGTCGGTCGCGCGGTGGGGCGGCTCAAACCGCCAGGAAAGCGAGACCGAGGGCAAAGATGCCCACGAGACCGAAGAAGGACTGAAGGATGAAACGGATGGTGCCGGGGCCAGACATGATAACTCCTTTGGTTGTCGGTTTAGCTATCTAGCTACCTCTCAACCATAGCTGTTTAGCTAAGCTCTGTCGGCTGGCACCTCACCGGATCGTCATGGCAGGGCAGGGTGGCTGGCGCCTCCCAAGCCCAGGTCCGTCAGAAGAGGAACTCCACGCGGAGCGCCTTCGCCTTGGATAATGCCTCTTCCAGTGGGGCGGCATTCGGCACGCCACGATCCATGTCCTTTCCGAGCCGCTCCAGGACATCGGCATGGAGTGCCGCGGCGTCGATTTCCACCTGGGCGATCTGGGCGCGGATAGCCTCGGCCCGTTCCCGCTCTGCCGGCGTATAAGGATCTGCATTGCCAAGGGTATTGCGGGCTTTCCATGCAGCGGCAGCCAGCGGCGTCATGGCACGGGTTTTGGCGCGGTTCCGTTCCACCGCGGACTGGATCTGCGCCTTGCGGGCGTCGGACTGGGGAGGCAACTCGGATTTCCTTTGCGTTGCGGGGATGGGGAACAGAGGCGTTTTGTGGCGGGATGAGCTTTGGGTGGGGCTGGGACGCCCCGGCGGGTCGCCAGCACATCCAGTATAACATCAGGTGTTAATCTATGTCAACCTGCTATCGACCGACTGTAACAATTCGTGATTAACGTGTGAGGTTAATCAAATGCGATTGACCGCGCAATTTCTTGCACGGTCTCTTAGCTACATAGCTATTTCAGGTTATGCGTTCTGTTTCGCTTGCTCTGCTTTGACCATCTTCGCAAAGCGCTTGAATGCTGCACTTTGCGCAAGCGGTTTAAAACCGCTGATTGTGTGACCGACGCGCTGCACTTCAATCATACCGAGCGTTTCAAGAACGCTATAAGCGATACCGACCTGACGCTTTTCAGTCGTGTCAGACATGACGCGCGTCGATACCTTCACATAGTCGTTTGCGGTCTCACGCTTGTTACCGCAAGCGCTCACGTCGTCGCGCGTCACAAGCGCAACCTTTGCGTTATGCGCGTTGACAATGGTCGTGATCAGGTTGAACGCATAGCGGTTCTGGTCGGTCTCATTGCGCAAGAAGAAGATACCGTCTTTCGTCGCTTTCAGCATCAGCTCAAGTCGGTTGAGCGTCTTGTCGCAAAGGTCATACATCGCTTTCAGGTTGACACCGTTGTCTTGCGCAACGGTTGCGAAGTAGTCTGTTGCGAAGAAAGCGATGTAGCTTGCACTGCGCTTCTGACCTTGTGCGACCAGTTTCGCGTCACGCTCACGACGAGCAGCGTTGAAAGCGGTGATTGCGGTTTTGATGTCTGCGGTCATGGTTTTGTCTTTCTCTGTCTAGCTGACTGTTTCGGTTTCACCGCGCTGCGCTTGCTGCGCTTCTCTGCTGCGGTGATTTAATGTTTAACGTCTGATGTTAATCAGCACAAGCGAAAAATGCACCTAGACCGAAAATAGTTTCAACTCGCATAGACCGCGATTTTAGCGCGCTACAGCGCTATCTCTGCTTTGTGCTACTCGGTGACCTGCAACACGCTAGACGCGCTGCTAGACGTGTTTCTGTGCGTCTAGCGCGCGTTGCGTCGATGCACTCTCTTTTGACGCGCTGCACCGCGCTTGTGCTGCGGTTTGTGCTGATCAGACCGCGCGACCGTGACGCGGTGCGAAGTCTTAGAAATTGCGACCGCGTGTGATGGGGATGCCTCGGGTTGCCCGGACCAAAATTCCCGCGAACCCTCCACCTTGGCGCCGACGACCATACGACCGGAGATCGGCTGGTTACGTCAGGACGCGGGTGTTGCGGCGAACCATCGCGTCGAGCGTGTCCACTGTGAAGCGGTCTTCCTCGAAGAGGCCGTAGATGACACGCCCCATCTCTTCATCGGAGCCCATGAACTCGAAGCCGTTGATCTCGAGAAACGTGACCATAGCCACGAAGCCGGCACGCTTGTTGCCATCATGGAATGCGTGGTTTGCAGAGATCCCGTGCCAGTAGTAGGCGGCGAGCTTCGCCAGGTCGGCCGTGGGATCGTAGTAAGCTGCGCTCTGGACTCGACCGAGAGCCGAGTCCAGATTATCATGGCTCTTCACGCCAGCAAGCTGACCATCAAGAAGGAGAGCTTGCTGGATCTGGATCACGTCATCCTTCGACAGGAAGACAACCTCTTCGATGTCTTCGGGAAGGGCGAACTGCATCAAGCCAGGTGGTCGAGCGTCTTTGCGTAACGGACCTTGGTGCGTGCCAGCGACTCGGCCACGGTCAGCCGACGACGAGGACCAACGGACGGCGCGAAGTTCGAGTTTGCGGCAAGAACACCAACGCAAACAATGGCATTCGGGTGAACCCGGCCGCAAATTTGGCAGATTGCTTCGTTGTTCATGCGGACGTTCATCGCTCTCATCTCCGTATAACGGGTGTTATCTACCTAGTCTTTCACATCTGACGTGACAAGGATTTCATTCAATGTTGCGTTGAAAGTGTGTTGAAAGTGCGGAGTTTCGGTTTGGTTGTCTCTTCGGTCATGGTTCTGATCGTGTTTCGGTTCAGTTTGATACAGATTTCAGTGCAGTTCAGGTGGGGTTAGCACCTACAGGTAAACAATCCTCTGGATTTGTGGTTCCATCGTATGTAAGTATTCGCTTACTTACCTTCACGCTGGCAGAGGAAACCATGTCGAGCACCCCACCCATCAAGGGCTACCGCCCGCTCGAGCCTGAGATGATCGAGCTGGCGAACCAGAACAAGCTGATCGAGGAATTGTCGCTCCGTCAGCTCGACAAGCACATCACCGGCGACTGCGACCAGCGTTGGGTGTCTGTCGCCCGCACTCACCTGCAACAGGGCTTCATGGCTTTGAACCGCGCGGTCTTTCAACCCACTCGAATCGACGGCGAACTCGACGTGGAATCGCTGATCAAGGATCTGACCCAATGAATTTCGGACAAGCAATCGAACTGGTGAAGTCGGGCCAGCGCGTGGCGCGTGCTGGCTGGAACGGCCGCAATATGTTCGTCTATCTGGGGCAGGGCGCTACGAAGGCGCTCCAGAGTGACCGCGAGCCTCTGATTGGTGGCGTTCGCTCGGACCTCTTCGCCTATGACCCGAACTCGTATGTCGGCGCCAATACCATGCCGCATCTGATCATGCGCGCCGCTGATGGCTCTGCCGTGATCGGTTGGCTGGCTTCGCAGACCGATATCCTTGCCGAAGATTGGGAGATCGCGAAATGACCACCATCGTCTATCGGGACGGCGTTCTGGCCGCTGACACTCGCGCCTACTCCGGCGACCGCTCGCCGATCGGCCAGAAGCAGAAGATCTTCCAGACGCGGAACTCGGATGGCACAACCTCGAGCTTTGGCGTGTCGTCGGCCGAGGTCGGGCTGCCGGAGAAGGTGCGCGCCTGGTTCTACAACGACAAGCACCCTAACTATCAGGCGCCGTTCGGCGAGCGTGGCTTTCAGGCGCTCGAGGTCAGGAGCAATGGCGAGGTCTTCTACTACAACGACAGCTACACGCCGTCGGGGCCGCTGAACGCCGATTACTACGCGATCGGCAGCGGCATGGACTTCGCGATCGGCGCGCTCGAGATGGGCGCCGATGCGCAGACTGCGGTCGTCGTGGCATCGAAGGGTGACATGTTCACCGGCGGCGTCGTCCAGCACATCAACGTGACATTCGATCAGGTCGAGGAGCCTGTTGTTGTCGAAGCACCGGCCGAGGCCGCCTGAGGAGGAATGACCGTGCCCATGAACAGGAATAAACAAAAGGACGACCTGGCTGCCCGGATCAGCATCTCTGCCTCGATTCTGTTCATGGGCATGACCATAGCCCTGTGGTTGCTGCAATGAAGGAATGCAAGCTCTGCCCGGTCTGCAAGAGACCGCCGACCTGGCATGGCTCTATGATCCGGGACGCCGAGTCCATCGGCTGCAACCTCGAGGATCACTGTCCTGAGGACTATTTTGACTTCTCGACCGGGTATCTGCCGGTCGAGGAAGCTATCGACACCTGGAATACAGCTGTTGACAAATACGAAGGAGAGAAGGCTCAGCTCTGAGCCTTCTTCCACGCCTCGAAGCACTGCTCAAGGAGCTCGTGCATGTCGAGACCCCGGGTGGCTGCCGTGACCTTGAACTCGGTGTGCCAGTCCCGCGCCATGTTGAAGGTCATACCGACCTTCTTCTCCTTGAAATTCTCCGACGGCTTGGCTGCAGCCTTCTTGGCGGCGTGCTGGGTGACGCTGGCCGGCTTCTTGATCTGGAACGGGTTTGTCATGTCACGCCACCTCCGCCGCTTGGGTTGCGATCTCGGTCGCCAGGCTGTTGGCGACCAGGGCGAGGTTTGTCATGTTGCCCATCACCGCCTCTTTGACCTCGCCGACGGAATAGCCCGCCGTGTGACATCGGATGAAGGCGTCCCGATAGGGCAGGGTGCTCTTCGCCACCCGGAACTCGTCGCCGATGAACTTGTAGCTGTCCTCGATCAGGAGCTTGTTCTCGGTGACCCGGTTGATCACGAAGAGGATCCGGTCCTGCCGGACGCCTCGAGCCACCAGCTCCCGCGCGAATTTGACCTGTGGCACGAGGTCGTCGATGGTCACGGAGGTCGGGACGATCACCAGATCGGCCGCCAGTGCGATGGAGAGCGTGACATCGGGTGAGTCCGGGCGCCCGTCGGCCAGAATGACATCGAACCGCTTGTCCGTTCGCATCCGGTTCGCCTGGGTCGCCACTTCAGCTGAAACCTTCGGCTTGATCTTCGCCGCGGCGCGCTGCTTGCTCCAGAAGGTCGAGGTCTCCTGAGTGCCGTTGAAGTCCATGATGCCGACGCGCTGATTGTGCGCGGCATAGGCTGTCGCAACGAGCCGGGCGAGGGTGCTCTTACCCACGCCACCCTTCTGCGACAGACATGCGATGATGAGGTCTGCCATATGTCCCTGTCCTTAGCTATGCAGCTAGTCTTTAGCTGGATAGCTGCCAGGAGCGGCGCCCGTCAACAGGGCTCGAAATCGTCCATGTCGAAAACCTGCTCGTAGATGTCGATCGGCAAGACGATTGCGCGGCACTGAATTTCGATATGCGTGCTCCAGGTTTCCATCTTGCGGTAAGCCGAGATCTGGCACTGAGGATCCTCGATGAGAGGGCGCGCATGTGGCGCCTTCATCAGCGCGACCTGTTTCATCTCGGTATACTCGAAGGAAAATTCGCGATTTCCGAGGAGTCCGGCAATCCGGCGCTCATCCTGATCGTTAATCTCAAGGCTCAGCGCGACCAGAGTGGATCTTACCATAAAGCTGGACGGCAGCGGGTCTGCGTATGTCGTGATCGTGTGCCACTCTCCCGGCGAGCCTGTGGGTGTCAGATTGCGAAGGTGACCAAGGAGAGTCTTGTCTTCCGAGACGCAAAGCATGTTCTGTCCTGTGATAGGTAAGTGTTTACTTACTACCTGGTCAGACCAGCAATGTCGGGTGGGATATGCTCAAACAACAAACCCCTCGAAGCGAACTTCGAGGGGTCTGAAGGAACGAAACAGCACAAGAGGAACAGGCGGCAAGACCCAGGGAGAAAATCCGACCGCCTGCAATCTTGATAAGCATCCGCTTATCTATTTGCAAGGACTATTTCACTTTTACGCCGCATTTTTCAGCGCGTCGAAGCGATACCACGGAAAATCCTCGTCGTCGGT
>NZ_JBZEGG010000020.1:0-106735 GCF_058313095.1 Pseudogemmobacter sp. TB195
GCCAGCCATAATCTGGTCCTCCTGAAAACGGGATAAGCATATCCCTGTGGGTGGACCACTTCAGTGGGGGCATCCCAAGGCCACGCCGGGACTGTCGCCTGAGTTTGTCATCGTATTCTTTCGGCGTCATTCTTTGGTCCCCGAGGCGTGGATGCGAACCAATAGTCGTGTATTCTGTCGGAAGTTTGACGACGAGCTGGGTCTGACCCATACCGGGGCATCCCCTGGGGCATTCCGTCCCCATCGCCCCAGACCGTCAACAGCCCAACCCCTTGCCCGCACACGGTTTCCCGCTTGCGGCTGGTCTTCTCAACTGTCACAGGAAGATTGGCTGGGGCGCCAGGATTCGAACCTGGGAATGGCGGTACCAAAAACCGCTGCCTTACCACTTGGCGACGCCCCAACCGTGAGCGGGTGTTTAGCGAAGGCTCTTGCAGGCTGCAAGAGGGGATATGAAGGAAATTTGGCAGGAGTTTGTATGGCCGGGATCTGGGATGTCATCGTGCTTGGCGCTGGTGCGGCGGGGATGCTCGCGGCTGTTGAGGCGGGACGGCGCGGGCGGCGGGTGCTTGTGATCGAACATGGCGCGAATCCGGGCGAGAAGATCCGCATTTCGGGTGGCGGAAGATGCAATTTCACCAATACCGGGATCGGCGTCGGGAATTACCTTGGGGCCAATCCGCGTTTCGCGCTTTCGGCGCTGAAGCGGTTCAGCCAGTGGGATGTTGTGTCGCGATTCGATCAGGCCGGCATCGCCTGGCATGAAAAAACACTCGGGCAGCTTTTCTGCGACGGATCGGCGAAACAGGTTGTGGCCTGGCTGGTGGGGGAAATGCGCGATGCCGGGGTCGAGCTCTGGCTTGCGACGGAACCCGGAGAGGTGAGCCGGTCGGGCGATGGCTTTCGGGTTGCCACGCCGCGCGGGGTGCAGGAGACGCGGTCGCTTGTGCTGGCCACAGGCGGCAAGTCGATTCCGAAAATGGGGGCGAGCCCCTGGGGATACCGGGTGGCGGAAAGCCTCGGGCTGAAGGTGACGGATACGCGGCCGGCGCTGGTGCCGCTGACATTTGCAGAACAGGAACTGGCCTGGATCTCGCCGCTGGCCGGGGTCTCGGCGCCGGTGCAGATCAGCTGCCGGGGCGGGCGGTTTGACGAGGCGATGCTCTTTACCCATCGCGGGCTGTCGGGGCCGGCTATATTGCAGATCTCGAGCTATTGGCGCGAGGGGGACCGGATCTCGGTTGACCTGCTGCCGGGGCGGGGGCGGGATGCAGGCTTTGCCGCGTTGCTGAAAGCCGCGAAGCGTAAGGGCGGGCGGGGCACGTTGACCCAGGCGCTGAGCCCGGTGCTGCCGGAGCGGCTGGCGAAGCATCTGGGCCAGGGCGAGCCGGGGCCTCTGGCGGAAATGGCGGATGCAAAGCTCGACCAGCTGGCGGCGGGGTTGCATGACTGGCAGCTGGTGCCGGTGGGCTCAGAAGGGTATCGCACGGCCGAGGTCACGCTGGGCGGCGTCGACACTGACGGGCTGGACGCAAAGACCATGGCGGCGAAGGCGGTGCCGGGTCTTTATGTGGTGGGCGAGCTGGTGGATATCACCGGCTGGCTTGGCGGGTATAATTTCCAATGGGCCTGGTCTTCGGGCTGGGCGGCGGGGCAGGTGGCCTGAACGTCGCCGGCAGCCAGAGCAGAATGAAAAAGGGCGGCCCGATGGCCGCCCTTTTTGCTGCTGTTGAAAGATCAGGACGAATGACGGATCAGGATGAGACCTGTTCGCGCAGGATGGCCACCGTCATCGAAATCATCAGATAGATGCCGATCAGAATCAGCAGCGTCACAAGGGTATTCTCGAAGACGCGGGGATAGGTCGGCACATCGGGCGGCACCGGCGCCACCGAGATCGAGAGATAGCGGGTCTGGCTGTTCGCGGCGATTCGCGCGGTTTCCTTGGCCTGAAGCGACTGCGCCAGCATCATCTGACGCGTCTCGACCTCGGCCTGGGCAAGTCGCAGCTGGCCCTGGATCTGCGCCAGCGAGCTCTCGCCGCCCTGACCTTCGGTCAGCCGGGTGCGCAATGTCGCGATCTCGGCCTCCAGCGTGGTGATCCGGCGTTTGACCGGCTCCAGCCGGGCCGCGTTCGGGTTCTGGTTCGCCTCCATCTGCGCCAGGGACAGCCGTTCCTGGATCAGCTGATTGTCGAGAGTGCCGATCTGGGTTGTCAGCAGCGTCAGCTCGGTCTCGGAATTGAGAACCTTGAACTGTTCCTGCAGCGCGATGACTTTCTGCTGCGCTTCGAGCAGCTTGACCTCGGCATCCGTGTAACCTTCGTCCGAGGACTGCATCGCATCTTCGCGCAGGCGGTGGGTGAGCTGGTCGACCTGTTCCTCGGCATAGGAAATCAGCTGCTTCGACCATTCGACCGAAAGCTGCGGATCCGGAGCAATCGCTTCCATCCGGATGATGCCCTCAGACGGGTCATAGGAAATCAGGATGTGGGATTTATAAAGCTTATAGGCGTCTTCCAGCGAGGCCTCGGGTGGCAGGCGCAGAATCGGATCAATCGCCGGGCCCATAAATGCCTCGCGGAACCCGACATCGCCTTCCAGCCGCATCATCGCCTCGCGCGATTGCAGATAGCCCTGCACCGCGATGGAATCCTGCGAGGTGGCAAGCGACGTGCCCTGCAACATGCCGCCAAGCGCGCCCCCGGCCTGCGGGCTTTCCGCCTTATGCACCGCGAATTCCGATTTGGTGCCATATTGCCGCGTCGCGATCGACGAGAAATACCAGCCCGCGACCAGCGTCGGCAGCAGGACAAAGATGAACATCCGCACGAAGAGGAGCGCCAGCTTGCGGCGGCGGCGTTTGGCGATGTCCTGCTGCATGCGCAGGATCTCGGCGGCGTGATTCACCTCGATCCGCTGTTCGGTCGAGGGCACCTGGATCGGCTTGATGGTCTGGGGCAATTGCACGCCGTCGCCGGGCAGGGGCGAGAGCGCCCGCCCGGTTCCGCCGCCCGCCTTGCCGCCGCCGCCTTCGCCGGCCGCAGCAACCGCGGTGCCGGGTTCTGCTGAAACCATATCCAGCATCGAGCCGCGCTCAAACGGGTTGATCCCGGCGGCGCGCAGCAGGCGCACCGCATCGTGATCCGAAGTCGCGGGCAAGTTGTGGCTTTGCGCAAGGCGGCGGGCGGTGCGCAGCTGGCGCCCGGTCAGCCCTTCCTTGCGGATCGCTGCCAGCTCATGCGCGACCGGATGATTCGCCTCCGTCCCGGCGGCGGGCTCTTGTGCCTGAGAACTGCCGGCGTTCCCGGCCCTGACCCCGGATGTGACCGGGCCCCCCGCCGTTTCGAATTTCTGATCGCCGAATCCGTCTTCCGGATTGTCGAACAGCATCTCGCCCGGCGTCGCCGTGGCAACGAGCACAGGCGCCGGACGCGGGGCCGGGGCAGCAGGCGTCTCCTGGCGGCGAATGTTGTACCGCGCGGCCTTAAGCATAGTCATAGAGGCGTTTCGCTTCTTCGAGGGTGTCGAACATATAAAGCTGCCCATTGCGCAGCACCGCCGCCTGGCGGCAGAATTTTTCCAGCGTTTGCGCTGAATGCGACACGATGACAACCGTCGCGTTCTTCAGTCTTTCGCGCAAGATGCCACCGGCTTTGCGGTTGAACTCCACATCGCCGGTCGAGGGCATGCCCTCGTCGATCAGGTAGATGTCGAATTCCAGCGCCAGCAGGAGCGAGAAGTTGAAGCGCGATTTCATCCCCGAGGAATAGGTCGCATAGGGCATTCGGAAATAGTCGCCAAGATCACAGACCCAGCGGCAGAAGCTTTCGACATAATCGGGGTCAAGCCCGTAAAGCCGGGCAATATAGCGGCTGTTTTCCAGGGCCGACATCTTGCCCGAGACCCCGCCCATGAAGCCCAGCGGAAACGAGACGCGGCTGGTTTTGGTGATGCGGCCATCATCGGGTTTCTCCAGCCCTGCCATCATCTGGATCAGGGTGGTCTTGCCGGTGCCATTCGGGGCGAGGATCCCCAGAGAGCGGCCCTGTTCGACACGGAAAGAGGCGCGGTCAAGGATCACCTTGCGCCTTGTGCCGGTCCAGAAGGATTTGGAAACACTGTCGAACTCGATCATATTGTAACCTGCTCCGGGCTATTGGCCCTATGTCCTTCCGTCTTAGGGCCTCTGACGCCCCGGGGGCGGCAGAGCTATCCACAGACCAGGTGGATAATCCGGCATTTGCGTTAACGCGTTCTGACCAGTGTCGCTGCACATTCTGGCCGCATTATGTCTGCGGCGACAGTCCTGTGACACAGAATTGTGAGCCCCACGATTTTACGGGGGACGGACGGGTCACGGCGTCGGGGCAGAGGGTCCCGGACTCCGGCGCAGCAGGGCACGCGCGACGAGCACGGCAATCGGGCCGGCAAGCAGGCTGATCGCCATGCCCATCCGTGCCGCCTCCCGCATGGCGCCGCCGGGCAGACTGGCCTCGATCGCAACGGCGGGTACGGTGAAGCCGATTGAAAGCAGCATGACCGACAACACCAGATCGCGCACCCGGAGCCCGCGCGGCAGGCGCGAGCCGAAGATCGCCGCCAGCATAAGGACCACGAGCGCCATCCCCGCCGGTCTTCCGAGCCAGAGCGCACCAAGCATTACCAACGTGGTCGGCGCGAAGGCCGCGAGATCGACGCCCCCCCGGATCAGGCCAAAGAGGAAGAGAATGAGGATGACCGGCCATACGAGAAGCCGGATCAGCCGGTTCAGCGGGTCATGCAGGAAACTCTCGGCCTCGGCGAAAAGGCCAAAGCTGCGGTCGGCATGGGCGATGGCCGGCAGGAGAGGCAACAGACCGAGCGTCGCCGGCAGGCCTGCGGCCGCGACCCCGAACCAGCAGAAGGCGCCTGCGATCGCATAGGGCCAGAGCGCCGCCGCCGCGCGCCGCTCGCGCTCGGTGGCGCCCGCGCCGGGTCTGCGGCCGAAAAAACGGTGCACCACCAGCGCCGAGGCCAGCGTAACCAGGAGCCACATCAGCCGCGGTGAGACGGCAAGATTGCTGAGCCCAAGGATCACCAGCGCCAGGATATCGGTGGCAATCGCCAGAAGCATCACCAGATGCAGCGCCGGCCGCCGGCCAAAAACCATGCGGCCAAAAAGACAGACCAGCAGCGTATCGCTGCCCAGAGGTGCCTGCCATCCGCCACCGCGCACCGCTTCCTCTGCGGTCTCAAGCAGCGCAGACAGGATCAGCCAGCCCGCGCCAGCCCCGATCAGCCCGCCCGCAGTCATGCCCAGCGGCAGGATCGCACGCCGGCCCGACAGCGAGCCACGCTCCAGCGTCATCGCCTCCCAGAGCTCTTTGCCGATCAGGAAGAAAAACAGCGCCATCAGAATATCGGCAACGATCATAAAAGGCGTAAGGCTGACCGAGCCGGCCCAGACCCAGCCCGGCAGAACCAGATCAGAGATTCGCCATTCAATGAAATCGTAATAGCTGCCTGGATCCAGGTTGACCCAAAATGTCGCCAGCCCGGCGCCGGCCAGGAGGGCCAGGGCAAAGGTGCGGATATGGGGCGAGATTCGATACATGGCGGGCAAGACTACATGGCGGGCAAGGTGTCGGGCAGCTGACCCCTCCGGCTTAGCCATGCCCGCCCTGGCCCGCAACCATGGCTTCCCCGATCACCCCCGGCCTGTTGCAACCTTGCCCGCTTACAGGCGTAGCCCGTGCCTGGTGGCATGTCCGGTATGCCTCCGGCGGGGATATTCAGAGACAGAAAATGAGCAGAAGAAGGTATATTTTCTGTCTTTAAATATCCCGGGGGTGAGTCTCCGCAGGAGACGAGGGGGATGGCCGCCTCGGCCCTGCTGGTAAAAGAAAAGCACAGTTCCTATTTTCATCCCATGGATCTGACCGACGAAATCCGAGCCTGCCGCCTTTGTGAGGCGCGTTTCCAGATGACCGCCACCGCGCAAGAGCCGCGACCTGTGGTCTGGTTCCGCCCGGCGCCGGCCGGGCAGGGGGCGCGGCTGCTGATTGCGGGCCAGGCGCCGGGCGCGCGGGTGCATCTTTCGGGGCGCCCCTTTACGGATCCGAGTGGCGACAGGCTGCGCATCTGGACCGGGCTCGAGGAGGCGCAGTTCTATGATCTCTCGCGCATCGCCATTGTGCCGATGGGCTTCTGCTTTCCGGGCTATGACGCGAAAGGGTCCGATCTGCCGCCACCCGCAGTTTGTGCCCTGACCTGGCGGGAGCGCGTGATCGCCAGTCTTCCCGATCTGCGGCTCACCCTGCTGGTCGGAGGCGCTGCGATCCGCTGGCATCTCGGGTCGCGCGATGTCACTGCCACAGTCCGTGCCTGGCGCGATTTCGGGTCGCGCGGGATCTTTCCCTTGCCCCATCCCTCCTGGCGCAATACGGGATGGCTGAAACGCAACCCCTGGTTCGGGGACGAGCTGCTGCCGGAGCTGCGCGCCCGGATCCGCAGTGTGATGGAGATGCCATGAGCGAGTCCACGCTTCCCAGCCTGCTAGACGAGGCCCATGCGGCGCTCAGCGCCGATTCCGGCAATGAGGCGGCGCTTTTGCGCTTTTATGACCGGCTCGCGGATGGCGAGCTGTATCTTTTGCTGGAACGCGAGGCGGCGGGAGAGACCCTGGATCCTAAGGTGTTCGATCTGGAATCCGGCCCAGTCGTTCTGGTCTTCGACCGCGAAGAGCGGCTGGCGGATTTCACCGGCGGTATTGCGCCCTGGGCGGCGCTGCCGGGGCGGGTGATCGCGGGGCTCTTGCGCGGTCAGGGGATCGGGCTCGGCGTCAATCTGGGGGTCGCGCCGTCTGAGATGCTCTTGCCTCCCGAAGCGATGGACTGGCTGTCTGAGGCGCTGGACCCTGCCCCGGAGGAAGCGCTTGGCCGCCCGGCGCGGTTCTTCGCGCCTTCCGTCCCGGCGGGGCTGAGCCTTGCGCTCCAGGACAAATTCGCCTCGGCTCGCGGGCTGGCCCGGGCGGCGCTTCTGACCGGCGTCGAATATGATGACGGGCGGCGTGGCCATCTCCTCGCCTTCATTGGCGCAAGACCCGAGGCAGAGCCGGCACTGGCGCGCGCCGTGCAGGAAGCGCTGGTGTTCTCGGGCCTCGACGCGGCGGCGCTGGATGTCGCCTTTTTCGGACCGGATGACAGGGCGCTGACCGCCTTAACGGCTGAGGCGCAGCGGTTCGACCTTCCCGAACCCGAAGCGCCGGTCCCGCAAGAGCGGCAGGCCTCGCCTGGGCCCGGGATGAATCCGGAAAAACCACCTTATCTGCGCTGAGGATGGGGTATTATTCAACCCCAAATATTAAAGCATTGATTTTATTATGTTTTATATGAAATCAACCGCTTGACCATGTCAGTGTCATCAGCGATAAGCCCCCATCCGAATTCGCGGGGGGATTCCCTCGCCTCTATCCTTGATGGAACCACCGATGAAAACCTTCACCGCTACCCCGGCGGATATCGAGAAGAAGTGGATCCTGATCGACGCTGAGGGCGTCGTTCTGGGTCGCCTCGCCACGATCGTCGCCAATATCCTGCGCGGCAAAAACAAGCCGACCTTCACGCCCCACATGGACATGGGTGACAATGTCATCGTGATCAATGCGGACAAGGTCCAGCTGACCGGCAACAAGCGCGAAGACAAGCGCTACTACTGGCACACCGGCCACCCGGGCGGCATCAAGTCGCGCACCGTGCGCGAAGTGCTGGAAGGCAACCATCCCGAGCGCGTCGTGATCAAAGCTGTCGAGCGCATGATCACCCGCAACAGCCTGGGCCGTCAGCAAATGTCGAATCTGCGCGTCTATGCCGGCGCAGAACATGCCCATGAAGCTCAGCAGCCCACCGTCCTCGACGTCAAGCCGCTGAACCCGAAGAACACCCGGAGCGCGTGATTTAAATGGCCGATATCAAGTCTCTCGACGATCTGAAGGCCGCTGTGGGCACCGCTGCTCCGGCCGCCGCTGCCGAGGCTGCTGTGCGCGCCCCGGTGCGTGACAAGCTGAACCGCTCCTATGCGACCGGCAAGCGTAAGGATGCGGTTGCCCGCGTCTGGATCAAGCCGGGTTCGGGCAAGTTCCTGATCCGCAACAACAAAGGCGAGTATATCGATTACACCGCCTATTTCGCGCGCCCGGTGCTGCAGATGATCCTGCGTCAGCCCTTCCAGGTGGCGAATGTTGAAGGCCAGTATGACGTCATGGCGACTGTCGCCGGTGGCGGCCTCTCGGGTCAGGCTGGCGCGGTGAAGCACGGCATCTCGAAAGCGCTGCAACTGTTCGAGCCGTCGCTCCGTGGTGCTCTGAAAGCCGCTGGCTTCCTGACCCGCGACAGCCGCGTCGTGGAACGTAAGAAATACGGTAAGGCCAAAGCCCGCCGTTCGTTCCAGTTCTCGAAGCGCTGATCCGTTTCACATTACACGAAAGGCGCGGGGGGAAACCTCCGCGCCTTTTGCGTTCAGCCGCTGCTTCTGGCTGGCTGCGGAAGCCTCCGGCGGGGATATTTGAGGACAGATGAAAAGCCTTTGCTGATTTCATCTGTCCTCAAATATCCCGGGGTGAGCGGCGAAGCCGCGAGGGGCAGAGCCCCTCCCTCTGCGTCGCTATTCAACGGGGGCTGGCAAAGCAGGCCGGGTCCAGCGCGCCTCATTGGCCTCTATGGCCGCAATGCGGTCGGCGGTTTTCGGGTGGCTGCGCAGCCAGACCGGCACTTCGCCTCCTCCGCCGCCGGTAAGGGTCTCGAGCTTGCGGAACAGGCTGATCTGAGGCCCGGAGCCGTAACCCGCGCGGATCATCAGGGCGGTGGCCCAGGCATCCGCTTCGAATTCATCGCGCCGCGACAGCCTGGCCATCAGCGTGCGTGACAACAAATTGGCGATCATGCCGCCAATGCCGGGGAGAAATCGGTTAAGGACGCCCGCGAGCAGGATGCCGACCGCATTCTGGCCGGTGAAATCGATCATGCGCCGCCGCGTATGGCCATGTGCCACATGCCCAAGCTCATGCGCGATCACCGAAGCCAGTTCTTCGGGCGTCACATGGCCCTGTTGCTTTTTCGTCAGAAACCCCCGCGTCAGGAAGATGCGGCCATCATGTGCGGCAAGCCCGTTCACCGGCTCGATGTCGAGGAGGTTCACTTTGACCTCTGGCAGATCAAGGGCCCGGGCAAGTCGCGCCGCAACCGCCTGGATCTCCGGATCATCCAGCGGGCGGGATTGCTGATCCAGCATCCGTTTCGAGCGCCAGACCGAAAAGCGCATCATCAGGAAGCCATAGGCAATCAGCAGCAAAAAGGGCATGAGGCGCAGGATCATGCCCTGAATACAGGGCAGTCGGGCGGTTTGAACAGCCCTCAGAGGGCAAGTGCCCGCGCAACCCGCTCCTGGAAATATTGCACGCCCCGTTCATGGTGGCCGGAGAGCGGGCCGGAAGTATAGGCGCCGGCGGCGTAATTGCGATGGGTTTCCACACAGACCTGGTAATCCTCGCGCACCACCGCAAGCGTGCCCTGTACCGATTTCTGCCGCGCCTCCTCGGCCCCGGCTGCGGTATCTGCGAAGAAGAAATGGTAATGCTGATCGGTATGGCCGACCGAGGACGGGTTGATCCGGCTGACATTCATGCCGCCGTCAAACAGCGACAGCGTCCAGTTCGGCCACATCCAGAGCCATTTGCCCCGGTAGAACAGCCCGTCTTTCGGCGGCGCGGTCATCTTCACATAGCCTTTATGGGCGGTGGTGGCGAAGGCCTCGAAATCTATCGCCGCGAAGAAACCCGGATGGGTGCCGGGGATGTGGTAGCCTTCGACGAAATTGTCCGTATAGACCTTCCAGTTCGCGTCGAAACTGACCGTGGCGGTGTCGGTGGCCTGGTAGCTCTCCATCGGCTCATCTGCCAGCTCTTCGGGCAGATCGCCCAGCTGGTCCAGCAGGCTCTCCACCGGATCAATCGCAGCAAAGAGCAGCCCGCGCCATTCCGACAGCGAGACCGGCTCCAGCGGCCAGTCCTCGGGGATGATGGCGGGGTCTTTGCCATACCATGGCGCCTGAACCAGCCGGCCCGTGTCTGCGAATGACCATTTGTGATAGGGGCAGACGATCAGCCCGCATTTGCCGGCTCCATCCGCGAGGAGCTTTGCTCCGCGATGGCGGCAGACGTTCCGGAACCCCCTGAGCACCCCGTCCCGTCCCCGGATCGCAAAGACCGGGATCCCGGCAATGTCGATCGCCAGATATTGCCCGCTCTGAGCTACATCCGAGGCCGGACCCATCAGCTGCCAGGAGCGGTTGAAGATCCTGGCGCGCTCCTCCTGAAACACCTCGGGCCGGATATAGAGACCAGGATCGAGGTTCAGATATTGCTGGCCTGGAAGGACGTCATCATGGCGGGTATCGGCTGGCATCGGCTTGCCTCCATTCGTGCCATCACGGGCATTTGTACGAATGTGCCAGATTAATCCCGCGCCTGGCAAGAGGCGCGTTCAGCGTAGCGCCTTCACGCCGCGCGTGATGCCGTCCAGGGTCATCGGCACCATGCGGCCCTCGAAAATAGCATCAATCATCCGGGTGGACTGGCTGTAACTCCATTGTCCTTCGGGCACCGGGTTGATCCAGAGGTGATGCGGCCATTGTTCGGTGGCGCGGGTCAGCCAGGTCTGGCCGGATTCGCGGTTCCAATGCTCATTGGCACCGCCTGGATGGCTGATCTCATAGGGTGACATCGCGGCATCGCCGACAAAGATCGCGCGCCAGTCAGGCCCATGGCTGCGCAGAATATCCCAGGTGGGCGTCTGGTCCGTCCAGCGGCGCTGATTGTCCTTCCAGACGCCCTCATAAAGGCAGTTGTGGAAATACCACGTCTCAAGATGCCGGAATTCGGACTTCGCTGCCGAAAACAGCTCTTCCAGAACCTTCACATGCGGGTCCATCGAGCCGCCGATATCCAGAAACAACAGCACCTTGACCGCATTGCGTCGCTCGGGCCGCGTCTGTACATCCAGCCAGCCCTGTTTCGCCGTGGCGCGGATGGTGCCGGCAAGGTCAAGCTCTTCCACCGCGCCGTCCCGCGCCCAGCGGCGCAGCGCGCGCAAGGCCAGTTTGATATTGCGCGATCCGATCTCGGCCTTGTCATCAAGGTTTCGGAATTCGCGCCTGTCCCAGACCTTGACCGCACGGCGGTGGCGGCTCTCGTTCTGGCCGATGCGGATGCCTTCGGGATTGTAGCCATAAGCGCCAAAGGGCGAGGTGCCGGCGGTGCCGATCCATTTATTGCCACCCTGATGGCGGCCTTTCTGTTCTTCCAGCCGCTGGCGCAGCGTTTCCATCAGCTTGTCAAAGCCGCCAAGCGCCTGGATTTCCGCCTTTTCCGCATCTGAGAGGAATTTCTCGGCCAGCTTTTCCAGCCAGTCGCCGGGCAGGTCCAGCGCTTCGATCACCGCCTCATCCGGGATCTGATCGAGGCCCGCAAATGCCTGGGCGAAGGCGCGGTCATAGCGGTCGAGATGACGTTCGTCCTTGATCAGAGTGATCCGGCCAAGATGGTAAAAGGCGTCGATATCATTGGTGGCAAGCCCCGCCTCCAGCGCCTCGAGAAAGGCGAGAAATTCGCGCGGGCTGACCGGCACAGCTTCGCGGCGCAGCGATTCGAAAAAGGGCAGAAACATCGCGCCGCCCTCCGGTGTCAGCTGTAGAGGCGCAGCAGGATGACCTGCGCAAACAGGCCGGTCACCCCCAGCAAAAGCCCGATCCCAAAGGCATATTGCGCCATATCTGCCGCTTTGCCGCCCAGCTGGCGGGCGCGGACCGCGCCGATCACTGCCCCCAGAAGGAAACCCCCGATTGCCAGCATTCTGTTCGCCCCCGTCCTGCCTGTCTGGGCTGGTCGGGGGCTGTCTCAGCCCGGCGATCAGCCGCGGAAGAGGCCGCGCAGCCCGAGCGCGCTGATTTCACGCGTCCGCGCCCGGATATTGGCCTCAGAGCCGAAGCCATAGCGCGCAAGCGGCTGGCTGTCCACTCGCAGCCGGTCGGCTTCGGCCTTGCGGCCCAGCATGTCGAGCGCCTCGGCACGGATAAGCTGGGTGGTGGCCAGCAGCCCGTGGTTTTGCGACTGACGGATCACCGGGATCGCCCTTTCGGTGAAGCGCAGCGCCTGGTCGGGCTGGCCATTGGCCAGCGACAGTGCGGCCAGCTGCATGTCGATATGCGCGACATAGACGGCGCCGGCCGGCTGGGTCCGCCAGATCGCGGCGGCTTTGGTGAATTCCGACACGGCCGCGACGCGGTCCGATCCGACCAGAAGCCGCGCATGGGCGAAATAGGCAAAGGCGAGGCGGCTGTCTTTCCAGCCCTGGGCATGGGCCATTGCAATCGCCTTTTCGGCGGCGGTTTTGCGGCGTGCATTGCCATAGCCCGGGTTCAGCGCAACCGCGATAAGTTCCTTCCAGGCCGGCGGCGTGATCGAGGTGTCCTGGGTCAGCGGCCCGCCGGTCCCGAAAATTGCCGGCAGCTGCGCGGAGACTTCGGCTTTCGACATGCCAGAGCGCAGCTTTGGCGAATACCAGGCGCGCAGGATCTTCATGTCGAAATCGGTCAGCACGGCCTGGAAATTATCGTCATTAAAGACCGAATCGGTCAGCCGGTACATGTCGTTCAGGGGGCCCATCGCCTGGGCCAGTTCCTCATGCAGGCAGTCGCGCACTTCCTGCGGGCTGGCATCCGAGGGCGCGAAAATCCCGACGGTCTTACGCTCGGTCACGCGGGTCCAGTCGACGCGGTAGGTGCCGCGATTGGCCTGGTAATCCGCGAGGCTGGAGACATTGGGAACCACGAAACAGGCGGCATTCGGAGCCGCGCGGCCGAGCTCGCGGCGGGTGCTGAATTCGATGGTGACGGAAGCCGGTTCCGAGGCGCTCACACGGCGCACATTCAGGCCGGCCTCGCTGCGAAACCGCTGCAGCAGGCGGTCGAGATCGGCGCCTGCGGTGGCGGGTACATTGCCGGTGAGGGACACGGTGACCGGCCCTTCAAAGCGGCTGAAATACGGCAGCTCGCGCCCGCTTTCCAGCCGGAAGCCAAGCCCGAGGAAGGCGGCTGTCATATCGGCGGGGCTGTGACGCACCGAGGCGACCGGCGCCAGACCCGCAACGGGGTCTACGAAAGCCGGAGCCGAAAGGATGCCGGCCTCGGTGGCAGGAAGCATCCGTCCCTTGGTTACGTCAGCATTGGGCGCGGGTGCGCAGGCGGTAAGGGCCGCCAGGGCGGCGGCAAGCAGCGGAATGTGTCGCATTGAGTGGCAGCTCGATCTTTGCGTGCGGAGGTTTGCCCCCGGCAGTTGCATTGGCCTCCGGCCAGGCCAGCACGCGATGCCCCCGCATCACATGCTGGCCTGAGCCGATGGTGGTCCGTGACGAGCGCATCCGACGGCGCGGTAACGGGGGGGCGAGCAGACATATGGGTGCCCCCCGGAACCGCGTCGTTCACAGCCGTCCCGGGGACCTTCCGGGCAGCGACGCGCGAAATCTCTGACGGCAGGGCGATCCGGGCAGGGATGCGCTGGCGGTCAGAGAATGCTGGTGAAGAGGGATGGAGTGCGGCAAGACCCGCCGGTTGCGACCGGTTGGACCAGACATTGTCCGGGCCGCCGGTACGTCCGGTCGCGGTCAGAACGATGTCCATTGTTGCCAGCATACAGGTTGTGTCTCCATCACCAAAGCTTCTGTGTTTCTATTCAACACAATCCCTTTGTCGTGATCGGGGCCTGTATGTGTCAATTGCGCGGAATCTGCGTGTTCAGCGAGTCACTAGCCATCGCGGTCACTTTTGCTTCAGGAACCAGATATGGCCCAAAATTGTCACGCAATATTTCAATATGTTTCAGAAATTGTAATGTCGTGATGTGATTGTGGCAAGATCGTGGCGTAATCGGGGCAAAGTCGCCCGAATCGTCCCTCAGGCTGGACACAACACCGGGGCAGGATTCGGGCAAAAGCAATTCGGGGTTGATCCCCTGTCGCGCGACCCGGGGCTCAGCGATTCCCCCGTGACATGAAGGCCAGCCGCTCGAAAAGCTGCACATCCTGTTCGTTCTTCAAAAGCGCGCCATGCAGTTTCGGAAGCAGATGCCGGGGATCGCGTGCGAGGTCCTCGGGCGCGAGGTCTTCCGCGAGGATCAGCTTCAGCCAGTCCAGCACCTCCGAGGTCGAGGGCTTTTTCTTCAGCCCCGATGTTTCCCGGATGGCAAAGAACTCAGTCAGGGCGGCGGTGAGCAGGGTTTCCTTGATATCGGGGAAATGGACACGGATGATCGCGGCCAGGGTCTCGGCATCGGGGAAGCGGATATAGTGAAAGAAACAGCGGCGCAGAAAGGCGTCGGGCAGCTCTTTCTCGTTGTTCGAGGTGATGATCACCACCGGCCGCTGCCGGGCCTTCACCGTCGCGCCGGTTTCATAGACATGGAACTCCATCCGGTCGAGTTCCTGCAGCAGGTCATTCGGGAATTCGATATCGGCCTTGTCGATCTCGTCTATCAGCAGCACCACCCGCTCGGGCGCATCGAAAGCCTGCCAGAGTTTCCCACGGCGGATGTAATTCTGCACGTCATGGACCCGGGCATCGCCGAGCTGGCTGTCTCTGAGCCGGCTGACCGCATCATATTCATAGAGCCCCTGCTGGGCGCGGGTGGTGGATTTCACATGCCATTCGATCAGCTCCATGCCGAGGCTGGCCGAGACCTGACGCGCCAGCTCGGTCTTGCCGGTCCCGGGCTCTCCCTTCACCAGCAGCGGACGGCCCAGAACCACTGCTGCATTCACCGCCACGGCGAGGTCGGGAGCCGCGATATATCCTGTGGTAGACTGGAATTTCATGTGTTCACACGCCCTTGCCGGATTGGGTGCCCAATGGGCCTCGCGGACCCTATCGGCGCGTTGAATTTATCGCAACTGCTAGTGACATTGCTGCCCACATGAGCTAAATGCCGCGCCAACGGGAGTGCGCATATGACAGAAGCCCACCTGTCGGCGCCCGCCGGCGACAAGGAGAGATCTGCGATGAAGGCCGAAGTTTTCCTGCCCGACGATTACCGCCCCGCCGAGGGCGAGCCCTTTATGAATGATCGTCAGCTGGAATATTTCCGTCGCAAGCTGATCATCTGGAAGCAGGAGCTGCTTGGCCAGTCCGCCGAGACCCTTGGCAACCTGACCGAAAGCGGTCGCAATGTGCCCGATCTCGCTGACCGCGCCTCGGAAGAGACCGACCGCGCGCTGGAACTGCGCACCCGTGACCGGCAGCGCAAGCTGATCTCGAAGATCGACTCGGCGCTGCGCCGCATCGAGAACAACGAATATGGCTATTGCGAAATGACCGGCGAGCCGATCAGCCTCAAGCGGCTGGATGCGCGCCCGATCGCGACCATGACGCTCGAGGCACAGGAAAAGCATGAGCGCCGTGAAAAGGTACATCGTGACGACTGAGGGCTGTCAAAGGCCCGTTCCGGGACAGCGCCAGGCGTGGCAAGGCTTGCAAACAGGCCGCTGACACAGGAAAAGAAAGCCGGGCTTCTGCCCGGCTTTGTCATTGCCGGCGGGCTGACCGGTTTCTCAGGATCAGGACAGAATGACGCTCAAAGACCAGGCGGTGACCATACTCGGGGCGGGGGTTGCGGGTCTTGCGCTGGCGCGGGCGCTGGCGCTGAAGGGCGCGCGGGTGATCGTGATGGAACAGGCCGATGCCATCCGCGAGGTCGGTGCCGGTTTGCAGATCAGCCCGAATGGCGCTCGGGTTTTGCAGGCGCTTGGCCTGGGGTCCGCGCTGGAGGCCGCCGCGCTGCGCGCCGGGGCGGTCGAGCTCTGCGACGGCTTTGACGGCAGCCTCGTGACGCGGCTCGATGTGGCGCGGCTCCGCCCTGATCAGGGCTGGCATTTCCTGCACCGCGCCGATCTGATCTCGCTTTTGCTTGATGGCGCCAAAGCTGCCGGCGCCGAGTTGCGGCTGTTGCAAAAAGTGCGCCGCGTCGATCTGAGCGGGGCGCAGCCGGTGGTTGAGACCTGCACCGGTGCACTGGAACCCGCCTCAATCCTGATCGGGGCCGATGGGCTGCAATCCCATACCCGCGCCGCGCTGAATGGCGAGGCGAAGCCGGTTTTCACCAGGCAGGTCGCCTGGCGCTGCCTTGTGCCCTGCGATCCGTCCGAGCCGAAGGTCGCCGAGGTCCATATGGGGCCGGGGCGGCATCTTGTCAGCTATCCGCTGCGTGGCGGCACGCTGCGCAACATCGTCGCCGTCGAAGAGCGTGACCGCTGGACCGAAGAGGGCTGGTCTATCCGCGATGATACGATGGAGCTGCGGCTGGCTTTTGCCGATTTCAGCCCGCGTGTGAAGGGCTGGCTCGACCAGGCCGGGGATGTCTGGCTCTGGGGGCTTTTCCGCCATCCGGTCGCGAAGACCTGGGTCCGGGTGCTGCCCGAAGGTGCGGTGGCGCTCATTGGCGACGCCGCGCATCCGACTTTGCCCTTCCTTGCTCAGGGCGCGAATATGGCGCTGGAGGATGTCTGGACGCTGGCGGCGATCTTGGAACGCCACGGCACGGCCGGGCTGGTGGCCTATCAGGTGTCTCGCGCGCGGCGCACGCAGCGCATCGTGACGGCGGCCAGCCGCAATGCGCGCGCCTATCACCTTTCGGGCCCTTTGCGCGCGGTGGCGCATCTGGGGCTGCGGCTTGGTGGCCGCATTGCCCCCGGTGCCGCGTTGTCGCGGTTCAACTGGCTTTATGATTACGATGTGACGAAGATCGGCTGAGATCGCTTACGCCGCCAGACGCACCCAGACCGGCACATGGTCTGACGGCTTGTCCCCGGCGCGCACATCCTTGTCGATGCCGGTCTCTTCCAGCAGATCCGCTGCCTGGGGCGTCATCAGCACATGGTCGATACGGATCCCGTTGCCACGCTCCCAGGAATTGGCCTGGTAATCCCAGAATGTGTATACACCGGGGCGCGGGTCGCGGGTGCGGATCGCTTCGGTCAGGCCGAGGTTCAGAAGCCTGCGGAACGCAGCCCGGCTTGCGGGCAGGAAAAGCGCATCCTCCAGCCAGGCCTCGGGCTTTGCGGCATCCTCGGACTGGGGGATCACATTGTAATCGCCTAAGAAAAGCGTCGCCTCTTCCAGCGCCAGCAGGGTGCGCGCGCGGGCCTCAAGCCGTTCCATCCAGGCGAGTTTATAGTCATATTTCGGCCCCGGCGCCGGGTTCCCGTTCGGCAGATAAAGCCCGCAGACCCGCACCACGCGCGGGCCTTCAACCACAGCCTCGATCCAGCGCGCCTGTTCGTCGCTGTCATCCCCCGGCAGGCCCCGTGTCACATCGGAAAGCGGGTATTTCGACAGGATCGCCACCCCGTTGAAGCTTTTCTGGCCATGGGTCTCGACCTGATAGCCCATCTCCTCAAAGAGCTCGCGCGGGAAGCCCTCATCGACGGATTTGATCTCTTGCAGGCAGACCACATCGGGTTCGGCCTCGCGCAGCCAGCGCGGCAGTGCCTCGATCCGGGCCTTGATGCCGTTGATGTTGAAGGTGGCGATCTTCATGGCATTCTCCCGGAGAGGTGAGCGGCGCGAGGAGAGGCCCCCGCGCCGGAAGGGGTTACGAGCGCAGCGCGCCACCGGTCGCCTTGGTGACCTTTTCGATGACCTTTGCCGAGACGGCTTCGATATCGGCATCGGTCAGCGTGGCGGCGGTCGGTTGCAGCCGGACGGTCAGCCCGAGCGATTTCTTGCCCTCGCCCATCTGTGCCTCGGCCTTATCGCCGGTGAAGTGGTCAAAGACGCGGACAGACTCGATCAGGGCCTTATCGGCACCAAGGGCGGCGTTGACGGCCACCAGGGCTTCGGTCTTTGCATCGACCACGAAGGCGAAATCACGCTCGACCGCCTGGAGGTCGCTGATCACCAGCGCCGGGCGGGTCGGTGTCTTCACCTTGGGCGCCGGGATATTGGCGATCTGTACGGTAAAGCCGACCGCCGGGCCTTTGACCCCCATCGCGGCCAGAACGCGCGGATGGATCTCGCCGTAAGTCGCAAGCGTATTCGGCCCAAGGCCGATCACGCCCGAGCGGCCGGGATGCCACCAGGCATCGGCTTTGCGGGTGATCTGCACCTTTGCGGGCGCGCCAAGTGTGGCCAGCACCGCCTCGACATCGGCTTTCGCATCGAAGACATCGACCGGACGGCGCGAGGCCCATGGATCGCGCGGCGCCGAGGCGCCGACCAGCAGGCCCGAGGCCAGCAGCACCTGTTCCCCGGGCTCACCGCCGGAGAAAACCGGGCCAACCTCGAAAAGCGCCATATCCTGGAAGCCGCGCGCCTGATTGCGCGCCGCTGCCGCCAGCAATCCCGGCAGCAAGTCGGGGCGCAGATGGCTCATCTCGGACGAGATCGGATTGTCGACCTTCACCGCATCCGTGCCACCCCCGAACAGGGCCGCAGAAGCGCCGTCGATAAAGCTGTAGGTCACGCATTCATTATAGCCGAGGCCGGCGATCTGGCGCCGCGCGGCTTTCTCGCGGATTTGCATCGGCGTGAGGATCGGCTTCGGCACGCCCGGGAGCGCTCGGGTCAAAGGCGCGCCGACCAGTTTCGTCAGGCTCGCGATCCGCGCGACTTCCTCGACCAGATCCGCCTCGCCCTGGACGTCGGGCCGCCAGGAGGGGGGGGCGGCCATCAGCCCGTCCATCGTGAAGCCAAGGGCTTGCAGCGTGCGGATCTGTTCGGCCTCGGGGATCTCCATGCCGACAAGGCTGATCAGCCGTGCCGGATCCAGCCGGTAGGCGCGGGTGGTGTCGGGGGCGGCGCCATCGCTCACGACATGGCTGGCCTCGCCGCCGCACAGATCCAGCACCATCTGCGTCGCCAGTTCCAGCCCCGGCAGGGTGAAAGCCGGATCAACGCCACGCTCGAACCGATAGCGCGCATCCGAGTTGATCTTGAGCGCGCGCCCGGTGGCGGCGACGGTGATCGCATCCCAGAGGGCGGATTCCAGAAAGACCGTGGTGGTCGCGTCGGTGCAGCCCGATTCCTCGCCCCCCATGATCCCTGCAAGGCTTTCCGGCCCGCGCGCGTCTGCGATGACCATATCACCGGCGCGCACAGCATAGGTCTTGCCATCCAGCGCCAGCAGGGTCTCGCCGGCAACTGCCGGGCGGATATGCAGCTCGCTGCCCTCCATCCGGTCGACGTCAAAGACATGCAGCGGGCGGTTCAGCGCGAAGGTGAAATAGTTGGTGATATCGACCAGCGCCGAAATGGGGCGCAGCCCGATGGCCTTCAGCCGGTTTTGCAGCCAGGCGGGCGAGGGCCCGTTCGTCACCCCCCGGATCACGCGGCCTGCAAAATGCGGCGCGGCTTTGGATTTCAGCGCAGGCTCGATCCGCACCGTCACCGGACTGTCGAACGTGCCGGCAACCGGCGTGATTTCCAGCGGTTTCAGCTGGCCCAGCCCACGCGCGGCCAGATCGCGCGCCACGCCCCGGATCCCAAGCGCATCGGGGCGGTTCGGGGTGATCTTGATCTCGACCACCGGATCATTGACGCCCTTATAATCGATGTAGCGCGCGCCCAGCGGCGCATCCGAGGGCAGTTCGATAATGCCGTCATGATCGTCCGACAGTTCCAGCTCGCGTTCGGAACACAGCATCCCGTTTGAATCCACGCCGCGGATGTTACCTGGTTTCAGATCGACCCCGGTGCCGGGCACATGGGTGCCCACCGGCGCGAACACACCGACCAGCCCGGTTTTCGCATTGGGCGCGCCGCAGACCACCTGGACCTCGACCGGATCCGATCCCGGCCCGCCCGGATAGGTCGCAACACGGCAAACGCGGAGCCGGTCGGCATTGGGGTGCTGCACCGCCTCGATCACGCGGCAGATGCGGAAGGCCCCGAGCCGTGCCGCCGGGTCTTCGATCCCCTCGACCTCAAGCCCCAGATCGGTCAGCGCATCGGCGATTTCCGTGACGGAAGCGCCGGTTTCCAGATGGTCTTTGAGCCAGGAGAGGGTGAATTTCATCGTCAGGTTCCGCTGAGGCGAGGCTATAGGGCAGCCGGTGGTGTCGCAGGTGGGCAGTCGCTTGTATCGCAAAGGGCATTAGCGCAATGGCGTTCAAAGGGAAAGGCGGCAGCGGCATATGCCCTGTAACGGGCAGCAGGAATGACCCGGACGGCAAGCCCGGCGCCTCGACAGAATGCTTGCCCGGAAGGGCCGGGCGATTTAACCATCACCGGACCGTTACTCGCCCGAAAACGTGCCGGAACAGATGACAGACAGTGTGACAGGCGGCGGGCCGGGCAGTGTGAAGGAAAAGTACTTTGTATGACGCGCCTCTGATTTCAACGTCGACGTTTTCCCTGATTAAGCAATTTGTGGCCCCGACCAGATCCGGGGGCAAAGGCTCGCGCCTCTTCGCCTGGCTTGCCTGCGCCGCGCTGCTCTCGGCCTGTGTCGCGCCCGGTGGAACAGGTGGGGGCACAGGGGGCGGCACGGCCAGCAAAGGCGGCGCGATGAGCTTTATCGGCGGCGAGATCCGGATCGAGCCGCCCGCCGGCTATTGTATCCATCCCGGTGCCAGCAGCGATTCGTCCGATGGCGCGGTGGTGCTGATCGGTGAATGTGCGGCGAAAGGTGCTGTGGTTCCCGCCGTGATCAGTGTCACCATCGGCGGCGAGGGATCGGCCGAGATCCTGCAATCCGGCGCCAAAGCGCTGTCGGATTATTTCATGTCGCGCCCCGGTCGCGCCGCCCTTGCGCGTGATGGCAACCCTGCCTCGGTCGTTGTGCGCCAGACAGCGCTGTCGGGAGGCGCGCTTGTCATGCGGATGTTTGACCGCCAGGTGGGGGAATACTGGCGCGCGGTGCTGGGGCTGCGGGGGCGTCTGGTCTCGGTCTCGGTCATGGCGCCCGAAACGAGCAGCCTGTCCCCCGACCAAAGTCGCGCGCTGCTGGAAAAATCCATCACTTCGATCCGCGCCGCCAACGGTTCGACGGTGAAAAAGCCAGCGGTTGCGGCACCCTGAAAAGGGCGCCGGGGATCTGGCCCGCAGCGGGGGCGATGTTTTCTGCTGCAACACCCGGCCCGGCCTGCTAACCAGGGCATGGGCCAGATGTGGGCCAGGGACTGTTTCGGCGGGCGGGACACAACGCGGCATCCGGCCCCGGGAATTTTGGCCAGACATACGAAACGGAAAGCAATGGCAGGGCGACTGAGAGAGAAACTTGACCGGCTCATCTTCCGCCGCGCGCTGGCGCGCTGGTCGGAAAACGCCGGCGAAGCCGCCACGACCCCGCTTGACCGCCTGCGCAGCCTGCGCGGCCTTGCCCGTCAGACCCGCCGCGAGGTCGACCGCGTCCTGTTCGAGGCCGAATACCGCCTGACCCTGCCGCTGATCGGCGCAGGATCCTTCCGCCGCCTGCCGGGTACCGACTGGGCCTGGCGCCCGGATCTGTGGAAAGGCCCGATCCCCGTCCCGGGCATGACGGCGGTCGAGGGCAAATCGCTGATCTGCGAGGGCACCACGCTGTTCCATGACTGCCGTCGTTCGGAACTGACCGTCCGCCAGCTGCGCAATACCCGCGAAGAGGATGTGGCGCCTTTTGGTTTTCGTATGGATGTCTTCCGCTTTGACGGCAGTTTCCTGTCGCTGGTGCTGGATCTGCCCGATGCGGCGGCGCAGGGGCTGCGGTTGCGGCACCTGATCCGGCTTGACGCCATCATCGAGGTGGAAAAACCGCTCGAAGTCTTTGCAAGGCTGAACATCCGCCATGGGCCGAATGTCGAACAGGTGGTGCGCGAGCTGCCGCTGAACGGCAAAGACGCCAGTGTCGAATTCGACCTCGCCTATACAAGGGTCAATGAGAAACGGATCGAAAAGCTCTGGATCGACCTGATTTTCGAAGGGCCCGAAATGAACCAGGTGACGCTGCGCGATCTGACGATCAGCCGGCGCCCCAGGGCCGAACTGTAAGGAACTGACCATGCCGGACGCCGTCACCCTGACCCGCACCCGCATCCGCGCCGGCACCTGGGAGGGGATCCTCTCGGGCGCAGGCGACACCGCCCCGACCCTTGAAGTCACGCTGGACGGCACAATGCAGCCCGGCGTCACCGTCACCCCGATCCCCGGCCGCTCCGGCGATTACGCGGTGAAAGTGCCGGTCCGGTCCGAGGTGCTGTCGGAAGGGGTCCAGACCTTCCTGATCCGGCGCAAGGGCGCGGCGGCCGAGCCGGTGCTTGCCCATTTCACCATCATCACCGGCGTCGCCATGGAAGACGATCTGCGCGCCGAATTCGACCTCCTGCGCGCCGAGCTCGATATGCTCAAGCGCGCCTTCCGCCGCCATTGCCTGGAAGCCGCCGGTCGGAGCTGACATCCGGCTGAACGTGTGACGCCAGAGGGAGGCGAGGACAGAAAACCCGATCCGGGCTTTCTCTTGACGATCCCGGCCTGCAAGGGCGCGAGCCGTTTCGTCAGCCGCCCCGCCGCCATCTCGCCCTCGAAAAACCGGATCAGATGGCCGGCAATCGCCCGCGTCTCATCATCCGGAGGCGAAATCGCTGCCGCCGAATCCTGTTTCTCAGTAATTACAATTGCCGCGATCTTTTCGGGCGGAATGGCGATCCAGGGCATGCCGATCCGGCTGTCCACCGTCACCACCGGAATGGGCATCCGGTTCGGCGCATAGGTCGGGATGAACACGTCATGCAGCCCCTCAAAACTCAGCGGCTGCGAAAGGTTGATCTCGACGATCACCTTATCCGCCAGAATGGCGAAACTCGCGGAATTGCCGATTGAGGTCGTGGGAATGATGCCGCCATCCGAGGTGATCGCCACCGCCTCGATCACCGCCACATCCACCCCCGGGATCTGGCCACGCCGGAGCTGTTCGACGGTTTCCGACAGATGCTGGTCAATGAACATGACCTCACCCGCGTTGATCGCCCGGCGCAGCCCCGGATCTGACTGGAACGGCATCCGCCGCGCCGTCACTTTCGCCTCTGCCAGGATCTTATCGAGGTCATGGCCGAGGCTCGCCCCGGTCAGCAGCGTGATCTTCAGCGGGTCGGTCTTTGCCCGTTCCGCCAGCGCCAGCGGCACGGCCATCGCCTCACCCGCACGGGTAAAGCCCGACATGCCGACCACCATCCCGTCCCGGATCAGGCTTGCCGCCTCAGCGGCAGAGACCACCTTGTCGCGCAGGGCCCCGTGACGGATCCGGTCCTCATACATGGCAGTGCTCCTGTGGCATCATGGCTGGCTGACCCCTGCTAGGGGCTGCGCGCCTGTCACGCAACTTTTGTATGCGAAAGTATGCGAAGACCTGATATGCAAAATTTGCATGCGTGCATCAATAAATGCATATCTCAGGCGATCAGAGCTGCCGCTTTGCCACCGCTCACCGTCAGGGCATCCCCGGGGGCTATCCCCAGCAAAAGCCCGCGCTGGCCGGCATTGATCCAGACCTTTTCCGCCGTCGAGACCGTCACTTCCAGCGCAACCGGCACCGCTTTGCGCTGCCCGAAAGGCGATATGCCGCCGGTATGATAGCCTGTCAGCTTCTCGGCCTTTGCCGGCTGCATCATCGCCGCCTGTTTGGCCCCAAAAGCCGCCGCCACCTTCTTCATTGACAGGCTTGCATCCGACGGGATCACACAGCAGGCGGGCTTGCCGTCAACCTCGACCATCAGGCATTTCAGCGCCAGATGCGGGTCAAGGCCAAGCGCCTCAGCCGCCGCCATGCCGATCTTTTCCGCTCCCGGATCATAGTTATAAGGGTGGAGCGTGAACGCCACACCCGCGCGCGTCAGCTGATCGGTGCCGCGCGTCGCTGCCATTACGCCGCCGCCTGGTCCCAGGTCTGGAAAAAGGTGCCCGCGGGCGAGAGGGTAAAGATCTCGCAGCCCGTCGCGGTCACGCCGATCGAATGCTCATATTGGGCCGAAAGCGATTTGTCGCGCGTCACGGCGGTCCAGTCATCGGCCAATGTCTTGGTCTCCGGGCGGCCCAGATTGACCATCGGCTCGATGGTAAAGAACATGCCCTCTTCGAGGATGATCTTATCGGCGCTGCGGGTATGGTAATGCAGCACATTCGGCGGCGCATGGAACACCAGTCCCAGCCCGTGGCCGCAGAAATCGCGCACCACCGACATGCGCTGCGCTTCGACATGGGTCTGGATCGCGCGGCCGATATCGCCAAAGCTCGCGCCGGGCTTCACCTCGGCAATGCCACGCATCAGGCTTTCATGGGTGACCTCGATCAGCCGCTCGGCCTTGCGCGGCATCTTGCCGGCCGCATACATCCGGCTGCTGTCGCCATACCAGCCATCGACAATCACCGTCACGTCGATATTGGTGATATCGCCTTCGGCCAGCACCTTCGGCCCCGGGATCCCGTGACAGACGACATGGTTGATCGAAATGCAGGAGGCGTGCTGATAGCCTTTATAGCCGATGGTTGCCGAAATCAGCCCGCGCCGCCGGATCTCCTCGCGGATGAAATCGTCGATGGACGCCGTGGTCACCCCCGGCTGCACCAGAGGCGCAACCATGTCGAGGATCTCGGCCACCTGCCGCCCCGCCGCACGCATCCCCGCAAAATCCGCCTCTTCATAGATGCGAATACCGTCCTTTGTGATCCGTCCGCGCGTGTCCATCGCCCCTCGCTTTCAAGGCTTTAGATAGGCAATCGCAAATAAAAACACCAGAGCCACCGGCGCCCTGCCATTTTCTGTCTGTAAATATCCTCCGGGGGTGTGGGGGTGGAAAACCCCCACCGCCACGCTATACCTTTACGCGCAACGCATCTGATGAGGCGCCTATGGCCAATCCCAAAGCCGCAATGCTGGTGATCGGGGACGAGATCCTCTCCGGCCGCACCCGCGATTCCAATCTCTGGCACCTGGCGGGTGAACTGACCCGCGCCGGCATTGACCTGACCGAGGCCCGTGTGGTCGGCGACGCACATGCCACCATCGTCGCGGCGGTCCGGGCGCTCTCGACCTCGCATGACTATGTCTTCACCTCGGGCGGCATCGGTCCGACCCATGACGATATCACCGCCGATGCGGTGGCCGAGGCGATGGGGGCGGCAATCTCACACAGGGCGGATGCGATGGCGCTGCTCAGGGCGCATTACGATCGTCAGAGCCTCCCCTTCAACGAGGCCCGCCAGCGCATGGCCCGGATCCCGGATGGCGCGGTGCTGATCGACAATCCGATCTCGGTCGCGCCCGGCTTCATCCTCGGCAATGTCCATGTCATGGCAGGGGTGCCGAATATCTTCGAATCCATGCTGGCTTCGGTCCTCCCGCGCCTCACCGGCGGGGCGCCGCTTTTGTCGCAAAACCTGCGTGTCATGCGTGGCGAGGGCGAGATTGCCGGCGATTTTGGCCGTCTGGCCGAAGAATATCCCGATCTCAGCATGGGCTCTTACCCGTTCCAGCAGAACGGCGCTTTCGGCACCAATCTGGTGATCCGCGGCACCGATCCGGGGCGGCTTGATCAGGCGATGATGCGTCTTGTGGGGATGTTTGGATGAACTGGCCGGGAAAACTCATAGCCGATGTTATGGAGGCCACCTGGCCGCCCTTTGCCACCCGTATCCTGGGGCCGTTCCACCTGCGCGACGGGGCAGGGGGCGGCAAACGCGTCTCGGCGGCCACCGTGCATGGGTCCTGGAACGAGGCGACGCTCAGCGCTGCCGAGGCCGCAATGGCCGAGCCGCTTTTCACGATTTACGAGCGTGACGCAGCCCTTGATGCCGCGCTTGAGGCGCGGGGCTATGCGGTGATCGACCCGGTGGTGATCTATGCGGCTCCGGTCGCGGATCTGCAACAGGATCTGCCGCCGCTGGCCGCTTTCCCGCATTGGCCGCCGCTGGAGACCGCCCGCGAAATCTGGGAACAGGGTGGGATCGGCCCCGCCCGGATCCGGGTGATGGAGCGCGTGTCCGGCGCAAAGACCGCGATCCTCGCGCGGCACAGCGACCGCCCGGCCGGCGCCTGTTTCGTGGCGCTTTCCGGGCATCATGCGATGATCCATGCGATCGAGGTCGCGCCGCATATGCGCCGCCAGGGCGCAGGCGCCAGTCTTCTGGCTGCGGCGGCAAACTGGGCCGCAGATGCGGGGGGCCATTCGCTCAGCCTCGCAGTGACAGAGCAGAACACCGCCGCCCGCGCGCTTTATGATCGCGCCGGCATGTCGATTGTGGGAAAATACCATTACCGGATCCGAAAGGGCTGAGTTCAGGCTCTTTGGTCCGGTCTGACCGAGGTCGTTACAGGGGTTCCGTTTGCCGTGACCTTCCGCTTGCCCCTGCCGGCCCTTGTGCTGGTTCTTGTCCCTGTGCTGCCCTTCGCCGCGCCGCAACCCTTGCGCGCGGCAGAACCATTTCAGCCGCTGTTCTCTTATCCCGTGGCAGGCGCCACCGCGCAGCCTGCAGCCTATGACAGCTATGATCTGCCGGTGGCGCCATGGCGCAATGACGAGCTGACGGTGGAAACTTTCGAGGGTCAGGTCGACCGCCGCGCCTGGCAGCTGGAAAGCGCCGGCGCCTCGCCCCTGGAATTGCTGGCGCCGTTGCGCGACCAGCTTCTGGCGCTGGGATACGAGGTTGTACTGGATTGCGAGGCACGCAGATGCGGCGGCTTTGATTTCCGTTTTGCAACCGAGGTGCTGCCTGAGCCGGGGATGCATGTTGATCTCAACGAATTCCGCTTTCTCTCTGCCCGTCGGGGCGATGAGGCCGTGGGGCTGATGGTCAGCCGCTCGGCCAGCGCGGGATTTGTGCAGGTGATTTCAGTCGGACGCGAGGCGCTGCCGGCGCCAATCCCGGGTATCGGGGTCCCGGGTAATTCGGAGCCTGGTATGTCGGGCACAAGCCCCGGTCGGCCAGATCCTGTGGCGGTTCCCCTGATCAAACCCGTGACGCCTGCCGCCCCCGGGGCTGAGGCAGACGGGCAGTCGCAGCTTGATGCCGGCCTGCCCTTTGCACTGGACGATCTGGTATTCGAGACCGGCTCCGCCGCGCTCAGCGATCGCGATTACGCCTCGCTCACCCTGGTCGCGGCCTGGTTGCAGGCCGATCCGGCCCGGCGTCTCATCCTGGTCGGGCATACCGATCTCTCGGGTGCGCTTGGTGCCAATATCGCGCTGTCGAAGCGGCGGGCCGAGGCGGTGCGTCAGGCCCTGATCACCGATTTCGGGATTCCGGCCGCCCGGATGACCGCCGAAGGCGCCGGCCCGCTTGCGCCGCGCGCCAGCAATGCGAATGATGAGGGGCGCCAGAAAAACAGAAGGGTCGAGGCCATTCCGGCCCCGACCTGAGTTTGGCTTCCCGACAAGGCGTGTAACGGGACAGCGGAATTTCAGATTCCGGGGCACTCAGTCGCCCCGGTGGTCACCTGTGCGGCTCTCCTTTGCGGGGTCACCACTTATCCGGCCCTTTGTCGATAAAGCGGCGTGCGAGGAAGTCGATGAAGGCGCGCACTTTCGGTTGGGTGAACCTGCCCGGCGGGTAGACCGCATAGATGCCCAGAACTTCGGTCGGCAGGCCGGGAATGGCCTCTTCGACCTGGCCCTGGCGCATCGAATCCGCATAGAGGAACGAGGGCAGATAAGCGATCCCAAGCCCCGCCAGGGCGGCGTTCAGCAGACTCTGCCCGTCATTCACCGTCAGCCAGCCATTCGAGCGCACCTGGCGGCGTTCACCCGAGGGCGCGGTCAGCTTCCAGACATTGCCATTGGCCTGGTTGGAATAATGCAGGAGCTTGTGTTCGTTCAGATCGTCGATCTTCATCGGGCGGCCATAGCGCTGGAAATAGCTCGGCGAGGCGATCATGCGCTTGGTGGTCTCGGTCAGTTTGCGGGCGCGAAGCGAACTGTCTTCCAGCTCACCCACCCGGATCGCCATGTCGAACCCTTCCGAGATCAGCTCTACATAACGGTTGTTGAGCACCATATTCACGGTGATATCGGGGTATTCCAGCAGGAAATCCCCCAGAATGGGCGAAAGCAGGTTCACCCCGAAATCGGTCGCAACCGAAATCCTGAGCAGCCCTGAAGGGGCCGATTGCATCGACGTCACCAGCGCATCCGCTTCGCCGGCGTCATTCAGCACGCGGCGGGCGCGGTCGTAATAGGCAAGGCCAATCTCGGTCGGTGAGACACGTCTGGTGGTCCGGTTCAGCAGTCGCGCACCAAGCCGTGCCTCAAGCGAGGAGACATGTTTCGAGACGGCGGATTTCGAGATCCCCATCTTCTTGGCCGCATCTGTGAATCCGCCCTGATCCACAACGGTGGCAAAAGCTTCCATCTCGGTCAGTCGATCCATCGGGTTCCTCGGCAGCAGAATTGAGGGCAGAAAACTGGGGTAGCGACGCAGCCATAGTGCCCGGAGGTCCGGGCTGCGCGGTCAGCGCATCTTTGCCCGGGAAAGACCCTCCAGATCCTGGGCCTTCGCTCTCTTTGCCCCCCAATTCGGGCGGGATCGGGGCAGAGACGCGACCTATCCGGGGAATTTGCAGGGATCGTTGAAGGCACGGAAACGGCGACCCTGGTCCGGATGGGCGGTTTGTCTGTGCCCATCCGACAGGCAGGCCCTTGCGCAAAGCGCGGGCCGGCCCTGGCGGGAAAAGGGCGCAAAGCCGCTCCAGGCGGAGAAAATCCGCGTGCAGGGACGGTTTCAGCGGGCGATCCCCGCCGGCTGGCGGCGGCTCTTTACCCTGCCGCGATCCTGCCCAGATTGGACGTCGGGGCCGGTGATGCCGCGCCCCGTCAGACTGAAACGGAAATACCGAAAGGATGACCCGATGAAACGCCCGATGAAACGCATGGCTCTCTTCGCAATGTCGCTTGGCCTTTTCGCTGGCGCAGCAGTCGCTCAGACCGCCCTGCCGATGATCGAGGACCTGGATGCCAGCGGTGACTGGTCGCATGCCGAGCTGCAATCGGTGTGGCCAGATCTGACCGCAGAGGGCTTCGCTGCCATCGATACCGATGCCAATGGCGCGGTCTCGCCGGAGGAATTGCAGGCCGCAGTTGATGCAGGCCTCGTGCAGCTGCCCGCGCAGTAACGCGGCAGATACGCAGCAGACTGGGGGGTGGCGTCCGGGCCGCCCCCCAACCCTTTTCCTCCCTTTGCCGTGCGTGAAAGCGTGGTCGCCAGCCTCACCGCCTGAACAATGGCGCGCTGATCAACGGCGCGTCTCGCAACCGGCCCGGCGGCCCCGGTCGCGCCCCCGATCAGATGATATACGGGTCCTGCCAGCTGAACGGGCCGCCCGCAATCCCGCCGCGCGGCGCCCGGGCCCACACCGGCCAGGTATTGCGTCCCCACAAGACATCTCACCACATCAAACCCGGCACTCCTGGCCCCTGACGTCGCAATACGAGCGCCGGACTTCACTCCCCGCCAGCCGATCAGCGTCGCGCAGCACATGCAAGCTCATCCCGGCACGAAGGCCAGGATCGCGCGGCACCACTCCGATGGAGAGGATCACCGCTTCAGTCTCGGCCAGCGTTGCGGCGCCGCAGACCCACCGCGCCCCGCGCCACCTGTCACCGATATTCAGAGATCTGCTCCGGGCGCGCGTGCCGCGCAATCCTGGCCTTCGTTCCTCGACATCCCTTGCCCTACCCGCGCCCGCCGCAGCACCTTGCGCGGCGGCCTCATCCCTTTGGTATGTCGCCTCCCCCGCGGTCTTGGCGCCAGCAGGCAGGGGGGGGGCGGGGAGGCGGTTATGGAAACAGCCATCCCGGCCCATCGCCGCGACCGCACGGGTGGCGGCGGTGGCAATCATTCCGGTGCCGCCCCGCGTCCGCCCGCGCGTCCGCAGGCATGTTCACGCTGCTGTGAAGCATGCCTCGATCACCCCGCTATCGCCGTGCCCGGTCACATGCTTAACTCCACCCATCCATGTCCAGCACCGGAGCCAGACCATGAGACCCGTCACCGCCGCGCTTTTCGCCTCAATCCTTCTTGCAACCGCCGCCTTTGCTGCCGAACCGAGCCAGCCCGAAGCCATTGAACGCGCAAAGCTGATGAAAGAGATCGGCACTACCTCGAAGATCCTTGGCGAGATGGCCAGCGGCAAAGCGCCCTATGATGCCGCTGCCGCCGACGCCGCCAAAACCGTCCTGATCGCCGCCGCAGGCCGGATCGACACGGTTTTCGCAACCGCAGGCGCAGAGGACCCGGTCTCAGAGGCCCTCCCTGCGATCTGGACCAGCTGGGAGGATTTCACCACAAAATCCGCCGGTTTCGGGCAGGCGGCCGGAGCGCTGGACACCAGCTCGGCCGAGACTATCAAGACAGGTATGGCCTCGATCGGTGCCAGCTGCAAAGCCTGTCATTCGGTCTTTCGCGAATAATCCGTTTTAGCCTCTTGCCCTGAAAAAAGCCGCGCCGCATCGCGTTGGAGCGGCTTTTCTGGTTTAACAGAACGCTGAAAAAATCTGGTGTGCGGGCCTGTTTGCCTTGAGCAGCGCCCGATGCCGCCGGGACCTGGCATAGCCGGCCTGACGGGCAGGTCTGCCGTCGATAGTGGAGTGACGGGAATTCCTGGTGACGTGCGGCGATTTGCGGTGTGACCAGCATCTGGTGCAGCCTCCGCGACACATTCGGCACTGTCAGAGCCGCGGTCTGCCGCCCGGGTCAGATCGGCCCGGACGACCCGGGTCTCCGGACCGGTCGTCGAAGCATGGCGCGCGCCGGAGGAGCGTTTCTCGCTGCGCAAATCGACTTCGGCGTTGCGCTTGCGGCATGTGGGGTGGGGGAGGATATGGGCGGTGCGCGGGTTTCTGGCCGATCGCCCGGATCTACGCCTCCGTCGGAGGTCACGCTGTCCTTCGGCTGGAAGCGCTTGATGGATGCCCGGCACGTCACCAGGGTACCATAGACCGGGAAGCGATCGTCCGACAGCAGCGGTTCTGCATCACGATGCGCCAGGCCGGGGATGATCAGCAAACATTCCGGAGGACTTTGCGCCTGAGGGGACAGTCATGACCCGACGGGACATTTCCGTGGTCAGCACCCGGTCACGGTTTTTTCGTGAGCACGGGTCGGGACCAGGACAGCGTCGTCGATCCCAGGGCTCACGAATCAGCGAACCAGAGAAACAGAGAAACAGCGAAACAGCAGGTTGCAACCGTTTGCGCGCTGAGCTGGTGCCGGGACCGGATCTTGCGCAGCGGATGCCGTGCCGGGATTCGCTCCCCGGGGGCGACGTCGCTGCACAGCGATCCGGTCGCCGCCCCTCGAGGCAGGGGTTTTCAGCTTCCTGTTGAGGCGCCGGGTCAGGCGCAGTTCATGCTGGTGATCTTTCCTGCCGCGTCCAGTTGGACATTCAGCCGCGCCTGGTTGTAATCCATCGTCACCGCCTGGCCCGGCGAAATCACCCGCATCGGATCGCGGCGCCCCGCAAGGCTCGCGAGCATGGCCTTATCCTGACCGATCAGATGGCCGGCGGCGCGGGCGCCGCAAGTGTCATCGGCAGGCGCGGGCAGGCTCGGCGTGGTATCCGCCGGGGGCGCAGGGACGCAGGCGCTCAGGGCAAGTCCCGCGCAAAGCGGCAGCAGAGTCAGACGTAACAGGGGCATTGCTTTCCTCCTTCTGTCCGGCGAACCGGGGCTGGTGTCAGCCGCAGGTGAGGCTGGTGATGTGATCCTGCGCATCCAGCGCGACATTCAGGCGCGCAGGGTTGAAATCTTCGGTGATCATATCGCCGGGGCGGATCAGACGCAGCGGGCCGTCCACCTCGTCTCCAGGCAGCGAGGTTGCCGGGCCGCCGGTCAGATGGGCCATGCGATCCGCGCCGCAAAGCGCCGGATCAGCGACCTTGCGCGGGGCCGGGCCGCCTCCGCCGCCTCCGGCACAGCCCGCAAGGCCAAAGCCCGCAAACAGCATCAGTCCAAATCCAAAGGCGCGGCTTCGCATCATCTTCCTCCCGGCAGTGTCGGTGGATTTAATCACATTCCGCCCGGGTTATGATCCCCTGATCGACGACATACGCAGTGATCCGCTGAGGCTTGCCATCGCCGTGACCGACGATGCCGCGCGGCGGGATGCCTGGCGGGATGATCCCTGAAGGCAGGCCATTTATCGCGCCGATCCCTTGCGAGGCGGCAGCTCTCTGGCCCGTATTCACTCCAGGCTGGCCCCGCGCAACAGAGAGGCCGCGGCAAAGCGGGAAACCAGAGAAAACATGTCCCTTCCTGCGTTGCTTTCCGTGCCCGTCTGCCCCAGGTTACGCGCGATTGTTAAGGGAGAAACATCAGCCATGCGTACCCGTGCCGCCGTCGCTCTTGCTGCAGGCAAACCGCTTGAAATCATGGAAGTGAACCTTGAAGGCCCGAAACGGGGTGAGGTTCTGGTGGAGATCAAGGCGACGGGGCTTTGCCATACCGACGAATTCACCCGTTCCGGCGCGGATCCGGAGGGGATCTTCCCCTGTATCCTCGGGCATGAGGGGGCCGGGATCGTGATCGAGGTCGGCGAGGGCGTGACGACGCTGAAGCCCGGCGATCATGTGATCCCGCTTTACACGCCGGAATGCCGGGAATGCTATTCCTGCCTCTCGGGCAAGACCAATCTCTGCACCGCGATCCGCAATACCCAGGGCCAGGGGCTGATGCCCGACGGCACCACGCGGTTTTCGCTGCTCGATGGCACGCCGGTTTACCACTATATGGGCTGCTCGACCTTTGCGAACCATACGGTGATGCCGGAGATCGCGCTGGCCAAGGTCCGCGATGACGCGCCTTTCGACAAGATCTGCTATATCGGCTGCGGCGTGACCACCGGCATCGGCGCGGTGATCAATACCGCAGGCGTCGAGATCGGCTCGACCGCAGCGGTGTTTGGCCTTGGCGGTATCGGGCTGAACGTGATCCAGGGCCTCAGGATGGCCGGGGCCGATATGATCATCGGCGTCGATCTGAATGACGATAAAGAGGAAATGGCGCGCAAATTCGGCATGACGCATTTCGTGAATCCGTCAAAAATCGAAGGTTCGGTGGTGCAGGAGATCGTCAATCTGACGAAGCGCGGCGCGGATCATCTCGGCGGTGTCGATTATTCGTTCGATGCGACCGGCAATGTCAAAGTGATGCGCGACGCGCTGGAATGCTCGCATCGCGGCTGGGGTGTGTCGGTGATCATCGGCGTGGCGCCGGCGGGGGCCGAGATCTCAACCCGGCCGTTCCAGCTGGTGACGGGGCGGGTCTGGAAAGGCACCGCCTTCGGCGGCGCGAAAGGGCGGCGGGACGTTCCGAAATTCGTCGACTGGTACATGGATGGCAAGATCGAGATCGATCCGATGATCACTCATCAGCTGAAGCTGGAAGAGATCAATCACGGCTTTGACCTGATGCATGAGGGCAAATCGATCCGGGCGGTCGTGGTCTATTAAGGACAACCCGCCTTAGCCCGCCCGCCCCTTCAGGGGCGGCGGTCTCCGGCAGAAATGTTGCAGATAAAAGAAAAGGGGCGCGTTGCGCCCCTTTTTCTGTATCCGGCCCCGAAAAAGGGGGCAGGATCAGGCGTCGGACGGGTTGGCGCCCAGATGCCTTTCGCCGCGGGTCTTTGCCAGGCGCATCTGTTTTTCGCGCTCGCGGAAACGGGTGCGGTCGTCAGGACTGTATTCCGTGACGCAGGCCGGGCAGCAGACACCTTCTTCATAGGAAGGGTGCAGGCGATCTGCGGCTGAAACCGGGCGGCGGCAGGCGCCGCAGCTCAGGTAATCGCCGGGGACAAGGCCATGGCCGACCGAGACGCGGCCATCAAAGACGTAGCATTCGCCGTTCCAGAGCGACTGTTCTTCCGGCACATCTTCGAGATATTTCAGGATGCCGCCCTTGAGGTGGAAGACATCCTCAACGCCTTGCGAGATCAGGTAATTGGTGGATTTCTCGCAGCGGATGCCGCCGGTGCAGAACATCGCGATCCGCTTGTTGTGAAAGCGTTCGCGATTGGCCTCCCACCAGGCGGGGAAGTCGCGGAAGCTTTTTGTGCCGGGGTCGATGGCGCCCTGGAATGTGCCGATGCCCACCTCGTAATCATTCCGCGTGTCAATCACCGCGACATCGGGGGCGGTGATCATCTCGTTCCATTCGGCGGGCGAGAGGTAATGGCCGACCGAGGCGCGTGGATCGACGCCTTCGATGCCCATGGTGACGATTTCGCGCTTCAGTTTCACCTTCATGCGGCCGAAGGGCATCTCGTCCGACTGCGCTTCTTTCCAGTCGAGATCCGCGCAGCCGGGCAGGGCGCGCAGATGCGCCAGCACGGCATCGATGCCCGCACGCGGGCCGGCAATGGTGCCGTTCACGCCTTCGGTCGCAAGCAAAAGCGATCCTTTCACGCCTGAGCGCGCGCAAAGATCCAGCAGCGACTGGCGCAGGGCGGCAGGGTCGGGGAATCTGGTAAAGTGATAGAGGGCTGCGATGGTGATCATAGGCGCGAAATGGACCTCCGGGGGCGTGAAATCAAGCGGATTGGTTGACGCAGGCGCCTGCCCGCGTGAGGGTGACCAAAATTCGGAGGGCCTGAGATGCGCGAAACCGATGCGGCGCTGATCGTCATTGATGTTCAGAATGACTTCTGCCCCGGCGGCGCTTTGGCGGTCGAAGGCGGTCATGAGATCATCGCCGGGATCAATGCGCTGATGCCGGAGTTTGGCTGCGTGGTGCTGACCCAGGACTGGCATCCGGCGGATCACAGCTCTTTCGCCGACAATCACCCCGGGGCTGCGCCGTTTACGGTGACGGAGATGCCCTACGGGCCGCAGGTGCTCTGGCCGCGCCATTGTGTGATCGGGTCAGAGGGGGCGGCGTTTCACCCGGATCTGGCGACCGACCCGGCGCAGCTGATCCTCAGAAAGGGGTTTCGCGCCGGGATCGACAGCTATTCGGCCTTTTTCGAGAATGACCGGGAAACCGCGACCGGACTGGAGGCCTGGCTCCGCGCGCGCGGGATCACGACTTTGGTGCTGGCAGGCCTCGCCACCGATTATTGCGTGGCCTATTCGGCGCTGGATGCGGTGCGGCTCGGGTTCCGGGTCGAATTGCGCGAGGATCTTAGCCGCGCGATTGATCTGGATGGCTCGCTGGAAGAGGCGCGGGCGCAAATGACCGATGCGGGCGTCGTGATGGTGGATCCGCGCTGATATTTCCTGACAGGAATGCTGGACAGTGACGCGGGGGGTTGCTTTAACCGCTTCACTGCCCGGAGGAGGCTGAGACATGGTCGATATCGCAACGCGCGTGCACAATCACAACTGGAAGATTGACCCGATTGTCCGGTCTTTGCTGGACACTGATTTCTACAAGTTGTTGATGTGTCAGTCGATTTACCGGAATCGCCCGGACACGAATGTCACCTTCTCGCTGATCAACCGCACAAAGTCGGTGCGCCTTGCCGATCTGATCGACGAGGGTGAGCTGCGCGAGCAGCTTGATCATGTGCGTTCGCTGAGCCTCAGACGCGGAGAAAGCACCTGGCTGCGCGGCAATACCTTTTACGGCAAGCGCCAGATGTTCCGCCCCGATTTCATGGAATGGTTCGAGGGGCTGAAACTGCCGCCCTATTACCTGGAAAAGCGCGACGGCCAGTATGAGCTGACCTTTGAGGGCAAATGGCCCGAGGTCATGCTCTGGGAGATCCCGGCGCTGGCAGTGATCATGGAGCTGCGCTCGCGGGCTGTGCTGAAGGATATGCACAAATTCGAGCTCCAGGTGCTTTATGCGCGCGCCATGACCCGGCTTTGGGAAAAGGTCGAACGGCTCCGGGCGATCCCGGGGCTGAAGATGGCCGATTTCGGCACACGCCGGCGGCACAGCTATCTCTGGCAGGACTGGTGCGTCCAGGCGCTGCAGGAGGGGCTGGGAGAGGCCTTTACCGGCACCTCAAATTGCCTGATCGCGATGAAGCGCGATATCGAGGCGATCGGCACCAACGCGCATGAGCTGCCGATGGTCTATGCGGCACTGGCTAAGGATGATGCCGAACTCGCCCAGGCGCCCTATCAGGTTCTGGCCGACTGGCATGACGAACATGACGGCAATCTCAGGATGATCCTGCCCGACACATTCGGGACCGAGGGTTTCCTGAAACGCGCGCCTGACTGGCTGGCGGGCTGGACCGGCATCCGGATTGACAGCGGCGATCCGGCGGCGGCGGCAGAGCGTGCGATCCAATGGTGGAAAGAGCGCGGCGAAGATCCGCGCGAAAAGCTGGTGATCTTCTCGGACGGGCTGGATGTGGCGATGATTGAAAAGCTGCATATGCAATTCCAGGGCCGGGTGAAGGTCTCCTTCGGATGGGGCACCAATCTGACCAATGACTTCCGCGGCTTTGTGCCGAATGACGCGCTGGCGCCGTTCAGCCTTGTCTGCAAGGCGATCTCGGCCAATGGCCGCCCGACGGTGAAACTGTCCGACAACCCGAACAAGGCAATGGGGCCGGCGGCGGAAATCGCGCGCTACAAGCGCGTCTTCGCGGTTGGCGACCAGCAGGCGCAAGAGGTGCTGGTCTGATCTGGCGCATCCCCGGGAGCAGGGGCGGAGCGGGAGTATTACTGTGACGGTCAGACATTTCTATCTGGCGATGGCTATTATCGGCACGCTGGTGCCCTGGCTGTTCTTCGGCTCGTTCTTTGCCCTGAACGGCCTCGATATCCCGCTCTTCCTGCAATCTCTTTTCGCGAACGGGGCCGCAGCGGGTTTTTCCATCGACGTGCTTTTGTCGATCCTCGTCTTCTGGGTCTGGTCCTGGCGGGATGCTGCGCGCAACAGGATCCGGCACTGGTGGCTGGTGCTGCCCGCGAGCTTCTTCGTCGGTCTGTCTCTGTCGCTGCCGCTTTACCTCTGGCTGCGCGAGCGGGCATGACGCGGGGCGACGGTGGGCAATCTGTTCCCGCGCGGCATGGCCCGCCGCAACCGGGAGGCCTCCGATAAGCCGTGCAGGAAACACGGCAAACTTTGCTGCCCGGAGAGGCTGGCTGTCTAAACAGATCCTGCGTGGTCATCGCGCGGTCAGAGCGGCTTTTCGAACCACACCCTGCTGAAGCCGTCTTCTGCGCCCCGTCGCGTCTCGACATAGCCAAGCTTCGGGTAAATCGCGATATTCTCGACCATTTTCTCATTTGTATAGAGAGAAATGGCCCGGAGCCCCTGGCACCGCGCCTCCGCCTCACAACGGGCGATCAGGGCCTTGCCGATGCCGCGTCCGGCAGCTGCAGGCAGCACCGCGACATTTTCCAGCAGCATCACATCCCCTTGCGGTGCAAAGACGATGAAGCCCAGGAGATCACTGCCATCTTCTGCGATCCAGACATGACCGGCGGCGATCTGCCCCCGGTAATCCGCCAGCATTGGCGCCGGCTTGCGCCCGATCAGCGGGATATATCGGGAATAGGCCTGTTCGGCACAGGCGTGAATGGCGGCTTCGTCGCAGGCCTCGGCCGGACGGATCATCGTGGCCTTAGGGGTAGCAGTGTGGCTGTCAGTCATCGTCGCCCACCTTGCCCCGCATCGACTTGACCTCACCGCGCGCGGATTTTGACGCGAGCCTGCGCTGCTGGCTGCCCCAGGTGGCTTTGGTCGCGATGCGGCGCTTCGGGACGACCAGCGCCTGGCGGATCAGCTCAATCAGCCGCTCGCGGGCGATCTCGCGGTTGCGGGCCTGGCTGCGGGTCTCATCAACCTGAATGACCAGCGCGCCCTCCAGCGTCCATTTCCGCCCGGCGAGGCGTTTCAGCCTGGTTTTGACCGGGCCAGTCAGATGCGGCGAGCGTTCGGCCTCGAATCGCAGCTCGACTGCGGTCGAGACCTTGTTGACATTCTGCCCGCCGGGACCGGAGGCGCGCATGAAGCTCTCCGAGAGCTCCCAGTCGGCGATAGCGATGGTTTCGGTGACATGTAACATGGGAAAATGGGGCGCAAAGCAGAGAAAGGGCCGCCTGATCGGCGACCCTTTCCGAGTTCCAAGGAGATGGGCCAGTTAGGAATTGAAGGCCCAATCAGTCGTTCGTCTTACTGAGGGGCTGCCCTCAGAAAACACCCCTCCTGACTGTCTTGACACCTCTCTCCAATATCACTCTAGACACTGGATCACCTCCTTTCGAAAAGTTTCCGATAGGGTGATGCTGGCACAGATTTGGTATCGATCAAGTAAATTTACGCAAATCTAGCGGTTACCTTGCCGATTATGATGCGGAAAGGCACCAGTGCGACCAGGGCAAGCGCAATTTTTACGCACCAGTCCCCAATCGCGAGAGAGACCCAGAACGGAGCAGCCGGTCCAAAGCCCAAGAGCGGCCCGGGTGCGGCGGCCCAGGAGACATCGACGCCTGGCTCGAGGAAGGTGAAGAGGGCGGAGAAGGCGATGGAGAAAAAGATCACCGTGTCGATGCTGGACGAGATCAGCGACGAGATCAGCGGCGCCTGCCACCAGGGACGGTTGCGGAGCGCGGTAAAGATAGAGACATCGGTCATCTGCGCGACCAGATAGGCCAGTGCCGAGCCGATGGCGACGCGCAGCGTGACCAGGGGGCCGGACACACCCATGATCTGTGTGCCGATCAGGGAACAGATAAGCCCGGTCAGGAACCCTGCCAGCACCACGATCCGTGCGGCGCGCGGTCCCTGAAAGCGGTTGACCAGATCTCCGACAAGGAAGGCGAAGGGGTAGGTAAAGGCACCCCAGGTCAGGAAATCCCCAAAGGGAAACTGCACGAGGATGTTCGAGGCCAGCACGATGGCGGCCATGGCAAGAATGCCAGGCAGAAGGCGGGTCATGGATTTGTTTTCCGTTTTGACAAGGTAGCGGAGACTTGGCCCCCACCTGCGCGGGGGACGGCGCTGATTACGCCTGTCCCGTCTTGCCGTCAATCGCGCGAATGCCTGCTGCGCGGGCATCGGGGGGCGCTGCCCCCCGCCCCCTTCGGAGTCCCCCGGGATATTTAGAGACAGATGAAAGAAGGGCTGCTTTTCATCTGTCCTTAAATATCCCCGCCGGAGGCCTTCCCGGGGCCGTATGCGGCTCCGGGAACATCTGTTGCTTCAGTTCGAGTCGAGCACGGCCTGGCACTGGCGTGGCAGGTCGGCCATGGTGAACTGGCGCGGGTGTTTTTTCTTCGGCGGATCTTCTTCGTCCGGGTCCTTCTTGCCAGGTTGCTGCTTTGGCGGGTTCAGATAGTCGGTGACCCACCAGTTCAGTGTCTCGTCACAGCCATTGCCGCCTTTGGAGAGGTCGCCCACCGTGGGCGTCTGGGTCTCGCAGGCGGTGGCGCCCGCCGGACATTTCAGCCGCACGTGGAAATGGGTGTCATGGCCTGCGACCGGGCGCAGCTTTTGCAGCCAGGCGGTGTCGGACTTCTTCGCGGTCTTGCAGATTTCCAGTTTGATCGCGGCGGCAACAAAGATCCGGTCCACGCGCGGGTCTGACGCCGCGACCTTCAGCAGGTTCTGCGCTGCCGGCCCCCAGGCGCGGGTGACCGATTTCTGATCGGCCGAACGCATCGGGATCGACGAGAGGCTCTCGCGCTCTGCCACCGAAAGGTCGAGCCGTTTTGGCGCGAGCCACCAGATATCGGCATCCAGCCCGATCTGATGGCTGGCATGCCCTGTGATCATCGGGCCGCCCCTCGGCTGGCTGATATCGCCTATGTAGAGACCTTTGCCCCAGCCGATCTGGCTTGCGGCGTAGGACAGGTCCATCAGGAATTCGACCATCACCGGCTGGCCCCAGTTGCGGTTTCTGGACAGGCGCATCGACTGCCAGTGCGGGCCGTTTTCCGGCATTTTCAAGAGCCCCGCCGCGCAGCCTTTCGCATAGGATCCGATCGGCATCGGGTCTTGTTGCGAGGGCGTCTTCCAGGCGCCGAGCAGGTCCTTTGCCAGCTGTTGTGAGGCTGCCGGCAGCGGCGCGATCAGACCTGCACAAAGCGCCGCGAGCAGAGGGAGGGCACGCAGTTTCATCATGGCTGTTCACCTTTGGCATTGACGAAGGCCAGCAGCACCAGCCCGAGCAGGAAAAGCGCGATCAGCGGCAGGCCGATCCCGATACGTTGCGAGCCCGAGATCATGCTTACCAGCGCGATGGCCGAGGGGGCGATGAAGCTCGCGACCTTGCCGGAAAGCGCGAAGAGGCCGAAGGCTTCGGTGGCGCGGTCGGGGGTGGTGTGGCGCAGCATCATGGTGCGCGATGCCGCCTGGACCACGCCGCCCGCGCCGCCGATCAGCGCGCCGCAGATCATAAAGATGCGATCGGATTCATTGGATGCGGAATCCAGCGCGATGCCCCAGATCTGGTCGCGGGTCAGGCCCAGCAGCACGAGGCAAACCAGCGTCAGCACCAGAACCGCCACTGCGATCACCGGCTTGGGCCCGAACGCGCGGTCGGCGCGGCCACCTGCCCAGGAACAGGCCACAGCAGCCACCGCGCCGACGATGCCGAAAATGCCGATCTGCCCGACGCTCCAGCCCAGAACGCCCGAGGCATAGACCCCGCCAAAGGCGTAAAGCGCGTTCAGCGCGTCGCGGTATAAAAGTGAGGAGCCGAGATAGGCGCTCAGGCTGCGGCGGAACCGCAGCGAGGCAATCAGATCCTTCAGTTCAGTCAGCGCGCGGCCCAGTTGCAGCGGGCGGCTGACGGTTTTCGGTTCTTTGACCCAAAGGAAGAAGGGGATCATGAAGATCATGAACCAGATGGCGGTGAAGGGGCCGACGATGCGGGTACCGATCATCGTCTCGCTGTCTTCGCCGAGGATCGGCCGGATGCCAAGATAGGTGCGCGGCCCGGCCTCGGCCGTTTCGATTGCGCTGAGTTCCGGCCCGGCGAGGCTGTCATCCTCGACCAGTGGCTGGCCGGCTTCGCCGATTGCGCCGGCATATTCGCCGCCTTCGTCCTGCGGGGCGGTGATGAAAAGGCCCAGCATCAGGACCAGTGCGATCAGCCCGCCCAGATAGCCAAAGGCAAAGCCATAGCCCGAAATCGCGCCGAGATCCTCGTGATCTGACAAGGACGGCATCAGCGCATTGGTGAAGATGGTGGCGAATTCCATCCCGATAAAGCCCATGCCGAAGAACACGACGGCCCACCACAGGATGCCGATCTCGCCGCCCGGCGCCACCCACCACAGCGCCCAGGCGCCGATCACGTAGAAGGACGAGAAGATCCAGACCCAGATCAGCCGCCGTCCGGTGGAATCGGCAATGGCGCCAAGGATCGGTGCCAGAAGCGCGATGATGATCGAGGTTGCGGCGATGCCCCAGCCCCAGAAGCTCTGGGCGGCGGCTTTGGCGGCCTCTTCGTCGAGACCGGTGCCCATGTAATAGCCGCGCGCCACCTCGGCGAAATAGGGGCCGAAGATGAAGGTCAGCAGGAGCGTGCTATAGGGCTGGCTGGCCCAGTCAAAGAAATACCAGCCCCAGATCCGTTTCTTTGCACTGACCATCACACGCCCTCTGTTTCGGTCATCAGTGAATCGCGAAACGGCCCCGGGCGCAAGCGCTCAGGCCTGCATCGGCGGCCAGGGGCGGGTGACATCGGCGTGTGACCAGGCCGTGATTCAGGCGGGAAACGGCGGGCATCAGGTCGGCAAGCCAGGCGCTTCGGCCATGGTTCAGCTCAGGCCAGGGGGCGATATCCCGGGGCAGGCAGAGATGGGTGTCAAAGGGCGCAAGTTCCGGTTGCCGCCGTGCTCTGGCGATCACGAGGGCCATGCCCATCCAGGGGTACATCGTGTTCTCTGTATGGCGCCCGGCTCTGAACTGCGCGTGATCGTGCGCGCCGCGGGGGGATCCGAACCTGAGGACAAGGATGTTTCCACGCGCGCAGCAACGCTCCGGCTGCATCCGTTAACCGGGGCTTCACCGCTGCCCTGTCACCATTGGGGAGAGACAGACCTGCAGCACGGCAGACCTGGGGCACGGCAGATCATGCGCCAGACAGAGCGGGCGCATGACAGACTGGCGTCAGCCCGCTTTGACTTGCCCTGAGACCCGGCTCGCGCTACCTGTTCCAAAGCTGGCATGATGAGGAAAAGATGAAGTCCGTTTTCGATATTCTGATGCTTCTCCTCGGTGTGGCGCAATTTGTGGTGCTCGCCCATGTCATTCTCAGCTGGCTGATCAATTTCCAGGTGCTGAATATCCGCCAGCCGCTGGTGGCCCAGATCTGGTACAGCCTGAACCGCCTGCTCGAGCCGGTTTACAACCGCGTCCGCAGCATTCTGCCAACGATGCAGGGCATTGATTTCGCGCCGCTGGTGGTCCTGCTCGTGATCATCGGGCTTCGGATGATCCTTCTCAACAACCAATACGCCTTCATGTGATGCGCGACAGCGTCCCTCTCTCTCCCGCCGCGCTGCTGGCGGAGATATTCGGATTCCAGGGTTTTCGCCCCGGCCAGGCCGAGATCGTAGAGGCGGTGACGGCCGGGCTGAACACGCTGGCGATCATGCCGACGGGTGGCGGGAAATCGCTGTGTTTCCAGCTGCCTGCTCTGTGCCGCGACGGTGTGACGGTGGTGATCTCGCCGCTGATCGCCCTGATGCGCGACCAGGTCCGGGGCCTGCGCGAGGCGGGGGTCGAGGCGGGCGCGCTGACCTCCGGCAATACCGATGAGGAAACCGAAGAGGTCTTTCAGGCGCTGGATGAGGGGCGGCTGAAGCTTCTTTACATGGCGCCGGAACGCCTGGCGGCGGGGGCGACTTCGGCGCTGCTCCGCCGGATCAATGTGACGCTGATCGCGGTCGATGAGGCGCATTGCGTCAGCCAGTGGGGCCATGATTTCCGCCCTGATTACCTGCGCATCGGGGAACTCAGGCGCGCGCTGAACGTGCCGCTTGCCGCCTTCACCGCCACCGCGGATGAGGAAACCCGGGCCGAAATCGTGCAGCGCCTGTTTGATGGCGCGCAGCCCGAGACGTTTCTGCGCGGCTTTGACCGCCCGAATATCCACCTCTCCTTCGCGGCCAAAGACACGCCGCGCGAACAGATCCTGCGCTATGCGGCGGCGCGGCGTGGTCAGTCCGGCATTGTTTATTGCGGCACCCGCGCCAAGACCGAGACGCTGGCCCAGGCTTTGCGCGAGGCGGGCCATTCCGCCTTGCATTACCATGGCGGCATGGAGGCGGGTGACCGTCGCAATGTCGAGACCCGGTTCCAGCGCGATGACGGGCTGATCGTGGTGGCGACGGTGGCCTTCGGGATGGGGATCGACAAGCCCGATATCCGCTGGGTCGCCCATGCCGACTTGCCGAAGTCCATCGAATCCTATTACCAGGAGATCGGCCGTGCCGGGCGCGATGGCGCGCCCGCCGAGGCGCTGACGCTTTATGGCGCCGATGATATCCGCTACCGCCGCACCCAGATCGACGAGGGGGCCGCGCCGCCCGAGCGCAAGGCCGCCGATCATGGCCGCCTCAACGCGCTACTGGGTCTGGCCGAGGCGCTGGCCTGCCGCCGCCAGGTGCTGCTGGCCTATTTCGGCGAGGCAAGCGGGCCTTGCGGCAATTGCGATCTCTGCACCACGCCGCCGGCGGTGTTTGATGGTACAGAACCCGTGCGCAAGGCGCTTTCCGCCGTGCTCAGGACCGGCGAAAGCTATGGCGCCGGCCATCTGATTGACATTCTCACCGGCACCTCGACCGAAAAGGTGCGCGCGCGCGGGCATCAGGATCTGCCGACCTTCGGGGTCGGGCGCGAGCTTTCGAAAGCCGCCTGGGGATCGGTTTTTCTGCAGATGATGGGGCGCGATCTTCTGCGGCCGGATTTTGAACGCCACGGCGCGCTGAGAATGACCGATGCCGCCCGCCCGGTCTTGCGCGGTGAGGTGGACATCCAGCTTCGCCGCCCCGATATCCGCGCCCCGAAATCGGTGGTCAAGGCGCTGGTGGCCGAGGAAGATGCGCCGATCCTCTCGGCGCTGAAAGCCAAACGCCGTGCCCTTGCCGAGGCGGCGGGGGTCCCGGCCTATGTGATTTTCGCCGACCGCACCCTGATCGAGATGGCCGAGAAACGGCCCGAAACCCTGGATCAGATGGCGCAGATTTCCGGGGTTGGCGCGAAAAAGCTGGAAAGCTACGGGCTGGCATTCCTCCAGGTGATCGCGTCGGGGATGCAGGCGCCGCATCCGGCGCGGATGGCGCTGGCGGGGCAGGCGGCGGGCGCGGTCTATGACCTTCTGGCCGAGGCGCAGCTGCGGCTCGCGCGGGGCGAGGACGGGATCGGCAAACATCTTTCCTGCAATGCGGCCACCTTGCGCCAGATTGCCGAACGCCGCCCGTCAAGCCTGACCGAGCTGGAGCGGGTTCAGGGCATGGGACAGCAAAAGGCCGAGCGATTCGGCCCGGCCTTCCTTGATATTCTGCATCGGGCTGCCGGTACGCGCTGAGGCTTCCCGCCCGGTGGCGCGGCTCAGCCGGTCACCCGCCTGTCGCCGCCAAGCTGGCTGATCGCCATCTGCGCCATACCCTGGTTCATCACCATCGCATCGGCGAGCATAAAGACCGCGCCGGCGCCGTTCTGCACCTGGATCAGCAGCCGCCGTTTTGCGGTCGAGAGACTGAAGAAGCTGACCGGCCCCCCCTCTGCCGTCAGCCGCTCATCTTGCAGCTGCGTCAGCATCTCGCGGCAAAAGTCAGCAAGCTGTGCCAGGGTTTCCGCATCGCCCGCAAGCAGGGTATGGCCTGCGCCATCTTCATGCAGCAGGCCCGCCTGCAAGATCCCAGGCTGGGCTGGTGTGGCTTTTGGGGCAACAGGCGCAACCGGTTCGCGGTCAGGCTGAACCCCTGTATCGGCCTCGACCCCGACTTTAGCCCCGGCTGCCGCGACGGGCATCTGCTCAACCTCTGCGACGGCCTCGGAAGTGCTTTCGGCAATCGTGTCGGGAGCCGGGCTTGCAGGGGCCCAGACCTCCGTCTCAGACCCGGGGGCGGAAAGGATCGCTTCTTCCACTTTCGCCGCTTCCGCGACGCATGGTATGTCGTCTACGGCTTCCGCCGCGAACCTGGTCTCAAAATCGGGGGCGGCCCGGGTTTCCACCGATTTCTCGCGCGGCTCGCGGTCATAGGCGGTGCGGCCCGGCTGGGCGGCGAAGCCACGCAGCAGCGCCGCAAGGGGCGCGCCGCCGGTTGCCTGCCAATCTGCTTCAGACCCGGCAGATGCCGCGATTTTGCGGCGGTCGCCAAAGAGGAAGAAGCGATGCCCGAAAAGGGCAGCGGTCTCACGCTCCATCCGCTCCATCAGCCGGCCGCGATCCTTGTCCGAGCGCAGCTTGTCACCACGCGACACGATCAGGATGGAACGGTCGGGCCGGGGCTCGCCCAGGGCTTCGACAATCGCCTTTTCCGTCAGCCGCCAGGCCTGCGAGCCGATGGTGACCCAGATCATCACATCGGCCGATTGCACGAGGTCGATCTGATCGCCGGTCAGCTCTTCGGCCCGGGTCATCGGCAATTCGATCAGCTCAAATCCGGACAGATGCGGCTGATCGAGCCAGAGACGGATGAAGTCGGCCACATGAAACAGCTCTTTCGTGCCGGGGAGGGCGGCGCGGATCTCGCGACCATCCCGCCCGGAGGCCTCGATCCCGGGGATCTCGCGCCAGCCGGCGACCAGCACCGGGCGCGCGCTCTGCCCGATATTGTCCGGCAGCAGCTGGTCGCGCATCAGCGCATTCATCACGGTGGATTTTCCGGCACTGACTTCGCCGCAGATCACCACGCGCAAGGGTGAACCAGTGCCAGCACCTGCGCGTTTTTCCCGCAAAAGGGCGGTCAGATCTGTCATTTTCATGCGGCAGCCCCAGGTTCGGGAAGCTTCAGCCCGGTTTCCAGCGCGGCAAGCGCGGTCAGGCGGTGCTCCAGGGCCTCCATTTTGGTTTGCAGGCGCTGCAAGACGGCCTTCCGGGCTTCGGGGTTCAGTGCAATGCGTTCCATATCTGTCTTGTCCTGTTGCAGCCGGATCGCGTTTTCCGACAGGATCGCGTCGAACATCCTGAGCATCACACGGATCCGCGACATGCCCGCACTGGCGCGCTCCAGCTGCGCCTCATTATAGGCCGCCAGAATTTTCTCGACCGAAGGCCGCAGCTCTTCGGTGGTCAGCATGCGCAAAGCGCCCAGCGATTTGTCGACATTCAGCGAGGGCTTGCGCCAGAAGGCCCAGCTGCGGTCAACGATCATGCCGACGCGCAGGTTGCGTTTCGCGAAGGTCAGGGTCGAGGTGAAACTGTAGCAGGGCAGTCCCTCCAGCGTTATCTCGGCGGTCGGATCCCCGGATGTCCTGTCCTGGAATTTCGAACCAATCGCATGGCGGCAAGCCTGGATACAGATTTGCAACGCCGCATCCGTTCCGCTGCGCGAGCCTATATAGCATTGGCGCGTTTCGGCCTCGAGCGCCGACTGAAGCGGCAGCAGGTCGAAATCGAGCGTTGTACTGGCATCGCCTGGCTGAGCATCGCCGAAAAGCCGGTCCTCGAAGGCGTTCTTCTGGCGGTCGACAAAATCGCCGATCGCATCCATGAGCCGCGCCTCAAGCCCGGTCCAGGATTTCGACACCACCTCTTCGATCTGCGTATCCGCCGCGTCGACGAGGTCCTCAAGCCGTTTGCGCAGATCGCGGATGCCTGAGATTTCAGACCCCACATCACGGGCCGCAATTCTCGCGATATCGCTGCGCAGGCTTTCCATCTGCACCCGCAAAGCGTCGCGTTCGCGGTTGTCGATGAACCGGGCCGCATTCAGCTCGGCCCGGATATCACCGCGCAACTGGTTGAGCTGCTGGCTGCCCACACCGCTGTCAAGCGTGGCCGAGAGCGTGTCTTTCAGCCGGTTCAGCCCAGAGGCGAGCATCAGCCGGTCTTTGCGGTCGCGCGGCAGGCGGCCACAGGTTTCGCGGATATACTGCGCAAGCTCGTCACTGTCGGCAGCCTCGCGGAGCTGATCGGCCCCTTCGTCTTCGCGCAGCGCCAGATCGGCGAGCCATGCAGACCCCGCAACGATACGAAAGTCGATTTCCGGGATCGCGGCGCGCAGCCGGCATTCGACATCGGCGATGACGCGCGGCACCTGGGCGCTGTAATCGTCAAGCTCGTCGATGCGATTGATGAAGATCACCACATCCTTGTCGTCCTGGCGCGCCAGGATCCGGATCAGCGCGACGTCGACATCGGTCAGCGGCTGATGCGCCGAAAGCACCATGATAAAGACATCGGATTTGTCGAGGCTGCGGCAGGTCAGCTCGTCACGCAGAAGGAACGGGTCATTTACCCCGGGGGTGTCGGTGATGATGGTCGGCACCTGGAATTCCGGCAAGCTCATGTAAACACTGGCGCTTTTTGTGAGTGCGGCATAGCGGCCAAGCGCTTCGCGGTCGAGCCCGTCATCGCTTCCCGGGCCGGCGCAGACATAGCGCTTCAGCAGACCGGCCGAAAGGTGGTCATGGTCATGTCTGCTGCCAAGCAGCGCATGGTAATGGCGCCCGAGCCGGCGCTGCGCGCGTTCGCGCATCTCTTCGCTCTGGCGGCGCAGCACGTCGCTGTCAAAGCCCGGCAACAGGTCTTCGGTCAGCTGGCGGATGGCAGAGCCGCTGTCGGTGATCTCCTGCCAGTCGGCTTCGTCGAAGAATTCGAAACGCGCGCCCGAGGCAGGATCCGAGGCGATATTGACGCGGATATTGGTGACCACCGATGTCCAGGGATTGATATCCGAGGGCAGGAAATCATGCTGCTGCAAAAAGGCATTGAGGAAGGTGGATTTCCCGGCCTTGACCTGACCGATCACTGCGATGCGGGCGGTCCAGTCTTCCAGCCGGTTGCGCAAGGGGGCAAAATTCGAACTGGTTTTCGGATCGACCAGGTGGTCGGCCCTGTCGAGCCCGTCGCGCAAAAAGGCGAGCTCCTGCCGCAGTTGCGGAGCGATTTTCACGACGGCCTCCTTCCGGCCGGGATTCCGGCCACGCTGACTGGAAAAACGGCCAGCACCGGGCAAATGCCTCGCCGCCGCTGACATTCCGCTGCCCCGGCCGCGCGCCGGGACAAAGGGGGATACTGGCCCTGTCGGGCCGTTCTGGCCGCACTACTCGTTACCCCTGTCCGCTTGCATCACGTCACAGCCGGACAGTTATCCTTAATGGTGGCTGGGTTATGGCGGTCTGAGGGCCAAGTCTTGGCTTTGAACGTCCTGGAACGCACTCTGTCCGGTCCCCTTCGGGGCTTGCAGGCATTTACCGCCCCGGCACAGCCCGGTCTTCTGGCGTCCCGGAAGGCGCCCGAAGACCGAAGATGCCCAAATGCCAGGGCCGTATCAGACCTTCAGCTTGCCTTCGACGTTTTTCACGGAGATGCGGGCGAGACCTAGGTTCGCATTGCTGCGATCCAGCGCAACATAAACGAAGACATTCGGGTTCGAGGCCAGCGGGCGGATCAGGTGCAGCTGGGTGCCGAGCGTGATCAGGATGTCTTCGATATGATCATCAAGACCCAGAGCGGCCATCGCAGCGTTCTTTGCGCGCACCACTTCGGTGTTTGCAGCGCCGGCGGCTTCGAGGTCGAATTTGATGCCGCTCGACTCGCTTGCGAGCATCAGGCCGGTTTCGCTGTCAACAAGGCAGGCGCCGATAAAGCCGGCGATTTTTTTCAGTTCAGTGATGTTGGTCGACATTTCGGGTGAGATCCTTTGTTTGCAAGATGTATCATTTCTGAATTCAACATTTGTTTTAATGTTGGCCTGATTGGATCCATTTTGGGAAAATGCGGTAATGATTTTGGCGCAATAATGTCGATTTTTGTCTTTGGGATTTTTGTAATTAATAAATATGTATACAAATCATATAATTATACATTTTGTACCTTCTCAGGTTGATGCGGTTTAAGGTCTTTTTCCTCTGGTTGTTTTTTGTGTCATTTAATAATTTTTGCTGACTCTTTGGTTGTGAATATCGGATAATTTACCGACTTAATTCAATTGATGGTTGTGATTTTTCGGGCTGGATCTGCAACAACGATGGCCGGCCCTTCTTTCGAAGTGAAGTGATGATCATCGCATGATTGTATCGCTTCGATATGTGAATCAACCGTGCCGTGATTTAATCAATTAAAAGTTGATATGCACTCCGGCTCTGTAAGCAGAAGGACGTATTGAGCCAGACGGCAGCGGATCCGGGAGCGGCCAGGGTCCGGAAAAGCGCGGCCCATTAAAGAGGGTAGCCCGGCTGCGACACCCGGGGGCGCGGGTCGGTCACGCCCTGGCGCGGTACTCTGCCGGAATCAGACCCCGCAGCGCATTGCCGACCCAAAGCCGGACGATGCCCAGGTCTTCGGGCCGCAGGATCTCTTCGGGGCAGGCCAGCTCACTGCGCAGGACACCCGGCAGCAGGCCAGAGCTCAGCGGCGGTGTGCGCAGCCCGGCGCCACGGTCGAAAAATACCGTGGTGATCGTGCCCTCGCTGATCTCGCCGCGCTCGTTCAGAAACAGCGCCTCGTCAATCCCGGCGGGCAAGGCCGCCCGGGCCGCGTCATGAATAGCGCGGCGCGAAGATTTTACCGAAAGCCAGGGATCATCCGAAGCCAGCCGCTGTCCGGCGAGGCTGACGCTCCAATGCGGTTTCGCAGCGGGGAGGGGATGTGTTTCCCAGAGCAGCCGCCCCGCTGCACCAAGGGTCAGCCGCAGGCGGGCGGGGGTTGCGGGCCCCGCAGGCGCCGCAGGTTCCGGCCGCGCCCAGCCAAGTGCCAGCGCGCTGCGCTGCAGCCGCGCCAGATGCAGCGGCCAGCGCGGCGCGGTGGCCCCGGTCCAGAGCACCGTCTCGATCAGCGTCAGTCCCGGCTCACCGCCGCATTGACGAAGCGCGCTTTCCATAGCGCCTCCTCCCATTCGCCGGCCTCGGTCGAGCCATAGACTACGCCGCCTCCGACATTCATCCTGATTTCACCGCCATCCACCGTCAGCGTGCGGATCGCGACCGAGAAATCGGCGCTGCCATCGGGGGCCATCCAGCCGATCGCGCCACAATAGGCATCGCGCGCGAAAGGCTCGACCTCGCGTATGACCTCCATCGCGCGGATTTTCGGCGCGCCGGTGACCGAACCACAGGGGAACAAGGCGCGGATCAGATCGGGCAGGCTGGCAGGCTGCGCAAGCTGGCCCTGCACCTCGGACACCATCTGATGCACGGTCGCGTAATGTTCGACGGTGTAAAGCTCGGGCACTTTCACGCTGCCGATCTGCGAGATCCGGCTGATGTCATTGCGCAGCAGGTCGACGATCATCAGATTCTCGGCCCGGTCCTTGGGGCTGGAGCGCAGCTCCTGCGCAAGGTCCGCGTCGCGGGCGCGGTCGGCGTCGCGGGGGCGGGTGCCTTTCATCGGGCGGGTGGTGATCCGGCCATCGGCCTCAAGGCGGAAGAACAGTTCGGGGCTGCGCGAGACCAGCGCCGGCTCGCCCGCCAGATCGACAAAGGCGCCATGCCCGACCGGGCCAGAGCGCCGCAGCCGGCCATAAAGCCCCTCGGGCGTGCCCGAAAGCAGGCGCGAGGCCATCGGGAAGGTCAGATTGGCCTGGTAGATATCGCCCGCCGCGATCAGATCCAGCACCCGGGCAATCGCGCGGTTGTAGTCTTCGCGCGTGATCACCGGCTCGGGGGCGGCGATCCGCGTCGCCCCGGCCTCTTCTTCCATCCTCGCCAGAACAGCTGCGGGGTCACGGGGGCCGGTAAAGGTCGCGAGATGCACCAGCGGCAGGCGGCGATCCCCGGGCATCAGCGGAAGAAGCCGGTCCTCGAACGCATATCCCGCCTCATACGAGATATAACCCGCAATCCATGCCCCGGCCCGGCGCGCCTCTTCGGCGTCGCGCAATACCGTCTCGACTTCCTCAGGGTTGCGTGCGGTTTTCACCGACAACGCGTCATCAAACAGCGCCGGGCTCTCCCCGGGGCCGTGTTCGAAAAAAATCTGGCGTCTGCTGCTTTGCATAATGGGCACAGGAATAGGGGCTGGCGGAGGACTGCGCCAGCCGGAATAACGGGTGGGAGCCATCGCGACCACTGGCCGAGATCGGTGGCGCGACAGGGGGGCGCGATGGGAGACGCGGCCCGGCGTGCTCTGGCGCGGGTGTCGGTTTGCCCTTGCGCCCATGCCGCGCCCCTCTATAACCCCGGAAAATTTAGCGACAGCCAGCCAAAAAACCTGAGGTTCCCGACATGCCGAAGCGGACAGATATCCACTCGATCATGATTATCGGTGCTGGTCCTATCGTGATCGGCCAGGCCTGCGAATTCGATTATTCCGGTGCCCAGGCCTGCAAAGCGCTGCGCGAAGAGGGCTATCGGGTCATCCTCGTGAACTCGAACCCGGCGACGATCATGACCGATCCGGGGCTGGCGGATGCCACCTATATCGAGCCGATCACCCCCGAAGTCGTGGCGAAGATCATCGAGAAAGAGCGCCCCGATGCGATTCTCCCGACGATGGGCGGCCAGACCGGGCTGAACACCGCGCTGGCGCTGGCGGATCTGGGCGTGCTCGATAAATTCAATGTCGAGCTGATCGGGGCCAAGCGCGAAGCCATTGAAATGGCAGAGGACCGCAAGCTGTTCCGCGAGGCGATGGACCGGCTGGGGATCGAGAACCCGAAGGCGACCATCGTCGCGGCGCCGAAGCTGCCGAACGGCAAATACGACATTGCGGCAGGCGTCGCGAAAGCCATGGGTGATCTGGAACATATCGGTCTGCCCGCGATCATTCGCCCCGCTTTCACGCTCGGGGGAACCGGCGGCGGCGTAGCTTACAACCGTGACGATTATGAAGCGATTGTTAAGTCCGGCCTTGAAGCCTCGCCGATGGCGCAGGTTCTGGTCGATGAATCGCTGCTTGGCTGGAAGGAATACGAGATGGAGGTGGTCCGCGACAAAGCGGATAACGCCATCATCGTTTGCGCCATCGAGAATATCGATCCGATGGGCGTTCATACCGGCGATTCGATCACCGTCGCCCCGGCGCTGACGCTGACCGATAAGGAATACCAGATCATGCGCAACGGTTCGATTGCCGTCCTGCGCGAGATCGGGGTCGAGACCGGCGGCTCCAACGTGCAATGGGCGATCAACCCGGCGGATGGCCGTATGGTGGTGATCGAGATGAACCCGCGCGTGTCGCGGTCCTCGGCGCTGGCCTCGAAAGCGACCGGCTTCCCGATCGCGAAAATCGCCGCGAAACTGGCGGTGGGCTACACGCTCGATGAGCTGGACAACGACATCACCAAGGTGACCCCGGCCTCGTTCGAGCCGACCATCGACTATGTTGTGACCAAGATCCCGCGCTTCGCGTTTGAGAAATTCCCCGGCGCTGAGCCGCTTTTGACCACTGCGATGAAATCGGTGGGCGAGGTGATGGCGATTGGCCGCACTATCCACGAATCGCTGCAAAAAGCGCTGGCCTCGCTGGAAACCGGCTTGTCCGGCTTTGATGAGATCGAGATTGCCGGCGCGCCTGACCGCGCCGCGATTTCCAAAGCTCTGAGCGTGGCGACCCCCGACCGGCTGCGTGTGATCGCGCAGGCGATGCGTGAGGGTCTGACCAATGACGAAATCCAGGCGATCACCTCTTTCGATCCCTGGTTCCTCGCGCGGATCCGCGAAATCATCGATCAGGAACATGAAATCCGCAGCCATGGCCTGCCATCTACGGCGGAAGGCCTGCGCGCGCTGAAGATCATGGGCTTTACAGATGCGCGTCTGGCGCGGCTGACCGGCCAGGCCGAATCTTCGGTGCGCCGCGCACGTCGTGGCCTTGGCGTGACTGCCGTCTTCAAGCGGATCGACACCTGTGCTGCCGAATTCGAGGCGCAGACGCCTTACATGTATTCCACCTATGAGATGCCCGCGATGGGCGATGTCGAATGCGAATCGCGGCCTTCGGCGGCGAAAAAGGTGGTTATCCTCGGCGGTGGTCCGAACCGGATCGGCCAGGGGATCGAGTTCGATTACTGCTGCTGCCATGCCTGTTTCGCGCTGACCGAGGCCGGCTATGAGACCATCATGGTCAACTGCAATCCGGAAACGGTTTCGACGGATTACGACACCTCGGACCGGCTCTATTTCGAGCCGCTGACGCTGGAACATGTGCTGGAGATTTTGCGGGTCGAGCAGGAAAACGGCACGCTGCATGGCGTGATCGTACAGTTCGGTGGCCAGACCCCGCTGAAACTGGCCCAGGCGCTGAAGGATGAGGGCATTCCGATCCTCGGCACCACGCCGGACGCGATTGACCTCGCCGAAGACCGCGAACGCTTCCAGGCGCTCCTGAACGATCTTGGGCTGAAACAGCCGGTCAACGGCATCGCCCACAGCCGCGACGAGGCTTTCGAGATCGCCGCGCGCGTCGGCTATCCGCTGGTGATCCGCCCGTCCTATGTGCTCGGTGGCCGCGCGATGGAGATCGTGCGCGATGACGCTCAGCTGGAACGCTATATCGCGACCGCCGTGCAGGTCTCGGGCACGAGCCCCGTGCTTCTGGACAGCTATCTCTCGGGCGCGGTCGAGGTGGATGTCGATGCGCTCTCGGATGGCGAAGAGGTCCATGTCGCGGGGATCATGGAACATATCGAAGAGGCGGGGGTCCATTCGGGCGATTCTGCCTGCTGCCTGCCGCCACACCAGCTGTCAGCTGAGACCGTGGCCGAGCTGAAGAAACAGACCGTGCAGATGGCGCTGGCATTGCAGGTTGTCGGCCTGATGAACGTGCAGTTCGCGATCAAGGATGATGTGATCTACGTGCTTGAGGTCAACCCGCGCGCCTCGCGTACGGTGCCTTTCGTGGCCAAGGCCACCGATTCGGCGATTGCCTCGATCGCGGCGCGGCTGATGGCGGGCGAAAAGCTCTCGGCCTTCCCGCAGCGCGCGCCCTATGATGCAGGTGTCGGCCCCGACAGCCCGCTGCCGCTGGCAGATGCGATGACGCTCGCCGACCCGATCACGCCCTGGTATTCGGTGAAAGAGGCAGTGCTGCCCTTCGCCCGCTTCCCCGGTGTGGACCCGCTTCTCGGGCCGGAAATGCGCTCGACCGGCGAGGTCATGGGCTGGGACCGCAGCTTCGCGCTGGCCTTCCTCAAGGCGCAGATGGGCGCGGGCATGGTGCTGCCCGAGACAGGGCGTGTGTTCCTCTCGGTCAAGGATGCCGACAAGTCTGAGGCGCTGGCCTCGGCGGCGCGCGATCTGATCTCGATGGGCTTTTCCATCGTCGCCACGCGCGGCACGGCCTCCTGGCTGAAAGCCGAAGGGATCGAGGCGGAATCGGTCAATAAAGTCTATGAGGGCCGCCCGAATATCGTCGACCGGCTGAAAAACGAAGACATCGCGCTGGTGATGAACACGACCGAGGGCACGCAGTCCGTCGCCGACAGCCGTGACATCCGCCGGGTGGCCCTGATGGACCGCATCCCGTATTTCACCACGGCCGCGGCCTCGGTTGCCGCTGTCGCCGCGATGAAAGCGCGTGGCGAAGGCTATGGGGTCAGGACGCTGCAGGGCTGATCTGCCCCGAGCAGCACTCATCCGGTAAAAGCCGCCCTTCGGGGCGGCTTTTGCGTCAGTTTTCTCAACAATCTCGTGAACTGGCGGTTTTCCCCCATATTTTCATGACGATTCCGGCGGGGCTTCGCCATGCTTTCGGGGCGCATGGACCCATTCCGCATTCGGCCAGTTATCCCCGCGTCCACTGAACGTGAGGCTAACGAACCAAAGGAGTGAACCATGAAACGGATCCCCCCCTTCGCCGCCCCGCCTGTTATCGCGCTGGCCGCTTCGCTGATGCTTGGCACCGCCGCCCTGGCGCAGGAGACCACATCTGATCCGGCGCAGACGATGCCGGAAGCCGGAACTGTCGATGAGACCGGCGCCCCTGCAGATCCGCTGATCGAGGGGCAACCCGAGGCCACGCCGGCAGCGCCTGACCCGGCAACCGCAGATGTGCCGCCTTTGCCCGATACGACCGAGACCCCGGTGGCCCCCGCCGAAATGCCTGCCACTGACACTTTCACCGTGCCCGAAGGGTATAGTGTGGTCAGCGACTGGACGGCTGTGACCGCCGATCAGCTTATGGGCGCCACGCTCTATGCGGCCGATGGCTCGAATATGGGCTCGGTCGCCGACCTTGTGCTCAGCACCGAAGGGCCGGTTCAGGGCGTCGTCGCCGATGTCGGCGGCTTCCTTGGTATCGGCACGCATCGCGTCAATCTGGGCCATGACCAGGTCACCCTTTACCGCAATGAGAGCGGCACGGTGATTGCGGCGACCACGCTTGGCGCCGAGGCGCTGAAAGCGCTGCCCGCCTGGGAGCCTGCGCAGTAAGCGCAAGTCTTATCCCGATCACCCGTCGGGCGGGCTCAGGGCCTGACGGGTGTATGACCAGGATCATTTCCATGCCCACGATCCTGGTCGGGACGGCCCGCAGTCAGCTGCGGGTCGTTCTGTCTTGACTTTCGGGTGTGGTAAGCCCATTTCTGCCCGGTCCGACAGCCCGTGCCGCGTGAGCACTGAAAGGCCCGGACGACAGGTTCCCACCATCACGCAGGGGCGCCGATGGCGCGCACGGCATCCGGAATTCTCCGGGGGCGAGGGCCGCTGTCTTCCTTGACGTATGGAATGAACATGACGACTTTCGCAGATCTCGGCCTTTCGCCGAAAATTCTCGCCGCGCTGGAAAAGACCCAGCTGAAGGCGCCGACCCCCATTCAGGCCCAGGCCATCCCGCATATCATGGCGGGGAAGGATCTGATGGGCCTCGCTCAGACCGGAACCGGCAAAACCGCCGCATTCGGCCTGCCGCTTTTGCACCGCATCCTTGACCTTGGCCACCCGCCGGGGCCGAAGAATATCCGCGCCCTGATCCTTGTGCCGACGCGCGAGCTGGCGACGCAGATCAAGGACAATATCACCATGTTCACCCAGGGTACTGCGGTGAAGGTGGTGATTGTGGTCGGGGGGGCTTCGATCAACAAACAGGCCCAGGCGCTGGTGCGCGGCGCCGATGTGCTGGTGGCAACGCCTGGCCGCCTGATCGACCTGCTTGGGCGCGGCGATGTCAGCCTTGAGAAATGCGGCTATCTCGTCCTCGACGAGGCTGACCATATGCTTGATATGGGCTTTATCCATTCGCTGCGCCAGATCGCGAAACATATTCCGGTGCGGCGCCAGACGATGATGTTCTCGGCGACGATGCCGAAAGATATCAATGAGATCGCCGATACCTATCTGCGTGACCCGGTCAAGGTGCAGGTCGCACCGCCGGGCAAACCGGCTGAGAAAGTCACCCAGGGGGTGCATTTCATCCCCAATGGCGACAAGGCAAAGCTGCTTGAGGAATATCTGAAAAAACACCCGGGCGAGCAGGCGCTGGTCTTTTCGCGCACCAAGCATGGTGCCGATAAGCTGGCCAAAGTGCTGGGCGGCTGGGGCTTTAAGGTGGGGGCGATTCACGGCAACCGCAGCCAGAATCAGCGTGACCGCATCCTGACCGAATTCAAATCCGGCGCGGTAGATGTGCTGGTCGCAACCGATGTCGCCGCGCGCGGCATCGATATTCCAACCGTGCGGCACGTCTATAACTACGATCTGCCGAATGTCGCTGACAATTATGTGCACCGGATCGGGCGGACGGCACGGGCCGGGGCCAGCGGCTCTTCGATCAGCTTTTGCTCGCCCGCCGAGATGGGCGAGCTGGCCGATATCGAAAAGCTGCTGAAAAAGACGCTGCCAGTGATGGGCGGCGCGCCCTGGGCGGCGGACGCAATCGCGGCTGCTCCCAAGCCCGGGCAGAATCGCGGGCAAAATCAGGCGCGTGGCCAGAATCGTGGCGGGCAGAAGGCCGGGTCAAAGCCGCTGCCGCCGAAAGCATCGCGCCCGGGCGCGGGCAAGCCACAGGGCGGCCGTCCGGGTGGGGCGAAGCCTGCTGCAGCACGGCCCCAGGGGGGCGCAGCGGCTCCGTCGCGGCGCCCGAAACCGCGCGGCTGAGGCGATCAGATGAGGCGGCTCAGACCGCCTCTTCCTCAAGGTTCAGCTTCATCTGCAACAGCACATGCTGGATCGCGATGGTCTCCCGCAGGAGACGTTTCGATTCGTTGATGCTGATTTTCCCGTCGGCAATCGCCAGGTTGTATTCGCTCATCAGCATCGCAAAGCGCTGCGCGAGGGCGACAACATCCTGGTTGATGCCCGAGGTTTCTGGTTCTTTCCGGTCATTATCATAGGCGAGCGTAATGCCGCGCAGGTCGGCCAGGGCCGAGGTGACATGCGGGAAACGCGCGGCGGCCTCGAGCTGGGCGACCACATCGACCGGCATGAAACGATCCGCATGCTCTTCGCTGTCGGAATAGTAGCGCCCCAGAGTGGCTTTGGATTTTCCGGTCAGCGCGCAGGCGGCCTCGATGCCGACATCCTTGACCAGAGTTTCGCTGTGCTTTTTCAGATATCTCGCCACAGACATGGCCAACCTCATTCAGATCCGGGATGCGGCGCGCGGCAGTCTGGCGAGGCAGCCTGGCCGGGCGGTCCGGGTGTAGCAGAGCTAAATAATTCAATCTTTTCCTGTTAATCTCACGGCAAGCCTTTGTCACCGATAAAGGAGGGACCGGGGAGCCGGGGTCTAAGCGCGTGTCCGGACCGCCGCAGAGCTTCGGCATTCTGCCGGTGCGGGTGGGGGCTGTCTGAGGTTTCCGATTTCAGGCAGATGCGGGTGGCAGCCCGCAGGCCGGACAGGATGTAACGCGTGAAGCAGGCCCTCGCCTGCAGGTAATTGGTGGCTGAATGGCCCTCCAGCTTCGCGCAGGCCCGGCCCCATATCAGGGGGCGGCTGATGACAAAATCCGAGCCGGCGGTGCCCTGGGCGGGGCGCAAGAGGCCACGTGTCCGGGAGGCGGTGCTGCTCCGTGGGACAGGGAGCCTGTGCGGCAGAAGCGCCGGAGAGGAAAGGCGGGATTGCGGCACATTCGGGGGCTACAGGTCCACAAGGCCGAATAAGCGGGCGCAGCATGAGCGTGATCTTTCAGGCCTGGCCCGCTACTGACCCGGATCCGCCTGCGGGCTTGACAGAGCATGGACCAAAGGGGCAGGGCAGGTGCATGGCCAAGCTCTATTTTCACTACTCGACGATGAATGCGGGCAAATCGACCCTGCTGTTGCAGGCGGCCTATAACTATCAGGAAGGCGGCATGTCGCCCTATCTGATCACCGCGCAGATGGATGGCCGGGCCGGCGCTGGCCGTATCGCAAGCCGCATCGGCATCGGGATGGATGCGGATATTTTCGGACCCGAAGATGATCTTTTCGCGATGATCGCGGCGCGGCAGACGCGGGGCCCGGTCGATTGCGTCTTTATCGACGAGGCGCAGTTCCTGTCGCGGGGCCAGGTCTGGCGGCTCGCTCAGGCGGTGGATGATCTGGGCGTGCCGGTGATGTGCTACGGGCTCCGGGTCGATTTCCGGGGTGATCTTTTCCCTGGCTCGGCGGCGCTGCTGGCCTGGGATGATGAAATGCGCGAGGTGCGCACAATCTGCCATTGCGGCCGCAAGGCGACGATGGTGGTGCGCAAGGGGGCCGATGGCCAGGTTCTGACCGATGGGGACCAGGTGGTGATCGGCGGCAATGAGACCTATCAGAGCCTCTGCCGCCGCCACTGGCGCGAGGCGGTCAACGACCGCTGAGCGAAAAAATTCCTGAGAAGGAATTTTTCACCGAATTCCTCTGAAGGAATTCGATCACCGCTCCTGATCCCGCGCGCGCAGGGCGATGATCGTGCCGGCGAGAATGATCAGCACGATGCCGATCCAGGCGAGGGCTCCGAGGCGTTCCCCCCAGATCGCCCAGCCCCAGATCGCGGACGTCGGCAGGACCATATATTCCACCACACTGACCCGGCCCGCATCTGCCAGAAGATAGGCTCTGGTGCAAAGCCCGACCCCGATCGCGGAAAAACTGGCATGGAGCAGCATCCAGGACAGGTATTCGCCATCCGGCCAGACCGCGCCGCGCAACAGAAAGCCATCGCTGCCTCCGGGCACGGCTTGCGGCCAGATCGCCAGCACCACCAGCCCTGCCAGCCCAAGGAGGCCAAGGCTCACGAAGAACCCGGCCAGCAGGGTGCTGGCACTTTCGTCGGCGCACCAGCGCCGTGTGGCGATATTGGCCATGGCATAAACCGCGCCTGCCAAGGCCGGCACAAGGCCGATGAGCCCCGCCCCGGCCAGCGCGCGGGGACCAAGTACCAGCACGACGCCAAGAAACCCCAGAGCCACCGCCACCAGCCGCACCGGGCCGATCCGCTCGCCATAAACCAGGCGCGAAATCAGCAATACGAAGATCGGCGCGGTGAAAAGCCCCGCTGCCGCCACCGCGACCGGCATGAAGGCCAGAGCGCCGAAATAAATCATGATCGCAATGCCCTGGAGCAAAGCCCGCGCCGCCACTGCCTTTACATTGCGCGGTCTGAGCCGCAGGCCCAGAAAGGGCGCCACCAGCCCCATCATCAGAAGCGCGAGACAGCTGCGCGTCGCATGGAACTGCCAGAGCCCGGTGTTCCCGGCCACCGCCTGCACATAATTATCGCTGAAGCCGACCATCGCGGCATAGATCAGGGTCAGCCCCACCGCCATCAGCGTGCGGTCGGGCGCCATCGCAGAGACAGTCATCGGCTTCCTCTTCCCATTCCCTTTCCTGTGAAGCCCGGCGGCGCAACCTCTGCGCGTCTGAATGCGACATTTGCGGCCTGCTCTGTGCATCCCGGGCACCCGATACCTGCCCATCCCGATGCGGGGCGTTGTGGCGCAGGCGCGGGGCGGCTAAGGTCGGGAGATGAAAAGACGAACGGGCAGTTCTTTGGCACAGGGATCAGGCACCGCGCTGAGCAAATTCCAGCGACTGGAATCGCTCGGTCTGTGGCGCGATACCGAAGATGGCCAGCGCCGCGAGGTGGTGGTGCTGATGGGGGAGGCGACGCTGGTGCTCAGTGATCCGCGTTCGGGAACCCCACTCAGCCACTGGTCGCTGCCCGCCGTCAGGCGGATCAATCCGGGCCAGCAGCCGCCGCTGTTCTCGCCCGGGGAAGACAGCCCGGAATCGGTCGAGATCGACGATGAGACCATGCTCGCCGCGCTGAAAATGGTGAATTCGGCGGTTCGCGCAGATTCGCCGCATCCCGGGCGGCTGCGTTTCGCGCTGATCGGCGGTGCGGCGCTTGGGTTTCTCGGCCTTGTGACGCTGGTTCTGCCGCGCATCCTCGTCTCGCATACGGTTGCCGTGGTGCCGCCATCGAAACAGGTCGAGATCGGCATGCGGGCCCTCGATGATGTGATCCGCCTGACCGGGGCGCCTTGTGCGGGAGAGCTGGGGCTGCCCGCGCTGGCCGAACTGTCGGACCGTGTCTTCGGGGCAGAGAATACGCCGATCCTCTATGTCCTGCCCGAGGGCCTGGCGCGCCCGGCGCATCTGCCCGGCGGCGTTATCCTGCTCCCGGGCTCGCTGATTGACGAAGACGCACCCGATGCCCTTGCCGGGGCGGCGCTGGCCGAGGGGATCAAGGCCGGGATCGCCGATCCGATGCGCGGCATTCTGGATCATGCCGGGCTGAAAGCTACCTTTGACCTGCTGGTTTCGGGCGAGCTGCCGGTCACCGCACTGGAAGGCTTCGGCGAGGCGTTCATCCGCGATGAGCATGAGCTGCCGGCGCTGTCGCGCCTCCAGTCCACCTTCGAGACCGCCCAGGTGCCGCTGACGCCCTATGCCAGCTGGCTGGCGGCCAATGGCGTGATCCCGGCGGAAAAGGCAGCTGAACTGATCGCCGCCGACCCGTTCCAGGGGCGCATCTCAAGCCCGCTGATGCCCGATGATGACTGGATTGCGCTGCAATCGGTCTGCAGCGGCTGAGGCCGCATCAGTATTGGCCCGCCGGCACCGACCAGGCGGGCCGGCAGGTCCGATCCAGCCTTACTGCACGATCACCGCATCGCCAAAACCCGCGCCCCGCACCTGTGACAGCGCGGCGCGGGCCTCGCCTGTACTGGCAAAGGGGCCAGCATAAACCACCTGGAGCGCCCCGCCCCGGATCGTTGAGTGCGACACGGGCAGGCCCAGGCCTTTAAGCCGCCCCGCCGTGCCCTCGGCATTGGCGGCGACGCCGAATGTTCCAACCTGAACAAAGACCCGACCATTGGCCGCAGGCGCTGCCGCCGGTTTTGCCACCGTCACCGTGGATTTTGATGAGTTTGAGATGGATGGGGCAGCCAGCAAGACCACGCTTTGCGCGCCATCGGCTGCGGTGGTCACAATCGCGGGCTCCATCCGCGTGCTGCCATCGCTGCGGCGCACCTTCACCATGACCTCGCGACCGGCGCCGTCATGCAGTTCTGCGGGGGTTGTTCTGGTCCAGACCGTCTCCTGATCCGCGATGCCTTTCGCGGTTTGCTGGCCGCGCTGCGGGTTCAGCCGGTCATCCTCCCAGGCGGGTTTATAGCCCGGCGGTGGCGTCGGAATGGCGCTTGCCGTTGCGGCCTTGCGGGGGGCCACGGTGATGGTCTGCCCTGTCGCCACCGCCGTGGCGGTGCCTGCCCAGCTGTCGGTGCCGCCGGTAACAAGGCGGGGAAAGCTTGCGCCCTCAAGCGAGCCATCGCCTTTGGTGCAAAGCGTCCTGGTGCCGCCGCCCTCGACGCGGAATTTCTGCGCGACCGGCGCCGAGCCGGGGCAGGCGAGCCGGTGGCCTTCAGGCCCGGTCCAGGTGACGATGCGCGGTGTGGCGGCGGGGGCTTTGGCGGCGGCAAAGCTGGTCGCAGCCGTTTTAGCGGCAGGCGCAGAAGCCGCAGCGGCCGGTTTTTTCCCGGCGGCCTCAAAGGCGCTCTGCATCGGAGCGGGCAGCGGCAGCGGAGCACCTGGTTTGGGGGCGGAAGGTGAAAAAGACGTCCCGGTAGATTTTGCAGCCGGAACTGCTGCGGGTGTACCTGCTGCCGGTGCCGCTTCGGCGGTCTCTGTCGGCCGCCCCGAGGGCGCATAGCCGCAAAGCTGCTTGCGGTCGCGCGCGACGCGCGGCACCCAGGTCTCGCGCCCACTATTGCCTGCCCGCAGAAAGACGCAGCCGCGGCTGTCGACATATTGTTGACCTTTATACCCGGCCGGCGGCAATTCCGCCGGGCCGCGCAGATCGGCAAATGCAGGTGCAGCGAAACAAACCGCCGCCAGAACGGCGACGGGCAGGATCTTGGCAGACATCGGGGTACTCCCAGGGCAGCGGAAGAGACAGCTGAGCCGATTTTTAAGGGTTTCTGCGGGTGAGTAAAGCCATAGCCCGCCTGACAGGCGACCGATTGCGACGCAGCTCTGCCCCTTTCTGCGCGCCCCGGCCCCCTCTCCGCGACCTTATTTACCCCGGCTGGGTCATTTCGTACCGAACATCCGGTCCCCGGCATCGCCAAGCCCGGGCACGATATAGCCGTGATCGTCAAGCTGCCGGTCAACCGCCGCCGTGACGATGGGCACATCGGGATGCGCCTCTTTCATCTTGGCGATTCCCTCGGGCGAGGCCAGCAGGCACAGGAAACGGATATTCTTCGCCCCCGACTGTTTCAGCAGATCCACCGCCGCTGCCGAGGAATTGCCAGTCGCCAGCATCGGATCGACGACGATAGAGATGCGCTCTTCCATATGTTCGGGCAATTTGCAGTAATATTGCACCGGCTGCAGCGTTTCAGGGTCGCGATACATGCCGATAAAACCGACGCGGGCGGCGGGAATCAGCTCGAGGATACCGTCGAGCAGCCCGTTCCCGGCGCGCAGAATCGAGATCAGGGCAAGCTTCTTGCCTTCGATCGCCGGGGCATCCATTGGCTCGATCGGCGTCTCGATGCGGCGCGTCGTCATCGGCAGGCCACGCGTCACCTCATAGGCCAGCAACAGGCTGATCTCGCGCAGCAATTTGCGGAAACTCGCGGTCGAAGTGTCCTTGTCGCGCATGATCGTAAGCTTGTGCTGAACCAGCGGATGGGTGACGACCGTCAGGTGGTTCGGGGTCAGAATATCCGACATGGGTCAGGCCTCCAGCTTTTTGGCTAATCTCTTCTTCGTATCCGCATCACAGAAAGCGGCGTCAAGCGCCTGAAGGCCCAGTTTGCGGAACTGCCCCTCATCCCAGTCGAAGGCGCGGTGCAATTCTTCATATTCGCGCACCATGCTGCTGTGAAAGAACGGCGGGGCAGCGGTCGAGATCGTCACCTTCACGCCGCGCCGGTCCAGCTCGCTGACGGGATGGTGGCGCATATCGGGGTAAAGCCCGAACGCGGTATTCGAAAGCGGGCAGACCTCCAATACGATGCCCTGTTCCGCCAGTTCCTCCACCAGCGCGAGATCTTCGATGGCGCGCACGCCATGCCCGATCCGCGCAGGTCTCAGCGCGCGCAGCGTTTCGCGGATCGCCTCCGGGCCGCGCCATTCGCCGGCATGGACGCTCAGGCACAGCCCGGCCTCACGGGCGCAGTCAAAGCCCCAGGCGAAATCACCGGGGTCGAGCACGCTCTCATCACCCCCCATGCCAAAGCCGGTGATGAACCCCCCCGCCACCTCTGCCGCCGCCAGCGCCGCGCGTTTCGCACGCTCCGGCCCAAAATGCCGGATCGCGGTGGCGATGCCACGGAATGTGACGCCAAACCCCGCTTCGGCGGCGGCGGCTGCCTCGCGGATTGCCGCGATGTAATCAGCGAATGCCGCCGCATCGCCACCGCCACAAAGATCGGGCGAGATGAAAACCTCACTATAGATCACTCCCGAAGCAGCGCTCTGCTTCGCCACGGCAAGCATCAGCCGGTGGTAATCTCCGGGCCGGCGCAATACCGAAGCAGCCGCCTCACAGACCTTCAGGAAATGCGGAAAATCGCGCCAGGCATAGCCACCATCCGCGCCAAAAATCCCGGAAATATCCTCGCGCTTTTCCGCGGCCAGCCCCCGGATGAAAGAGGCCGGCGCCGCCCCTTCCAGATGCAGATGCAACTCCACCTTCGGCAGCTCTGCAAATTCGCTCATATTCATCTGTCCTTAAATATCCCGGGGGCTCCGGGGGCTGGCCCCCGGCCCAACGCCTCACAAAAACGACCGCCCGGGCCCGGGCAATGCCACGCCCAGATGCGCCGCCACACTTGCCCCCACATCCGTAAAGGCCCGGAGCCCGATCCCGCGCCGACCCGCGCCATAGCCCAGCACCGGCACCCGTTCTCGTGTATGTTCCGTACCGGGCCAGGTCGGGTCATTGCCATGATCGGCGGTAAAGATCGCCAGATCTCCGGGCCCAAGCCGGTCGAGAAAGCGGGGCAGGGCGGCGTCAAAGCTTTCCAGGGCCCGCGCATAGCCCGCAACATCGCGGGGATGGCCGTAAAGCGTATCGAATTCAACGAGATTCGCGAATACCAGGGCGCCGTCTTCGGCCTCACCGCCCAGCCGGACCAGATGGTCAAAGAGATCGGCATCGGACTGGCCCTTCCAGAGTTTCCCGATCCCCCGCATCGAGAAAATATCGCCGATCTTGCCGATCCCGTGCACCATGCCGCCCGCAGCCATCACATGTTCCGGCAGCGTCGGGGCCGGGGGCAGATGCGCATAATCACGCCGGTTGGCGGTGCGGTGAAACGCGTCGCAATCTCCGGTAAAGGGCCGCGCGATCACCCGGCCAACCCGGCGCGCATGCAGAGAGGGCGCAAGCGCTGCACAGAGGGCCAGCAGCCGGTCCAGCCCGAACCAGTCCTCATGCGCCGCGATCTGGACCACGCTGTCGGCCGAAGTATAGCAGATCGGCCAGCCGCTGCGTTTGTGATCCTCGCAAAAGCGCCGGATCACTGGCAGGCCCGAGGCATGGCAGTTTCCCAGGATCCCCCCGGTTCCGGCGAGCCGGCAGACCTCGGCCACCAGATCCGGCGGAAAGGCGGGGGTCTCATCGGGGAAAAGCGTCCAGTCCCATGGAACGGGCACGCCCGCGAGCTCCCAATGGCCCGAAGGCGTGTCCTTGCCGTTCGAGACTTCCTCAGCCGCGCCCCAAAGGCCCTCGGGCGTGGCCCCGAGCCCTGGCGCCGCTGCGCCCGAGGCCAGCCGAATTGCCGCGCCAAGGCCCAGCCGGTCAAGATTGGGCAAAGAGAGCGGGCCTTTACGGCCCTGATCCGCTGTCCCTGCCGCACAGGCGCGGGCGATATGGAGGAGCGTATTCGCGCCTTCATCGCCAAAAGCTGCCGCATCAGGGGCACCACCGCAGCCGACGGAATCCAGCACGATCAGAAAGGCGCGCGCCATTCAGCCGATCCTTTTCAGCACAAGCGGCCCGTCGCCAGGCGTGCAGCCGCCGGCCATGCGATCCTGCGCAAAGCCCGCCGGATCCGAGATCCGGTAGGCGCGCTGCACTGCGGCCACTGCGGCCTCAGCGCTTTCGATGCTGCTGGCATGGACCATGGCCAGCGGCGCGCCATCCGCCACATCTTCGCCCGGCGCCGCCAGATCGGAAAGCCCGACCGAGGGGTTGATCCGCGCCCCCTCGCGCGTTCTGCCGCCACCAAGCGCCACCACCACATGGCCAAGCGCCTCGCCGTCAATCGCGGTGATGATACCGCCATCTGTCAGACCGGCGGGCGGTGGCACTTCCATCACCACCGGGGCCGAGGGCAGGCGGTCAGGCCAGCGTTCGACAAAATCCGAAGGCCCGCCCTGGGCTGCGACCATACGGCCAAAGATCTCTGCCGCCCGGCCGGAATCCAGGGCTGCAAGGATCTTCGCGGCCCCCGCCTGTGCATCAGTGGCCAGTCCCGCCAGCGCCAGCGCCTCGCCGCCCAGATCGCCGGTCAACAGCCGCAGGTCGGAATTGACCGAAGTGCCAGTCAGCGTTTCCATCACCTCGATCACCTCCAGCGCATTGCCGGCGGCGGTCGCAAGCGGCTGATCCATATCGGTGATCAGCGCCCGCGCCTGACAGCCCGCGCCCTGCGCCACGCTCACCAGGGCCCGCGCCAGCCTTTCGGCATCTTCCAGGGTCTTCATAAAGGCCCCCGAGCCGCATTTCACGTCAAGCACCAGCGCCCCCACCCCGGCCGCGAGCTTTTTCGACAGGATCGAGGCGGTAATCAGGTCGATGCTTTCGACCGTGCCGGTGACGTCGCGGATCGCGTAAAGCCGGCGGTCCGCCGGGGCCAGTGCCTCGCCCGCCGCGACGATCGCGCAGCCGATCCGCGAGACCTGAAGCTGCATCTCGGCCTCGGGCAAAGCGGTGCGCAGCCCCGGGATCGCCTCGAGTTTATCAAGCGTGCCGCCGGTAAAGCCCAGTCCGCGCCCCGAGACCATCGGAACCCAGGCGTCACAGGCGGCCAGCGCCGGCGCCAGCAAAAGCGAAATGCAATCGCCGATGCCGCCGGTCGAATGCTTGTCCACCACAGGGCCGGGCAGCGACCAGCGCAACCTGCGCCCGCTGTCACGCATGCCTTCCGTCAGCGCGACGCGCCCTTCATCCGACAGACCGCGCAAAAGCACCGCCATCGCGAAAGCTCCCGCCTGGGCGTCAGAGACCGCGCCGCTGGCAAGTCCGAGCGCGAAGCCGCGCAGGTCTTCCTCATCGGGGGTATTGCCGTCGCGGAGGGTCGCGATGACGCGGGCGGGCTCCATCTCAGGCGGCCCCGCCGCTTTCGGCGCGGGCCATATGTGCTGCGCCGAAAGCGCCGGGCAACAGCTCGGCCACGGTCATGTTCAGGGTCTTGCCCTCGGTGGTGGCGAGTGTCACGACCACGTCAGGGGCAGCGAATTCGGCGATTTTCTGACGGCAGCCACCGCAACAGGGCACCGGTTCGGGGCTGTCGGCGATGACCAGGAGGCCGGCGATCCGGCGCTCGCCGGCGGCGCACATGGCGGCGATGGCGCCGGCCTCGGCGCAGGTGCCTTCGGGATAGGCGATGTTCTCGACATTGACACCGGTAAACACGGCGCCGCTGGTCGTGCGCAGTGCCACCCCGACCTTAAAGCCCGAATAGGGCGCATAGGCATGATCGCGGATGCGGGTTGCGGGCGCGCGCAGGCTCTCATTCGGCATCGGTTACTCCGGGATATGCCAGCCAACCCTGGCGCGAAGGCGCTGGCGCCGCAAGCGCGCTGATCTGACGGGCGCCGTGGGCGGCACAGCCTGACCATGGCAGGTTGACCCTGACGGGGGCGGGGTCTAGGACCAGATCAACCCCAGATCCGGAGAAAACACCATGCCAACCTGGTCCGCTCTGACGACGCTTACCGGCGAAGAGGCCGCCCGCGCGCTTGGCGAAGCGATCGAGGACCAGGAGCCCGAGCCCTATGGCGTCGGCGTTTTCGAGGTCGAGGACGGGTCCGGCCTCTGGGAGGTGGGTGCCTATTATACCGAAGTGCCCGATGACATAGTGCTGGATATCCTCGCCGCCGCCTATGGCGCGAAAAGCTTCCTGATTTCCGAGCTTCCCGAGGTCGACTGGGTCGCCAAAGTGCAGCGCGAGCTGCATCCGGTCGATGCCGGGCGTTTCTTTGTGTTTGGCAGCCACGATGCAGATAAAGTGCCCGAGGGCCGCGTCGCGCTGCAGATCGAGGCGACCATGGCCTTTGGCACTGGCCATCACGGCACCACGCTGGGCTGCCTTCTGGCGTTCGACAAGCTTTACGAAGAGGGCTATCGCCCCGCCAAAGTCGCCGATATCGGCGCGGGCACGGCGGTGCTGGCGATGGCAGCCGCGAAAATGCTGCCCGATGCGCTGGTGATTGCCTCGGATATCGACCCGGTGGCGGTGGATGTTGCCAGGGCCAATGTGGCGATCAATGATCTGGAGGGCCGGATCGACTGCGTCGAGGCCGCCGGGTTCGATCACCGCAGGCTGCGCGACGAGGCGCCCTGGGATCTGGTCTTTGCCAATATCCTGAAAGGGCCGCTGGTCGAACTGGCACCGGTCATGTCGAAAATGACAAAGCCGGGATCGAAGGTGATTCTTTCCGGCCTGCTGGTCGTTCAGGCGGAAAGCATCGTTGAAAGTTACGTGGCTTCGCGGTTTCGTTTGCAACACAGAAACGATCTGGGTGAATGGTCGGCATTGATCATGGAGCGTGTGTAAACACCTGAAAATGCAAATAAAAATTGCAATGATTTGAAGGTGTTCGGGGCAATTGCCCCAATTCCGCCATATTTAAAACGCATGAATTCCTTATGGCGGGGGCCATGGGAGTAGCTGGTCATGACTTTGGCTGACCCGAATTACAAAACATTCTCCGGGCGTCTGCGCCGGATCGAAAAGGCCCATCGCAAGGGCTACGGTTTCGAGGCCAAAGGCACTATGGGCCGGTCGTCGACCTGGCAGCGCGAGCGTACATTTGGCAGGACGATCCGGGCGGTATTGGTCCTGCTCATGATTGGCTGGATCATGAAAGGCGCCATCTATTTTTATGTTGGCGACGAGGTTTATGAGCAGCGCGTGGCAGATCTCGCGACCGGCAGCGATTTCGACCCGATCGCGGCGAAAATCATGTCCGCCGATCCGGTAACTAAGCTGGTGGCCTCTTTCCTGGGCGAAGTGTTCCCGGCACAGCGCCAGTAATCCAGGCCTCGCGGCTGCGCGCCCAGGTTCCGTACCAGCTGGTCGCTGTCGTCTGATCTTCCGTATACTGTTCTGCGCGAGACCGCCCCGGCCGATGCCGCGTGGCGGTTTTCTCACTCGTGGAGCAGCCAGGCGCATCAGGCATGGGCGAAAGGCACTGGTATCAGACTGGCGTGGAGAAAGAAAACAAGGGCCCTGAAAAGCAGAAGGACCGCCTGCGACTTCTGTCGCGAGACGGTCCCTTACTTGTCCTGTGACCCGTTCGGTCAGGGAGACTGAGGAGTGACCTCAGCGACCCAGCATCTCGATGTCACCGCGGCACAGGCCGATATCGTCAAGCTCGCGATCCGAGAGCTTCGACAGGGCCTTCCGGGTGACGCGTGCGTCGTTCCAGGCTTTGAAGGCAGCAAAAATGCCACCAAAGCCGTTTACGGCGCGATACGTCGTGATGGCGCCGAACGGCGCAGGGCGGCTCGTTTCGATGGCGGCCATGGGACTGTTTCCTTATCTTTTTAAACTGACTGTTTTGCGGGCGATCATCGCCTCGTGCAGCCAGATAAACGTGCTGCATGTGCAAAGCAAGCCATGCGCCAGCAAGCCCGCAATGCAGTTATTGCATGGCTCAGGACGCAAATCTGCCATGATTCTCGCAGGTCTGATGCTGCACTTGCAGCATTCTGTCGGCAGTATGACGCCGGGTGTCGCTTTCAGCCCCGAAACCGGATCTGTGCCCGGGAACTCCAGGCAGAAAGAACGCGATTGGCGGATGTTCTCTTTTCGTGCTAGTACGGTTCAAAAGCAAAAAGAGGGCAGTGATGCGCGTAATCGGCATTGATCCGGGGCTCAGGAACCTTGGCTGGGGGGTGATTGATGTCGCGGGATCGCGCCTGACCCATGTCGCGAATGGCATCTGCCACTCGGATGCAACGACGGGTGACCTCGCGCGTCGCCTCGCCTCGCTGCATTTCCAGCTGACCCGGGTGTTTCAGGACTGGCAGCCGGAAACGGCGGCTGTCGAACATACCTTCGTCAATAAAGACGCGGTCGCGACGCTGAAGCTCGGCCAGGCGCGGGGGATCGCATTGCTGGTTCCGGCGCAATTCGGGCTGGAGGTCGGGGAATATGCGCCAAATGCGGTGAAAAAAACGGTGGTCGGGGTCGGCCATGCCGCTAAACAACAGGTGGATCATATGGTGCGGCTGCATTTGCCGGGCGCGAAGGTGGCGGGGCCGGATGCGGCGGATGCGCTTGCGATCGCGATCTGCCACGCCCATCACACGCAAAGCGCTGGCCGGTTGCAGGCGGCCGTGAAGCGGGCTGCCGGTTGAAAGGATTTGGGGGATGATCGGAAAGATTTCGGGGCGGCTGGACTGGAAGGGGATCGACACGGTGCTGATCGATTGCCGGGGCGTGGGCTATATTGTTCATGTCTCTGACCGCACGCTGGCGGGCCTGCCGCCCGAGGGCGAGATGGTGGCGCTGTATACCGATCTTCTCGTGCGCGAGGATCTTTTGCAGCTCTTCGGCTTTCCGACCATGATGGAAAAGGAATGGCATAAGCTTCTGATGACGGTGCAGGGGGTGGGCGCCAAGGCCTCGATGGCGATCCTCGGTGCGCTCGGGGCCGAGGGGGCCGCGCGGGCGATCACGCTGGGGGATGCGCGGGCGGTGCAGGCGGCGCCCGGGGTTGGTCCGAAACTGGCGCAGCGCGTGATCCTCGAACTGAAATCGAAAGCGCCATCTCTCATGGCGCGTGGCGCCGGTCTCGCTCATGGCGATGCACCGGTTCTGGAAGAACCCGAAGCCGTGCCTGCGCCGCGCAAAGCCGCAAAGCCGAAACCCCCGTCCGAAGGGGCGATCCGCGCCGCTTATACCGCCGATGCGCTCTCGGCGCTGGCCAATCTCGGTTACGGGACGTCGGATGCGGCCGAGGCCGTGGCGCGGGTCTCGGGCGAAAACCCCGAAGCAGATACGGCGGCGCTGATCCGGCTGGCCCTGAAACTTCTCGCGCCGCGTTAAGCGGGGCTTGATGCGGACCGGCCGTTCTCCATATCTTTGAGAGAAGGAGACCGCAGACCGATGGGAAATATCCGCACTTTCGTCCTGATGGCTGCTTTGACAGCGCTGTTTATGGGGCTGGGCGCGTTGCTCGGAGGCGCCACCGGCGCCGTTGTCGCGCTTTTGATCGCGGCGGCGATGAACCTTTATACATATTGGAATTCCGACAAATCGGTCTTGCGGATGACCGGAGCCCGGGCGGTGGATGAGCGCTCCGCCCCGGATCTGGTGGGCATGGTGTACCAGCTGGCGGATGCCGCCGGGATGCCGCGCCCGAAGGTCTATATTATGGAGACCGCGCAACCCAATGCCTTTGCCACCGGGCGCAACCCGGAGAATGCCGCAGTGGCGGCAACGACGGGCCTGTTGAACAGCCTTTCACGCGAAGAGATCGCGGCGGTGATGGCGCATGAGCTGGCACATATCAAAAACCGCGACACCCTGACGATGACAGTGACCGCGACCTTCGCCGGTGCCATCGCGATGCTTGCGAATTTCGGCATGTTCTTCGGTAATTCCGACCGCGAGCGCCCTGGTGGCATGATCGGAACGATTGCGCTGATGATCCTCGCGCCGATGGCGGCGGGGATCGTGCAAATGGCCATCTCGCGCAGCCGGGAGTATGAGGCGGACCGGCTTGGTGCCGAAATCTGCGGTCGTCCGGACTGGCTCGCCTCTGCGCTGCGCAAGATCGACGGGCTGGCGCGGGGGCGGATGAATGTCCAGGCCGAGAAGGATCCGGCGCTGGCCCATATGTTCATCATCAACCCGCTGAACGGGCGCGGCGCCGATAACCTCTTTTCCACGCATCCCGCGACGGAAAACCGGATCGCGGCCCTGATGGAGCTGCGCCCGACCCGTCAGGAGGGCAATATCGGCCGCAGTTCCGTTCCGAAATCCGGGCGCAAGATCCGCCAGGACCCATGGGGCTGAGAGCGCGCCTCCTTCCGGCTTCAGTTGAGTAACTGGATCAGGGGAAAATGAACGCCCTCTGACTTAAATGCTTCTGCCGGAGGCATCGCGCCGCAGGGCACGACAAGCTGCCCGGATTTGCCTCTTCCGGCGGCTTGCAAAGCGCGCGCCGTTCGGGGATTGTTCCGCCCATGACCCAGCCCGACCCCTCGCTTCGCCCTGACCGCCTGCCCGAAGACAGTGACCGCGCGCTGCGCCCTCAGGCATTGGAGGATTTTACCGGCCAGGCCGAGGCCCGCGCCAATCTGCGCGTCTTCATCGAAAGCGCGAAAATGCGCGGCGAGGCGATGGATCACACCTTGTTCCATGGCCCGCCTGGCCTTGGCAAAACCACCCTGGCGCAGATCATGGCACGCGAACTGGGCGTGGGATTTCGCATGACCTCGGGGCCCGTACTGGCGCGTCCAGGCGATCTTGCCGCCATCCTCACCAATCTCGAGCCGCGCGATGTGCTGTTCATCGACGAGATCCACCGGCTGTCCCCGATCGTCGAAGAAGTGCTTTATCCTGCGATGGAGGATTTCGCGCTGGATCTGGTGATCGGCGAGGGGCCGGCGGCGCGCACGGTCCGGATTGACCTGCAGCCTTTCACTCTGGTCGGCGCCACCACGCGCCTTGGCCTCCTGACCACCCCCCTGCGCGACCGGTTCGGCATCCCGACCCGGCTGCAATTCTATACCGAGGATGAACTGTTTCGCATCGTCTCGCGCGGCGCGGGCCTGCTTGGCATCGAGGCCGACGAGCCGGGCTGCCGCGAGATCGCGCGGCGTGCGCGTGGCACGCCCCGTATCGCCGGCCGTCTTTTGCGCCGGGTGGTCGATTTCGCGCTGGTCGAGGCCGGCGGCCGCATCAGCCGCGAGCTTGCCGATCGCGCTTTGACCCGGCTTGGCGTTGACACGATCGGGCTCGATGGGGCCGACCGCCGCTACCTCTCGCTGCTTGCCGAGAATTACGGCGGCGGCCCGGTCGGCGTGGAGACCATTGCCGCCGCGCTGTCAGAGCCGCGCGACGCGCTGGAAGAGGTGATCGAGCCCTATCTGCTGCAACAGGGTCTGATTCAGCGCACCCCGCGCGGGCGGATGCTTGCCGCCAAAGCCTGGCGCCATCTCGGGCTCGTGGCCCCGCGCCCGCCTCAGGGGCAGAGTGATTTCTTCCAGGACTGATCTCCGCACTCTGGGATAAATATTCAGACTTAAGACGCCGGGCGCTGGCTGCTGCGCCGGGGCTTCTTGCACCCGGTGGGGCCATATGGGTAATATAGGCGCACAGACGTTAAGCCCCCAAGGATGCCCGCTATGACCCTGCCAGCCCCGGACACCAAGATCGTCACCACCTGGAAAGTGGCCTGCGACGGCGGCGAGGGCGCTCTGGGTCATCCGCGCGTCTGGCTTGCGATCCCGCAGGACAGCGGCTTTGTCGAATGCGGCTATTGCGACCGCCGGTTCGAGATCGACCGTGCCCATGCGCATGACGATCACTGAAAAAGCCCGCTAACCCCGGCCTTCATTTCGCAGACCAGCGATGCAGTTTTCCGTCCGTCTCCGCAACGGAGAGGTCTGCTTGCGCTGATTGATTTTTATACCTTTGGCCGCCAGCCATTTCGTGCAGCGTTTTCCCGGGGAGATCGCGCTGCAACGGGCGCGTTTCGCAGACATGATCCCCGCGCAGTGCGCTTTGCGCCGCGCAACGCGGGGATCGGGGGGCTCAATGCGCCTCAGCCCAGTTGCGGCCGGTGCCCGCTTCGACGACAAGGCGCACATCCAGCTTCACCGCCGGGTCAGAGGCGGTTTCCATCACCTCTTTCGCAACCGCAATCAGACGGTCTGCCTCAGCTTCCGCCACCTCGAACAAAAGCTCGTCATGCACCTGGAGGAGCATCCGCGCGTCGATGCCCGCAATCGCGGCCGGCATCCGGATCATGGCGCGGCGGATCACATCGGCAGCGGTGCCCTGGATCGGCGCGTTGATCGCGGCGCGTTTGGCGAAACCAGCGCCCGGGCCTTTGGCGTTGATCTGCGGTGTGTTGATGCGGCGCCCGAACAGGGTCTGCACGAATTCATGCTTTTTCGCGAAGTCGATGGTCTCGTCCATATAGGCGCGGATGCCGGGGAAGCGTTCGAAATAGCGGTCGATGAAGCCCTGGGCCTCGGCGCGGGGAATGCGGAGGTTGCGCGCCAGACCAAAGCCCGAAATCCCGTAGATCACCCCGAAATTGATCGCTTTCGCCTGGCGGCGGATCATCGGATCCATGCCTTCGACCGGCACGCCGAACATCTCGGAGGCGGTCATCGCGTGGATGTCGAGCCCGTCTTTGAACGCCTGTTTCAGCGCCGGGATATCGGCGATATGGGCGAGGATCCTGAGCTCGATCTGGGAATAGTCGAGCGAGACCAGCACCCGGCCTTCTGGGGCCACAAAGGCTTCGCGGATGCGGCGGCCTTCTTCGGTGCGAACGGGGATGTTTTGCAGGTTCGGATCGGTCGAGGCGAGGCGCCCGGTATTGGCGCCCGCAATCGAGTAAGAAGTATGCACCCGCCCGGTTTCCGGGTTGATCGCCTGTTGCAGCGCATCGGTATAGGTTGATTTCAGTTTGGCGATCTGGCGCCAGTCCAGGATCTTTGCCGCCAGCTTCGCGCCCTGCGGATGGCTGTCTTCCAGCGTGGTGATGTCTTCGAGGATATCGGCGCCGGTGCCATAGGCGCCAGTCTTGCCCTTTTCGCCGCCCGGAACGCCAAGACGGTCAAAGAGCACTTCCCCCAGCTGTTTCGGGGAGCCGGGGTTGAATTTTTCGCCCGCGATTTCAACGATCTCGTCTTCATATTGCGCGAGCTTTTGCGCGAAAGCATTCGACATGCGCGACAGCGTATCGCGGTCGACTTTGACCCCGGCCATCTCCATTTCCGCCAGCACCGTGACCAGCGGGCGTTCCAGCGTCTCATAGACGGTGGTAACCTTTTCGCGGTGCAGGCGCGGCCTGAACTGCTGCCAGAACCGCAAGGTCACATCGGCATCTTCCGCCGCATAGGCCGATGCTGCCGCGATCTCGACCTTGTCGAAGGTCACCTGAGATTTGCCGGTACCGATCAGATCCTTGATCGGTTTGGTGTGGTGACCAAGATATTTCTCGGAAAGCTCATCCATGCCGTGATTGTTGAGGCCGGCGAACATCGCATAGCTCATCAGCATCGTATCGTCGAAGGGCGCGATCCGGATTGACGGATGCTGACGCGCGAAAATCTTCCAGTCATATTTGATATTCTGGCCGATTTTCAGGATCGACGGATCCTCCAGCACCGGTTTCAGCTTTGCCAGCACCTCAGCCGGATCCAGCTGGCCCGCCACCCGCTCGGCCGCACCGAAGAGATCATCACCGCCCTTCACATGCGCCAGCGGGATATAGGCGGCAATGCCGGTATCGACGGAAAGCGAGATCCCCACCAGATCCGCCTGCATCTCATCCAGCGAGGTGGTCTCGGTATCGACCGCGACATGGCCGATCTCGCGGATGCGCGCGATCCAGGCATCCAGCGTGGCATGATCGGTGATGGTGACGTAACCCGCCTCACTGATCGCGGGCACCTCCACCTCGGTCGCGACGGCGGCGGCGGGTTTCGCCGCCTCAATCACCGGCACCTCGACCTTCAGCTTTTCGGCCACCCGGCGCGACAGACCGCGAAACTCCATATGGGTCAGAAAGCCCAGCAGCTTTTCGGCATCGGGCTTCAGCACTTCCAGCTGATCCAGCGTCACCTCCAGCGGCACATCGGCATCAAGCGAGACAAGCTGTTTCGAGGTCAGGATCTGGGCGCGGTTGTCGATCAATGTCTCGCGCCGTTTGGGCTGTTTGATCTCGCTCGCGCGGTCGAGCAGCTCTTCCAGCGAGCCATATTCATTGATCAGCAAAGCCGCCGTTTTCAGCCCGATCCCCGGCGCGCCTGGCACATTATCGACCGCATCCCCGGCCAGCGCCTGGACATCGATCACCCGGTCCGGTCCGACGCCGAATTTCTCGAACACCTCATCCGGGCCGATCTGGCGGTTCTTCATCGGCTCCAGAATATCGACACCTGGGCGCACCAGCTGCATCAGATCCTTGTCGGACGAAATGATCGTGGCCGATCCCCCGGCCTCGACGGCAAGCCGCGCGAGGGTCGCAATGATGTCATCGGCCTCAAACCCCTCCTGTTCGATACAGGCGACATTGAAGGCGCGCGTCGCCTCGCGCGTCAGCGGGAACTGGGGGCGCAGATCCTCGGGCGGCGGCGGACGGTTCGCCTTATAGTCGGGGTAGATATCGTTGCGGAAGGTCTTTGACGAATGGTCAAACACCACGGCGATATGGGTGGCGGCGCCGGAAGAGCGCTCTTTCGTGATTTCGCCCCAGAGGATATTCGAGAACCCCTGCACCGCGCCGACCGGCGTGCCATCGGATTTCGTCAGAGGCGGCAGCGCATGATAGGCCCGGAAAATATAGGCCGAGCCGTCGATCAGATGCAGGTGATGGCCTTTACCGAACGTCATGTCATGCTCCCCGTTCTGTCAGGCGGCAGATATGGCAGAGACCGGCGGCGCGGTCCAGCCGGGCGGAGGCTTTGGCCTTTTCCCGCGTGGGCAGCGGGGCTAGTCTGGGCATATGACAAATCCCTCGCCCGATGCCATCGCCCCTTCGCTTGACCTGATCGAAAGCCTCGCCCGCGAGGCGGTCGCGACCCTGCCGGAACCCTGGCGACTGCCCGCGACCCATGTCGTGCTCCGGGTCGAGGATTTCGCGCCTGAAGAGATGCTCGAGGCGATGGATCTCAATGATCCGTTCGAGCTGACCGGCCTTTATGAGGGCATTCCCCTGACCGAGAAATCGGTTTCGGATCAGGCGCTGCATCCGGATATGGTCTGGCTGTTCCGCCGCCCGATCCTTGACGAATGGGCCGAGCGCGGCAATGTCTCGCTCCAGGAACTGGTCAGCCATGTGGTAATCCATGAACTGGCGCATCATTTCGGCTGGTCCGATGCGGAAATCTCCGAGGTCGACCGCTGGTGGGAATGATCCCGCCGAGAGCCGCCCGCCTGACGGGACTGTGATGTGCCTCTGTCACATGGGGCGGCTATCTTCTGCGGGCCGCCCGCCCGATGCGTTTCTCTGATGCCTGCGCATCGGCCGGGGCCGCCATCCGCCGATCCGCCCAGAGGAAATCCGAATGTCAGGACTGACCCGCCGCCACGCCCTTTTCGCCACTGCCGCCCTGCCTTTTGCCGCCGCCGCAACTGCCGGAATGCCGCAAAAAGCCAGCGCCCAGGCCGAATTGCAGGGCGCCGGAGGCGGGCTCTTCCGCCGCTTCCGCCATGGCGCGTTCGAGGTGACGACGCTCCTTGCCGGTACGGGTGAGAATTCCAATCCGAAAGGCACTTTCGGGCTGAATGTCAGCGACGCGGATTTCGCCGCCTCGTCGCAGGCGGCGTTTATCCCTGTCGACCGCGCCGTGAACTTCTTCACGCCGGTCCTCGTTAATACCGGCAAGGAACTGATCCTCTTTGACACCGGGCTCGCGGCCGAAGGCGTGCTGGCGGCGCTCGGCCAGGCGGGCGTCTCGCCGCAACAGGTGGATGCGGTGGTGCTGACCCATATGCATGCCGACCATATCGGCGGGCTGACTATGTCGGATGGCGCCACGCCGGTTTTCCCGCGCGCGCGCTACATCACCTCGCAGATCGAATATGACTACTGGGCCGGCCAGGAGAATGAAGGCTTCGAGAAAAAGGTCCGACCTCTGCGCGATCTGACGAGGTTCGTGACCGACGGAGGCGAGGCCGCGCCCGGCATCACCGCGCTCGCCGCCTATGGTCATACCCCCGGCCATATGGCCTGGATGATCGAGAGCGAGGGTAAGCTGCTGGTTCTCACCGCCGATACTGCAAATCACTATGTCTGGTCCCTGGAAAACCCAGACTGGGAGGTCCGGTTCGATCTCGACAAGACCGAGGCCGCCGCCACCCGCAAGCGCATCTTCGGCATGATCGCCGCCGACCGTCTGCCCTTCATCGGCTATCACATGCCGTTCCCGGGCCTTGGCTATGCCGAGCCGAAAGGCACAGGCTTCCGCTTCGTCCCCCACAGCTACCAGCTCGCTTTCGAATCCTGATCCGCTTTCATCTGTCTGAAAATATCCCGGGGGTGAGCCCGGAACGGGCGAGGGGGCTGGCCCCCTCCCTTCTTTTCCTGCTGAAAACTGGACAAAACCGGGCGGCTGTGACAAAGCGGGGGCTTCGCAGGCCCCGTCTGACCTGCCCGAGGATCCGCCCAAATGTCGAACCCTGTTATCACCCGCTTTGCCCCGTCGCCCACCGGCTATATCCATGTCGGCAATCTGCGCACCGCGCTGATGAATTACCTGATCGCCCGCAAGGCCGGCGGGACCTTCATCCTGCGGCTCGATGATACCGACCAGGAGCGCTCGAAACAGGAGTATATCGACGGGCTGAAACAGGATCTCGACTGGCTCGGGCTGCATTGGGACCGGATCGAGCGGCAATCCGCCCGCTATGACCGCTATCACGAGGCCGCCGGAAAGCTGCGCGAAAGCGGTCGTTTCTACGAGGCATTTGAAAGCCCGACCGAGCTGGACCTCAAGCGCAAGAAACAGCTGAATATGGGCCGCCCGCCGGTCTATGACCGCGCGTCGCTCGGGCTGACGGAAGAGCAAAAGGCCGCGTTCCGTGCTGAAGGCAAGGTGGGATACTGGCGTTTCCTGCTGAACCAGAACCGCATCGAATGGCATGACGGGATCATCGGCGATATCTCGATCGACGCGGCCTCGGTCTCGGATCCGGTGCTGATCCGCGCCGATGGCCAGGTGCTTTATACCTTCGCCTCCTCGGTCGATGATGTCGAAATGGGCGTGACCCATATCGTGCGCGGCGCCGACCATGTGACCAATACCGCGACCCAGATCCAGATCATGGAAGCGATGGGTGGCACGCCGCCCGAATTCGCGCACCACTCGCTGCTCTCGGGCCCGAAAGGCGAAGAGCTGTCCAAGCGCCTCGGCGCGCTTTCGCTGCGCGATCTGCGCGCGCAGGGCGTCGAGCCCATGGCGCTTTTGTCGCTGATGGCGCGGCTGGGATCCTCGAAACCGGTGGAGCCGGTTGCCTCGATCGACGAGCTGGCCGAGGGTTTCGACATCGAAAGCTTCGGCGCAGCGCCGACGAAATTCGACCCGGCCGATCTTTTCCCGCTGACCCGGCATTACGTCCAGGCCTGGCCTTTCGATCAGGTGCGCGAGCGCATTCTGGCGCTTGGCGTGCCGGAAGACCAGGCCGGGCAGTTCTGGAGTGTGGCCAAAGACAATATCACCGTGCCGGCGGATCTCGAGGGCTGGTGGAAGCTGTTCTCGGAAGGGGCAGAGCCGGTTATTGACGAGGCCGACCGCGATTTCGTGCGCGAGGCGCTTGCGCTGTTGCCGCCGCGGCCCTGGACGAAAGAGACCTGGGGGCAATGGACCGGCGCGGTCAAAACTGCCACAGGGCGCAAGGGCAAGGATCTGTTCATGCCGCTGCGCAAGGCGCTGACAGGCCAGGCACATGGGCCGGATATGTCGGATGTCCTGCCGCTTTTGCAGAAACTTCCTGCACTCTGACGCCGGGGAGCGGGGGGCTGCCCGCCCCCGGTCGCAGGCTCTGCCTGCACCTCTCCCGGGGGTATTTTTATCAGGAGGAAGCAGGCGCGGCCCGTTTTCTCAGGGGGGGTAAGGGATGGCTGAGGCGAAATTCGTTCAGGGAAATCTCTTCCGCCACATCGTGGTGATGTCGCTGACATCCTCCATCGGCCTGATGGCGGTCTTTGTCGTCGATCTGATCAATATGGCCTATATTTCCTGGCTCGGCAGGTCCGAGCTTGCGGCGGCGGTCGGCTATGCCGGGGCGGTGTTGTTCTTTACCACCTCTTTCGGGATCGGGCTGTCGATCGCGGTTTCGGCTCTGGTGAGCCGGGCCATCGGGCAGCGGGATCTGCGGCTTGCGCGTGAGAAGGCGACGACCGGGATGCTGCTCGGGTTGCTGTTCGGGGTGCCGTTTGCGGGGCTGGTCTGGCTTTTGCTGTCGCCGATGGTGCGGCTTTTGGGCGCTGAGGGCGAGACCCATGATCTGGCCGTGCATTATCTGCAGATCGTGACCCTAGGGCAGCCGATGCTGATGCTGGGGATGATCGGGTCTGCGGTGTTGCGCGCCCATGGCGATGCGCGGGCCGCGATGATGGCGACGGTCTGGGGCGCGGTGGTGACGGCGGCACTGGACCCGGTGCTCATCTTCGGCTTCGGCCTGGATCTGACCGGTGCGGCGCTGGCCGGGCTGGTCAGCCGGGCGGTGATCCTTTTCATGGCGGTGCGGCCGATTGTGACGCGTTACGGCGGCTTTGACCGGCCTTCGCTGCGGCAGGTATGGCACGATATGGCGCCGGTCTGGGCGATTGGTATTCCCGCGATCCTGACCCAGGTGGCGACGCCGGTGGGGCAGGCATTCGTGACCCGCACGGCCTCGGGATTTGGCGAGGCGGCGGTCGCAGGGATGGCGATTGCCGGGCGGCTGACGCCGGTCGCCTTCGGGGTGATTTTCGCGCTGGCGGGCGCCATCGGGCCGATCATCGGGCAGAATATCGGCGCGGGGCGGATGGACCGTGTCAGACAGGCGTTTCGCGATGCGGTGATCTTTACCGGGCTGGTGATCCTTTTGGTCTCAGGTCTTTTGTTCCTGCTGCGCGCACCGATTGCCGATCTCTTCAACGCGCAGGGCCTCACGCGCGAGATCGTCTACCTGTTCTGCGGGCCACTGGCGCTGATGTGGTTTTTCAACGGGCTGATCTTTGCGGGGAATGCCGTCTGCAACAATCTTGGCCGGCCGTTCTGGTCGACCGTGGTGAATTGGGGGCGCCATACCCTGGGCACGATTCCCTTCGCGATCTGGTTCGGACAGATCTGGGGCGCCCAGGGGGTGCTGATCGGGCAGGCGGTGGGCGGCGTCGCCTTTGGTCTTCTGGCGGTGGTCTTTGCACGCCTCGCGATTGCGCATCCGAACCTGCCGACAGGGCGCGGTGCACCGGCACCGGTCGCGGTCAGCCAGCCCGAGGCGGAAGCCGCAGCGCCGGGCGAGCGGCGGGCCTGATCTGGGCCACAGTTTCGCCGGCCCTTGCCGTATCACGCATGTCGTCTTGCGGGGGAATACCGTCGTATACGGATTTTCACTTGCCTGATGGGGGAGCCTCGGGTTAGTCAGAACGGGCAGGATCGGGAGAATCCGGGCAGCCCCTGACAGGGCGGGTCCGGTGCCGAAGGAGCAACCGCCCCGGTAAACTCTCAGGCGCAAGGGACCGTTACTGCACTTGAAGACTCTGGAGAGTGGCGCGTGAGGCGCCCGCCGAAGGGATAACGATCTCAGGCGCCCCAGTCGCGGGCAAGGACAGAGGGGGCACCGGGCGGCAGGGGAACTGCCGTGAGCGGTGCCGGATATTTTCGGCCGACAGACAGGGGAGAGGCGGTTTGACCGACCTTTTGCGCCTTCCGTTGCACGGGCTCCATCTGGAGCTTGGCGGGAAAATGGTGCCCTTCGCGGGCTATGAGATGCCGGTGCAATATCCGGCCGGGGTGATGGCGGAACATCTGCATGTCAGGGCGGCGGCCGGGCTCTTCGATGTGAGCCATATGGGCCAGGTCGTGCTGCGCCCGAAAGGATCGATGGAGAGTCTCGGGCTGGCGCTGGAGCGGCTGATGCCGGTCGATGTGCTGGGCGTAGCACCTAGCCGCCAGCGCTATGGCATTTTCACCAGCGAGACCGGCGGCATTCTTGATGATCTGATGTTTGCCAATCGCGGGACGGATTACCTTCTGGTGGTGAATGCGGCGCGCAAGGCGCATGATTTCGCACATCTGACCCGGCATCTCGCCGATGAGGCCGAGATCGACATCCAGACCGGGCGGGCGCTGCTGGCGCTGCAGGGGCCAGCGGCAGAATCGGTGCTGGCGGTTCTGGTGCCGGATGTGACGGCGATGCAGTTCATGGATGTCGCGTCGGTCCCGACAGTGTTCGGTGAGCTCTGGATCTCGCGGTCAGGCTATACCGGCGAGGACGGGTTCGAGATTTCGGTGCCGGAGGCCGCGGTTCCTGATTTCGCGCGGGCGCTGCTGGCATTGGACGGCGTGGCGCCGATTGGCCTTGGCGCGCGCGACAGTCTGCGGCTTGAGGCGGGGCTTTGCCTTTACGGCCATGATATTGACGAGACCACGAGCCCGGTCGAGGCGGGTCTTGGCTGGGCGATCCAGAAGGCACGTCGCGCCGGCGGTGCGCGGGCGGGCGGTTTCCCGGGCGAGACGCGGATCCTTGCCGAGCTGGCGGAAGGCCCCTCGCGCAAACGCGTGGGGCTGCGGCCAGAGGGTCGTGCACCGATGCGCGAAGGCGTGGAACTCTTTGCGACGGATGGCACGCCGATTGGCGCGATCACCTCGGGCGGTTTTGCCCCCTCGGTCCAGGCGCCGGTTGCCATGGGCTATGTTGCGAGCGCCTTTGCGGCCCCCCGCACCGGCATCGAGGCCGAGCTGCGCGGCAAGAAGCTTCCGGTTGTGGTTGCGGCCACGCCTTTCCACCCAACCCATTACAAACGTTAAGTCCCAGGGGATCGAAAAGATGAAATTCACCAAGGAACATGAATGGCTGCGCGTCGAGGGTGACCTGATCGTGGTCGGGATCACTGAACATGCGGCTGAAGCGCTTGGCGATGTGGTGTTCGTGGAGCTTCCCGAAGCGGGAATACAGGTGGCGGCCGGAGATGAGATTTCGGTGATCGAGAGCGTTAAGGCGGCCTCGGATATCCTCGCGCCGGTCGAGGGCGAGATCGTCGAGGTGAATGAGGCTCTTTCGGACAATCCGGGGCTGGTGAATGAGGATCCGCTGGGCGGCGCCTGGTTCTTTAAGCTGAAGGTCGATGATCTCTCGGTGGTCGATCAGTTCATGGATGAGGATGAGTATAAGGATTTCATCGGCTGAGGCCGGTGAGGGTTAGCTGAGCCCCGGGGGGCAGCCCCCCGGACCTGCCTGAACGCCGGGGGACCAGTCCCCCGGACCCCCTGGGATATTTAAGGACAGATGAAGTGGGGCGCGGTGCGTCGCCCGACTGTCCGGAGGTGCGAGATGAGTTTCACTCCGACCGATTATAACCCCTATGATTTCGCCAATCGTCGCCATATCGGCCCTTCGCCGGCCGAGATGGAGGAGATGCTGAAGGCGGTGGGCGCGGCCTCGCTGGATGCGCTGATTGCCGAGACGGTGCCGCAGTCGATCCGCCAGGAAAAGCCGCTGTCCTGGGCACCTTTGGCCGAGCATGAGCTGCTGGCGAAGATGAAAGAGGTGGCGGGGAAGAACCGCGTCATGACCTCGCTGATCGGGCAGGGCTATTACGGCACGGTGACGCCGCCTGCCATTCAGCGCAATATCCTTGAGAACCCGGCCTGGTACACCGCCTATACACCTTACCAGCCCGAGATCGCGCAGGGGCGGCTTGAAGCGCTGCTGAATTACCAGACCATGGTCTGTGATCTGACGGGCCTTGATGTTGCCAATGCGTCGCTTCTGGATGAGGCGACGGCGGCGGCGGAAGCCATGGCGATGGCGGAGCGTTCGGCGAAGTCGAAAGCCAAAGCTTTCTTTGTTGACCGTTTCTGCCACCCGCAGACGATTGCGGTGATCCGCACCCGGGCCGAGCCTTTGGGGATCGAGATCATTGAGGGCGATGTTGGGCTGCTGGAGCCTTCAAGCGTGTTTGGCGCGATCTTCCAGTATCCGGGGTCTTATGGGCATGTGACGGATTTCACGGCGAAGATTGCTCATCTGCACGCGCATAGGGCACTGGCCATTGTCGCGACCGATCTGCTGGCCTTGTGCATGCTGAAAGAGCCGGGCGCGATGGGGGCGGATATTGCCATCGGCTCATCGCAGCGCTTCGGCGTGCCGATGGGATATGGCGGCCCGCATGCGGCTTTCATGGCGTGTCGCGATGATCTGAAGCGCAATATGCCGGGGCGGATTGTGGGTGTCTCGATCGACAGCCACGGCACGCGGGCGTATCGGCTGTCTTTGCAGACGCGCGAGCAGCATATCCGGCGCGAGAAGGCGACGTCGAATGTCTGCACGGCGCAGGCGCTTCTGGCGGTGATGGCCTCGATGTATGCGGTGTTTCACGGGCCGAACGGGCTCAGGGCGATTGCCGAACGGGTGCATTTCCTGACCCAGCGGCTGGCACGCGCGCTGATGGCGGCGGGGGCGAGGGTCTCGCCGAAGGCCTTTTTCGACACGATCACGGTCGAGGTCGGGGTGGGGCAGGCCGGCATTCTTGCCGCAGCGCGGGCCGAGGGACTGAATTTCCGCAGGATCGGCAATGACCGGATCGGGATCAGCCTCGATGAGACCACCTCGGAAGAGGTGCTGAGCCGGGTGTTGCGGGCCTTCGGGATCGAGGGCGTACCGCCGCATCGCGGAGGCCTCGGCTTCCCCGAGACGATGCTGCGGCAAAGCGCCTATCTCACCCATCCGGTGTTTCAGATGAACCGGGCCGAGAGCGAGATGATGCGTTACATGCGCCGGCTCTCGGATCGCGATCTGGCGCTCGACCGGGCGATGATCCCGCTCGGGTCCTGCACGATGAAGCTCAATGCCGCCGCCGAGATGATGCCGGTCACCTGGCCGGAATTTGGCAGCCTGCACCCGTTCGTGCCGCGCGATCAGGCGGCGGGTTATGGCGAGGCGATTGCGGATCTGACCGCGAAGCTGTGCGAGATCACCGGCTATGATGCGTTTTCCATGCAGCCCAATTCCGGTGCTCAGGGGGAATATGCCGGGCTGTTGACCATTCTCGCCTATCACAAGGCGCGGGGCGATCATGACCGCCGGATCTGCCTGATCCCAATTTCGGCGCATGGCACCAACCCGGCTTCGGCGCAGATGGCCGGGATGGAGGTTGTGGTGGTCAGGTCTTCGCCCAATGGTGATGTCGATCTGGATGATTTCCGCGACAAGGCGGCAAAGGCCGGCGACCGGCTCGCGGCCTGCATGATCACCTATCCCTCGACCCATGGCGTGTTTGAAGAGACGGTGCGCGAGGTCTGCAAGATCACCCATGATCATGGCGGCCAGGTCTATATCGACGGCGCCAATATGAATGCGATGGTGGGGCTGGTGAAGCCGGGCGAGATCGGTGGCGATGTCAGCCACCTGAACCTGCACAAGACCTTTGCCATTCCGCATGGCGGCGGGGGGCCGGGCATGGGGCCGATCGGCGTGCGCGCGCATCTCGCGCCGCATCTGCCGGGCGATCCCGAGGGGCGTCCGGAAACCGATGCCGGCCCGGTCTCGGCGGCGCCTTATGGCTCGGCGAGCATTTTGCTGATCTCCTGGGCTTATTGCCTGATGATGGGTGGCTCGGGGCTGACCCAGGCGACGCGGGTGGCGATCCTGAACGCCAACTATATCGCGGCGCGGCTGAAGGGGGCTTACGATGTGCTCTATATGGGCAATCGTGGCCGGGTGGCGCATGAATGTATCCTCGACACACGCCCCTTTGCCGATCATGGCGTGACGGTGGATGACATCGCCAAGCGGCTGATCGACAACGGCTTCCATGCGCCGACCATGTCCTGGCCGGTTTCCGGCACGCTGATGGTGGAGCCGACGGAATCCGAGACCAAGGCCGAGATCGACCGGTTCATCACCGCGCTGCTGGCGATCCGCGAGGAGATCCGGGCGGTCGAGGCGGGCGAGATTTCTGCCGAGGAAAGCCCGCTGCGGTTCGCGCCCCATACGGTGCAGGACCTGGTGGCGGAGTGGGACCGGAAATATACCCGCGAACAGGGTTGTTTTCCGCCGGCGGCGTTCCGGGTCGATAAATACTGGCCGCCGGTTGGCCGGATCGACAACGTTTACGGCGACCGGAACCTCGTCTGCACCTGCCCGCCGCTGGAGAGCTATCTCGACGCGGCGGAGTGATGTGACCCGGGCAAGGGGGGCTGTCTGCCCCCCGGGAAGCGGCTTTTGCCGCTTCCTCCCCCCGAGGATATTTTCAGACAGATGAAAGGCCGGGCGGGGGTTTTGACATTGGTGTTATGGCGGGGTAGCGCTGCTGCATCATGAGTGACAAACCAGCCTCGTTTCGCGGTGGCCTGCTGGCCGCTTTGCCCATCGTGATGGGGTATTTCCCGATTGCGTTTTCTTTTGGCGTCGCGGCCACCCGAGGCGGGCTGAGCCAGGCCGAGGCGGTGATGCTCTCGCTGGTGGTCTATGCCGGGGCCTCGCAATTCCTGGCGCTGACATTGTTTGCCAGTGGCGCGCCGGTGCTGGTGGCGGCCTTTACCCTGATCGCGATGAATGTGCGCCATGTGCTTTACGGGCCGGCGCTGATGAAAGAGGCGGGAGCGGAGGGTTCGCGCCGCTTTGCCTGGGTCTGGGCCTGGGGGCTGACCGATGAGGTCTTTGGCCAGGCGCTGGGGGCGCTGGCGCGGGGCCAGCGGTTCTCCGAGGCCTATATGTTCGGGCTGGGGTTCGCGGCCTATGCGTCCTGGGTGCTGGGAACGGCGGTCGGCGCATTCGCCGGCGGTGGCGCGCTGGATGGCTGGCCGGCGGTGAGTGCGGGCCTTGATTTCATGCTTTCGGCATTGTTCCTGGCGCTTTTGCTGTCGATCCTGTCGCGGCTTGCGATGCCGGCAATTGTGGTTGCGGTGATCGCGACATGCCTTGGCACCATGTTCTGGTCGGCGACGGTCGGGATCCTTGCAGGGATGATCTGCGGCGCGCTGGCCGGAATGGCCGGCGGGCTGGTCAGGAGGCGCGGATGAACCCGGATCTGGTGTTGATGGCGGTGCTTGCGGGGCTGGCGAACTGGGCCTTCCGGGCGCTGCCGGTCCTGTTGATGCGGGGCGAGGCAAAGCCGGGCGGGCTGATGGCGGGGTTTCTGGCTTCGACCGGGCCGGCGGCGATTGCGACGCTGTTCGTGGCCTCGGTCCTGCCGCGTCTCTGGCCGCAGCAGACGGATCTCGTGCCACTGGCGGTTGGCGTGGTGGTCACGGTGCTGGCCTTCCTGCCGAAGCGCTCGGTCGTGGTGGCGACGCTCGCGGGGGCACTGGCTTACGGGATCGCTTTTGCGCTGATGCATCCGGCGCTTGCACCCTGAAGGGGAAAGCGGGATCATGGCGGCAGGAGGTGTCCCATGATCGAAATCTCTCCCAGCAAAGTGGTGCAGGTGATTTTCCTGTCGCGCGAGGGGCCGGCAGGCCAGGCGCAGCTATACGCCTTTATCGACGGGCTGAATGACGAGGAAAAGGCGCATCTGACCGCCATTGCCTGGGTCGGGCGCGGGGCGTTCGAGATCGAGGATTATGCCGAGGCGTTGCGCACCGCCTATACCGAAGCCACCACCCCCACCGCGGATTATCTGATGGGGATGCCGCATCTCCCGGAAAATCTCGAAGCCGGGCTGGAGGCGCTTGGCGTCGATGTTACGGGTGAGGAAGAGGATCTGCTGTAAAGCCGGACCTTACCCCGCCAGCGCGGGGTAGAGGCCGCGATAGCGCGAGTAAGCCTCATCAAAGGCCGCGATGAGGCCCGCGTCCGGCAAGATGCTGGCTTTGGTGGCGGGGGCGGTACAGATGCTTTCCGGGCTTGCGCCGGTGGCAGCCATCAGGCCGAGCCGTGCCGCGCCGAAGGCTGCACCGAAATCGCCGCCGACCGGCAGATCGACCGGGATGCCGAGCGTGGTCGCGATGACCTTCAGCCAGTAGCCCGAGTTTGAACCGCCACCGACCGCGGTGACGCGCCCGATCTTGGCGCCAGCCTGGCGCAGTGCGTTCAGATTGTCTTTCAGCGCGAAGGCGACGCCTTCCATCACCGCACGGGTCAGCGCCTTGCGGTCGGATTCGTGGCCGAGGCCGGTAAAGGCGCCCCGGATCTTCGCATCATTATGCGGTGTGCGCTCGCCCGAGAGATAGGGCAGGAAACTGGCCGAACCCGGCGCGACCAGATCTTCGCCGAGTTCGCGCGCGAGATCGGCGGCGGCGGTGCCGGTGATGCCGGCATACCAGTTCAGCGCATCGGTGGCGGACAGGATCACGCCCATCTGATGCCAGCGGTCCGGCAGCGCATGGCAAAAGGCGTGAACTGCACTTTCGGGCAGCGGGCGGAAGGCGTCATTGGCGGCGAAGATCACACCTGAAGTGCCGAGCGAGACAAAGGCCTGGCCTTCGCGAATGGTGCCCATGCCGATGGCCGAGGCGGCATTGTCGCCCGCACCGCCGGCGACGATCACCGGGCCGGTGAGGCCCCAGTCTGCCAGAAGTTCCGCGCGGAGTTGTCCACCCGGCGCCGAGCCCTCGACCAGACGCGGCATCTGTGCGCGGGAAAGGCCGGACGCCGTCAGCAGGTCATCCGACCAGTCGCGCGCCGCGCAATCCAGCCAGCTGGTGCCGGCGGCATCCGACATCTCGGAAATATGCTCGCCCGTCAGCCAGAGCCGCAGCGCGTCTTTCGGCAAAAGGACCATGGCGGTCTGGTCGAAGAGGGCGGGTTCGTGCTTTGCCACCCAGGCCAGTTTCGGGGCGGTAAAGCCCGGGAAGACGATATTGCCGGTCACCTGGCGAAAGCGCGGATCGGCATCCATTGCGGCGGCCTCAAGGCTCGCGCGGGTGTCATTCCACAGGATCGAGGGGCGGAGCGCGCGGTCGCTGCGGTCAAACAGCGTGGCGCCATGCATATGGCCCGACAGGCCGATGCCGCGGATAGCGGCGAATTCAACGGGATGGGCGGCGCGCAGGGCCGCCACGGCCTCTTTGCAGGCTGTGGTCCAGTCTTCGGGATCCTGTTCTGACCAGCCGGGATGGGGGCGTGACACCGGGGTCGCGGCGCTGGCCGAACCTATGATCCGCTGTTCTTCATCCATCAGCAACGCGCGGATGCCAGAGGTGCCGAGATCGAGACCGAGATACATATTCACCTCATGGAATTGCCCCGGCCGGCGCGAACCGGCCGGGGTCGTAATGCCTCAGAACGGGCTGTCGGGGTAGTAGAAGGTGGCCGCATTGTCCGGCGTGACCAGAACCGAGCCGATGATGAAATCGCCCGAGACCGGCGCCGGCGAGACGAGGCCGACCGCGGTGATTTCGATCGCGGTGGCGATCATCGACGGCGGATAGGTCACATTGGCCGGGATCATCGCATCGCCGTCCATGGTGCGCTTGATCATCTCTTTCATGCCGGCGCCGCCGAGCACGAATTTGATGTCTTTGCGGCCGGCGGCTTCGATCGCGGCCAGGGCGCCAAGCGCCATATCGTCATCCGAAGCCCAGACCGCGTCGATTTCCGGATATTTCGACAGGAAATCCTGCATCACGGTAAAGCTCTTGTCGCGGTTCCAGTCGCCATGTTCGGCGGCGAGAACTTCGATCCCCGAGCCCTCAATGGCGCCCTGGAAGCCTTCGAGGCGCTCATTGTCGATGGTGGTCGGGATGCCGCGCAGCACGACAACCTTGCCGCCATCGGGCATGTGGGACTTCATGAATTCGCCCGCGACGCGGCCAAAGCCGGGGTTGTCGCCCGCGACATAGAGGTCTTCGATGCCGTCAACCGCCAGACCACGGTCGACCACGGTCACCCAGGCGCCCGAGGCTTTGACATTCTGCACCGGGCCGGTCAGCGGCTCGGATTCAAAAGGCAGCACGACGAGCGCGCTGATCTTGCGGGTGGCCAGCATGTCTTCGATATCATTGACCTGCTTGGCCGGGTCCGAGGCGGTTGCCAGCACGAAATCCAGCTCGGGATAGGTGGCTTCCAGCCGCTCTACCGTGGTTTTGGCGAAATAGTTCATGCCGCCCGCCCAGCCATGGGTCGCCGCCGGGATCGACACGCCGATCACTTTGGTGTCCTGGGCCAGGGCCGGCCCGCCAAGCGCCACCGCGAGCGCCAATGCCGATACGAAATGTTTCATAGTTTCTCCTCCCTTGAGTAATTCGGGGCCAGGGATCACTGGCCCGCTTTGCTTCCGCGCTGCAAAACGACAGCGAGAACGATGATCGCGCCCTGGATTGCTCCGTTCAGATAGGGCGAGACGTAATCCGTCAGGTTCAGCAGATTGCCGATCAGCACGAGGATCAGCACCCCCACAACCGTGCCCCAGACGCGGCCGAAACCGCCCTTGAGCGCCGTGCCACCGATGATGACGGCGGCAATCGCCTCCAGCTCCCACAGGAGACCGGTGGCGGACGAGGCCGAGCCAAGGCGCGGCACATACATGATGACGGCCAGCCCGACGAGGGCGCCAAGCATCACATAGGTCAGAAGCCGCACGCGGCCGACGCGCACGGATGAATATTTCGCCACCTGATCATTTGACCCGATGGCGGCGCAATGGCGGCCAAAGGCGGTAGAGCGCATCAGCAATTCACCGAGGATCACCACCACGGCAAAGACGATGATCGGCCAGGTAACGCCGAAAATGCCGCCGTAATAGACCGGCTGATAGAAGGTGCGCAGGCCGAAATCGAGGCTCAGCGTGCCGCCATCCGCGAGCCAGGTGACGAGGCTGCGATAGATCCCCATCGAGCCGAGCGTGACGATGAAGGCCTCGATCCCCAGCCGGGTGATCAGAAGACCGTTGATCAGCCCCGCGATGATCCCGGCGCCAAGCGCGACCAGCATCCCCACAAGGACAATCGGCACGCCCACGCCCATCGAGGGCAGCATCTTGTTCATCACAAGGATCATCAGCCCGGCGATAAACGCCGCCATCGAGCCGACCGAGAGGTCAAGCCCGCCCGCCGTGATCACGAAGGTCATCCCCACCGCGATGATGCCGATAAAGGCCGACCGCGCCAGAACATTGGTGATATTGTCGAGGCCGAGGAAATTCGGGTTCATCATCGCGCCCATGATCACGAGGATCACCAGCGCGAGGATCGGGCCGATCACGCTCATCTGCACCCGGCGCGCCGGAGCTGCCGCAACACTCATTCCTGTAACTCCTTTGCGAGAGGGGCGGCCTGGCCGACCCCCATGGCGAGGCGCACGATGGCGTCCTCAGTGATGGTATCGCCGGTCACCTCGCCCTGGATTCGGCCCTGCCGCATCACCAGAACGCGGTCGGCAAGGCCGATGACCTCCTGCATTTCCGAAGAGATCACCACGATGGCGCGGCCCTCGCGGGCAAGGCGGCGGATGAAGTCGTACATCTGCTGTTTGGTGCCGATGTCGATGCCGCGGGTCGGCTCGTCGATCACGATGATCTGCGGGTCCGAGAGCATGGTTTTCGCGAAGAGCAGCTTTTGCTGATTGCCGCCGGACAGATGGCCGACATTGATCCCGCGTGCGCCACGGATGTCGAAATCGCGGATCGCCTGGTCAAGCGCCGCCTCTTCGGCGCGCTGATCCAGCAACCCATGCGAGAACCGGTGCAGGGCCTGGAGGGTAAGGTTCTCCCGCATCCCCTTTTGCAACAGCAGTCCGCGCGTCTTGCGGTCTTCGGTCAGGTAGCACAGGCCAAGCTCCAGCGCCTCCCAGTTGTGGCGGATGGTGACCGGGCGGCCTTTGACTTTGACCGAACCGGTGGCAGGGCGCAGCCCCGCAAGGCCCTCGAATGTCTCTGTCCGCCCCGAACCGATCAGCCCGGCAATGCCGAGGATCTCGCCCGCGCGCAGGCTGAAGCTGATATCTTCGGCAAAGCCCGGCACTGTCAGGCCAGAGACTTCCAGCACGATCTCGCCGGGGGTGCCGTCTTTGGCGGGGTAAAGCTGCGACATCTCGCGCCCGACCATTGCTTCGGCCATGCCATGCTCGTCCATCGCATCGGCGGGGCCTGAATAGACCACCGCGCCATCGCGCATGATGGTCAGGTCGTCGGCGATCTCTTTCACCTCGTCGAGCTTGTGCGAGGTGAAGAGAATGGCCGTGCCGGCGGCCCTGAGCGCCCGGACCTGGTCCATCAGGATCGCGGTTTCCGCCTTGGTCAGCACCGCAGTCGGCTCGTCCATGATCAGGACGCGGGTCTCGCGCGACAGGGCTTTCGCGATCTCGACCATCTGCTTGTCGGAATTCGACAGGCTCGAGATCGGGCGATCCGTCGCGACCCGGCATTGCAGCCGGTCCAGAAGCGTCCGGGCTTCAGCCCGCATCGCGGCTTTGTTGAGGAAAAGGCCGCGCTTCAGTTCGCGGCCAAGGAAGATATTTTCCTCAACGCTCAGCTGTTCGGCGAGGTTGAACTCCTGATGGATCATCGAGATCCCCGCCGCCTCGGCCTCACCCATGGTGGCGAAGGCGACCGGGCGACCGTCCAGCAGAACCTCGCCTGAGGATGGCGGCTGATAGCCCGCGAGGATCTTCATCGTGGTGGATTTCCCCGCGCCATTCTCGCCGATCAGCGCATGGACGCGGCCCTGGGCCAGCGCGATCGAGATGCCATGCAGCACCTCAATCGGGCCGAAACTGCGGCTGACGCCGTTCAGGGCGAGAACGGGAGTGGTCACAGCGCCACCCATGCCGCATCGGCCCGGGACGAGCGGATCGCGGCGTCGATAAAGCGCATCCCGTCCATCCCCGCCGCAATCCCCGGCAGAAGGCCGGTATCCGGGATCTGGCCGCTGTCTGCCGCGCGAATGGCGCGGGCGGCCTCGGTATAGAGATTGGCGAACCCTTCGAGATAGCCCTCGGGATGGCCGCCCGGGGTGCGGCTGACGGCATTCGCCGCCGCATTTGCCCCGGCGCCGCGCCGGGTCACGAGGCGTTTCGCTTCACCAAAGGGGGTGTGCCAGAGGTAATTAGGATCCTCCTGGCTCCATTCCAGCCCGCCTTTTTCGCCAAAGACGCGCAGCCGCAGCCCGTTTTCGCAGCCCGGCGCCACCTGGCTGCACCAGAGCACGCCGCGCGCGCCGCCCTGCATCCTGAGAAGGATATTCGCGTTGTCATCGACCCGGCGCCCGGGGACAAAGCTTTGCAGATCGGCGGCGAGGCTTTCGACCGCCAGCCCGGTCACGAAACAGGCGAGGTTATGGGCATGGGTGCCGATATCGCCGATCGCGCCGCCTGCGCCCGAGCGCGCGGGGTCGGTGCGCCAGTCTGCCTGTTTGTTGCTGTCATCTGCGGCTTCGGTCAGCCAGTCCTGGGCATATTCGACCTGAACGACGCGGATCTTGCCCAGCTCGCCCGAGGCCACCATGTCCCGCGCCTGGCGGATCATCGGATAGCCGGTGTAATTATGGGTCAGGATGAAGAGCGCTTTCGACGCTTTGACCGCAGCCTCAAGGTCGCGCGCCTGGTCCATCGTGGCGGTCAATGGCTTGTCGCAGATCACATGGATGCCGCGGTTCAGAAAGGCCATCGCGGGGCCGGCATGCATATGGTTCGGCGTCACGATGGACACGGCGCGGATGCCATCCTCGCGCGCGGCCTCGCGTTCGGCCATCTCTTCATAACTGCCATAAGACCGATCCGCCGCCAGCCCGAGCGCCAGCCCGCTTTCCAGCGCCCGTTCCGGCGTCGAAGACAGCGCGCCGGCGACCAGGTCATATTCGCCATCGATGCGGGCCGCGATCCGGTGGACGCCGCCGATAAAGGCATCCTTGCCGCCGCCGACCATCCCCAGTCTGATCTTTGTCATGGTGCCAGATCCCCCCTCAAAGCCCGAGCATACGGCGGTTCGCGGCTTCATCAGTGCCACCATCCGCGAAATCGTCAAACGCTTTGTCGGTCACGCGGATAATGTGGTGTTTCACAAACTCGGCCCCTTCGCGCGCGCCGTCTTCGGGATGCTTGATCGCACATTCCCATTCGACCACCGCCCAGCCGTCGAAATCATTCGCCGCCATCTTGGAAAACACCGCGCCGAAATCGACCTGGCCATCGCCAAGGCTGCGGAACCGGCCGGCCCGGTTCACCCATGACTGGAAGCCGCCATAGACCCCCTGGCGGCCGGTCGGGTTGAACTCGGCATCCTTGACATGGAACATCCGGATACGGTCGCGATAAATGTCGATATTGTCCAGATAATCCAGGCATTGCAGCACGTAATGCGAGGGATCGTAGAGCATGCAGGCCCGGGGATGGTTGCCGGTACGCTCCAGAAACATCTCATAGGTGATGCCGTCATGCAGGTCTTCGCCGGGATGGATCTCGTAGCAGATATCGACACCGCAGTCGTCTGCATGGTCGAGGATCGGCTTCCAGCGTCGCGCCAGCTCGTCGAACGCGGTTTCCACCAGGCCCGCCGGGCGTTGCGGCCAGGGGTAGACATAGGGCCAGGCCAGTGCGCCGGAAAATGACGCCTGGGCCGTCAGCCCCATATGTTTGCTGGCGGTCAGCGCGTTTTTCACCTGGGTCACGGCCCATTCCTGGCGTGCCTTTGGATTGCCGCGCACATGCGGCGCGGCAAAGCCGTCAAATCCCTCGTCATAGGCCGGATGCACCGCGACCAGCTGGCCCTGGAGATGGGTCGAAAGCTCGGTCACCACCACGCCATTCGCCTCGGCCACGCCCTTGAATTCGTCGCAGTAATCCTTGCTGGAGGCGGCGCGGTCGAGATCGATCAGCCGCCCGTCCCAGCTGGGCACCTGGACGCCTTTATAGCCGATATCGGCGGCCCATTTCGTGATGCTGTCCCAGGAATTGAACGGCGCCGCATCGCTTGCGAATTGCGCGAGAAACAGTCCCGGCCCTTTGATCGTCTTCATGGTCTTTCCTCCCCCAGGGCTGGCGCTCAGACGTAGCGGTTAACCAGATTTTCCAGAATTTCCTGCCGCCCCGAAACCGGCTGCGGGTCAAGCCCGGCGGCCTCTGCCGCATCGGCAATCGAAGCGAGGGTGGCAGACTTGCCCAGCATCGCCTGGGCATCCTCGCTCTGCCAGCCTTTGTACCTTGCTGTACGGGCAGCTTCGAGCCGGCCCTCTTCCAGCATTTTCGCCGCCGCTTTCAGGCCACGCGCGCAGACATCCATCGCGCCGACATGGGCCGCGACCAGGTCTTCTGCATCCAGCGACTGGCGGCGGACTTTCGCGTCGAAATTGGTGCCGCCCGTGGTGAAGCCGCCGTCTTTCAGCACCTCGTAATAGGCCAGGGCGATTTCAGGCACATTGTTCGGGAACTGATCGGTATCCCAGCCCGACTGGTAATCATTGCGGTTCATGTCGATAGAGCCGAGCAGCCCCAGCGTCCGCGCCATCGCCAGCTCATGTTCGAACGAATGACCGGCAAGGATCGCGTGACCCTGTTCGATGTTCAGTTTCACCTCATTTTCAAGCCCATAGCGCTTGAGAAAACCGTAGCAGGTGGCAACGTCATAGTCGTATTGATGCTTGGTCGGCTCCTGCGGTTTCGGCTCCAGCAGGATGGTGCCTTTGAAGCCGATCTTGTGCTTATGCTCGACAACGAGGTTCAGGAAACGACCCATATGGTCAAGCTCCTGGCCGAGATCGGTGTTCAGAAGCGTCTCATAGCCCTCGCGCCCGCCCCAGAGCACGTAGTTTTCACCGCCGAGACGATGCGTTACCTCCATCACACCGCGCACGATGGACGCGGAATAGGCGAAGACATCCGGGTCGGGGTTCGAGGCCGCACCCGACATATACCGGCGATTGGTAAAGAGGTTGGCGGTGCCCCAGAGGAGTTTCGGCCCGCCTGCCTCCATCTTCGCCTGGAAATAGTCGGCAATTTCTTCAAGCCGGGCGCGGCTTTCGCGCAAAGTTGCGCCTTCGGGGCGGACATCATGGTCGTGGAAACAGTAATACGGCACGCCGAGGATGCGGAAGAGGTCGAACGCCTCATCTGCCCGCTGCTTTGCCAGCGCCATCGTATCGGCGGGGAACCAGGGGCGGTCAAAGGTGCGGCCGCCAAAGGGGTCGCCGCCTTCCCAGGCAAAGGAATGCCAGTAGGCGACGGCGAAACGAAGGTGATCCTCCAACCGCTTGCCCAGCACGATTTCATCGGGGTTATAGTGATGATAGGCGAGCCGCCCGGAGTCATGGGCAGTTTCGGGGGCGAATTTCACCGGGGCGATGGAGTCGAAATAACCGCTCAACGGGGGTCTCCTGTGGACATAAGGGCAGGCTGAAGGTCAGCCGGGGGCGCGGGCAATGCCGCAGGCAGGTTGTCTTTCAGAAAGATGGTCGGCGTGATGTCGCGCGTCGGGTCGGGAAGCTCGCGCCCGTCCGAGAGCGCCTTCATCACATCGACCGACAGCGCGACCTCCTGCGCCGGTTTCTGGTCGATCACCGCATCGACAAGGCCGGCTTCAAGACCGCCGCGCGTTGTGGGCGTCAGATCATGCATGATGGTGAAGGGGCGCGCATCGGGCCTTTGCGCGAGGATTTCGATCAGCCCGCGATTGCCGGCGCCGATGGAATAAATGCCGGTGATGCCGGGTTCCTGTTCCAGCGCCTCCGTCACGCGCAGCCGCATCAGGTCGGGGCGGTCATCCACCACAACAGGGGCCATAAGCTGCGGCCCGCCTTCAAGCACAAGGCGCGCGCCTTCCAGCCGGTCACGGTGGTCGCGCGCACTGAGCGCACCGATCACCGGCAGGATCAGCCCGGGCGAAGAGGCTGGTCGCGCAATATGGGCCATCCGGATCAGGCGCCCGGCGGTGCGCCCGGCCATCTGGTTGTCGATGCCGACATAGGCCGCGCGCAGATCAGGCGCGGCGTCGCCCACCAGCGTCACCACCGGAATGCGCGCTTCGCACAGCGCGCCGATGGCCTCGGCTATTCTCGGCGTCTCGGTTGCCACCACCGCCACGGCATCGCAATCGCGCGGCAGTTGTTCAAGCGCGCGTGCCAGCGCGTCGGAATCAAGGGTCGGCACTTCGGTCAGGGTGAAACGGACGCGGTCGGTGCGGCGGGCAGAGGCCTCAGCGTCGACCGCCTGGCGCAGGGCGCGAAAGAAGCTGTGATCGCCGCCCGGCAGCAGGAAACGGAAATGATAGATGCGCCCGCGCGACAGATTCGCGGCATGGAGATCGCGCTCATACCCGAGCGTTTCGATGGCGTGCAGGACCCGGCGCGTGGACTTCTCGGCGACATTGCCGCGCTCATTGAGAACCCGGTCCGCAGTCGCGTAGCTCACGCCCGCAGCCCGCGCCACATCCTGCAGCGTCGGCTTGCGCATTTGATTCTCCTCCCGCCCGCAGAAGAGATGAGGAAATGACATACGTCAATCATTTTCTGATATACGTCTGTCATTATGACCTGGTCCCGGGATCCGTTACCCCGCTGACAGAATTTTGTGACATGTCCGAAATGAAAGGGTCGCTGTCTGAAACAAGAGGGGTGGGGCGCGTAAAAATCCTGACACTGAGCTGAAGTTTCGGCGCGGGGATATGATGCGGTATTCAGGCTTCAAAGTGATCAAAGAGGCCCTGACGGGCCATAAAGGCTGGACGCCCGCATGGCGCGACCCGGAGCCGAAGAAACACTATGATATCATTATCATAGGTGGCGGTGGCCATGGTCTTGCGACCGCCTATTACCTGGCGAAGATCTTCGGCAAGGCGAATGTCGCCGTGCTGGAAAAGGGCTGGATCGGCGGCGGCAATGTGGGCCGCAACACGACGATCATCCGCTCGAACTATCTGCTTGATGGCAATGAGCCGTTCTATGAGTTTTCCATGAAGCTGTGGGAAAATCTCGAGCAGGATTTCAACTATAACGCCATGGTCAGCCAGCGCGGCGTGCTGAACCTCTGCCATACCGATGCACAGCGCGATGCCTTCCGCCGTCGCGGCAACGGGATGCGGCTGAACGGGGTCGATGCCGAGCTGCTGGACCAGGAAGGCGTGCGCAAACTGGCGCCCTTCCTGAACTTCGACAATGCGCGTTTCCCGATCAAAGGCGGCCTGTTGCAACCGCGTGGTGGCACCGTGCGCCATGATGCGGTCGCCTGGGGCTATGCGCGCGGCGCCGATCAGCGCGGCGTCGACATTATCCAGAATTGCGAAGTCACCGGGTTTAAGATCGAGAACGGCAAGGTGCTGGGGGTCGAGACCACGCGCGGGTTCATCGGCGCAAACAAGATCGGCTGCGCGGTCGCCGGGTCATCGGGCAAAGTCATGGCGCAGGCCGGCATCCACCGCCTGCCGATCGAAAGCCATGTGTTGCAGGCCTTCGTCTCGGAAGGGCTGAAGCCGGTGCTGCCGGGTGTGATCACCTATGGCGCGGGCCATTTCTATGTCAGCCAGTCCGACAAGGGCGGTCTGGTATTTGGCGGCGATATCGACGGCTATAATACCTATGCCCAGCGTGGCAATCTTCCGGTCGTGGAAGACGTCTGCGAGGGCGGCATGTCGATCATGCCGATGATCGGGCGCGCGCGCCTTCTGCGGATCTGGGGCGGTATCATGGATATGTCGATGGATGGCTCGCCCATCATCGATAAGACCGATATCGACGGGCTCTATTTCAACGGCGGCTGGTGCTATGGTGGCTTTAAGGCCACGCCGGCCAGCGGCTGGTGCTTTGCGCATCTGCTCGCCAATGATCAACCGCATTCTGTGGCGACCGCCTATCGGTTCGACCGGTTCCGCAAGGGGCTGATGATCGACGAAAAGGGCATGGGCGCCCAACCGAACCTGCATTGAGGACCTGAGCGATGATTATCAATCACCCCCTGCTGGGGCCGCGAGATTCGCAGGAATTCGTCTATCTTGGCGATGCGAACCTGATCGACCGGCCAGACTGGGCCGCCGAGGGCGCCGTCGATACCTTTCATGACTATCTCTACCAGCGCACGAACCCTGCGGGGCTTCACCAGGAGCTGTGGTTCCACGAACAGGGCGACCGGTCCTGGCTTGTGGTGACCCGCAACACGCTGACCCATGAAATCACCAAAGTCGAGCTGGCCCGCGATGTGGCCCGCGCCCGGGGAAGGTCGAAATGAGCCAGAAGAACCGTCTGTCCGGTGGTCAGCTGAACCGCTCAAAACCGCTGAACTTCACCTTCGATGGGGCGACCTATCAAGGCTATGAGGGCGATACGCTCGCCTCGGCTCTGCTCGCGAATGGCGTGCGGCTGATGGGCCGGTCGTTCAAATATCACCGCCCGCGCGGCCCGATCTCGTCGGGTTCGGAAGAGCCGAACGCGATTGTCGAACTGCGTCAGGGCGCGCGGCAGGAGCCGAACACCCGCGCGACCATTGCGGAACTGTTCGAAGGCCTCAGCGCGAAAAGCCAGAACCATGTCGGTTCGCTCAAATTCGACTTCCTCGCGATCAATGACCGGCTGTCGTCCTTCTTTGCGGCGGGGTTCTATTACAAGACCTTCATGTGGCCGAAGGCCTTCTGGGAAAAGCTTTACGAGCCGATGATCCGCCGCGCGGCGGGGCTTGGCAGCCTCTCGATGCAGGACGACCCGGATGCCTATGACAAGGGCTTCCTGCATTGCGATCTGCTGGTGATCGGGGCCGGGCCCTCGGGTCTGGCGGCGGCGCTGACGGCGGCGCGGTCTGGTGCGCGGGTGATCCTCGCCGATGAGGATTTCACCCCGGGCGGGCGGCTGAACTCTGAGACCTTTACGCTTGGCGATGCCTCGGGCGCCGACTGGGCGAAATCTGCAATTGCTGAACTTTCGAGCCTGCCCAATGTCCGCATCCTGACGCGGACGGTGGTGATCGGCGCCTTTGATCACGGCATCTATGGCGCTTTGGAGCGGGTCTCTGACCACATCGCGACCCCGGCGTCAGGCAAGCCGCGCCAGATCCTGTGGCGGATCTATTCGCAGCGCGCCGTGCTGGCAGCCGGTGCGACCGAGCGTCCGATTGCGTTCAAAAACAACGACCGCCCCGGCGTGATGCTGGCCGGTGCGATGCGCGCCTATGCCAATCGCTGGGCGGCGACGCCGGGCCAGACGGTCGCGGTCTTCACCAATAATGACGATGGCTTGCGCACGGCGTCGGATCTGCTCGCGAAGGGCGTCAAGGTTGCCGCCGTGATCGACAGCCGCGCCGATGGCCCCGCCTTCCTGGGGGCCGAACATCTGCGTGGCGCGGTGGTGACCGATGCGCATGGCCGCCTTGGCCTGTCCTCGATCAGGGTGAAACTTGCGAATGGTGAGACCCGCCAGATTTCCACAGAGGCGCTTGGCGTCTCGGGTGGCTGGAACCCCAATGTGCATCTGACCTGCCATCAGCGCGGTCTTCCGGTCTGGAATGCAGACCTTGCCGCCTTTGTTCCCGGCACGCTTCCGGTGGGTATGGTTGTTGCAGGCGCGGCGAATGGCCGGCTTTCGACCGCCGGCGCGCTGGCCTCTGGTGCAGAGGCTGCTGCCGAGGCGCTGGAAGGCCTTGGTCTGACGGTGAAATCAGCCGATCTGCCCCAGGCCGAGGATGCGCCGGTGCGCGTCACGCCGCTGTGGTATGTGCCGCATAAGGGCCGCGCCTGGCTCGACCAGCAGAACGATGTCACCGTCAAGGACGTCAAGCTGGCGCATCAGGAAGGCTTCCGCTCGGTCGAGCATCTGAAGCGCTATACCACGATGGGCATGGCGACGGATCAGGGCAAGACCTCGAATATCTCGGGCCTTGCCGTGATGGCCGAGATGACCGGCAAGTCGATCCCGGAAACCGGTACCACCATCTACCGCCCGCCCTATACGCCGGTGCCGATTGCGGCCTTTGCGGGCCGGTCTGCCGGTGCGGATTTCCGCCCCAAACGCCTGACGCCCTCGCATAAATGGGCTGCGGAACAGGGCGCGGTCTTTGTCGAGGTCGGTATGTGGCTGCGCGCCCAGTGGTTCCCGAAAGCGGGCGAGACCACCTGGCGGCAATCGGTTGACCGCGAAGTGCTGGCGACCCGTGGCTCGGTCGGCATCTGCGACGTGACGACGCTGGGCAAGATCGACGTTCAGGGGCCGGATGCGGCGGAGTTCCTCAACCGCATCTATTGCAATCCTTTCGCGAAACTGCCCGTGGGCAAGGTCCGCTACGGCCTTATGCTGCGCGAAGACGGTATGGCGATGGATGACGGCACCACGGCGCGTCTGGCGGAAGACCATTTCGTCACCACCACCACCACGGCGAATGCGGTCGGCGTCTACCGCCATATGGAATTCGCGCGGCAATGCCTCTGGCCTGATCTTGATGTGCAGATCATCTCGACCACCGAGGCCTGGGCGCAGTTCTCGGTCGCCGGACCCAATGCCAGGAAACTCCTGCAGAAAATCGTCGATCCGGAATTCGACATCTCGAACGAGGCCTTCCCCTATATGGGCTGCGGCGAGATCACGGTTTGTGGCGGCCTCAGGGCGCGGCTGTTCCGGATCTCCTTCTCGGGCGAGCTGGCCTATGAAATCGCAGTGCCGACCCGTTACGGCGACGGCCTTGTCCGCGCCATGATGGAGGCCGGGCGCGAGTTCAATGCCCTTGTCTATGGCACCGAGGCGCTCGGCGTCATGCGGATTGAGAAAGGCCATGCGGCGGGGAATGAGCTGAACGGCACCACCTCGGCGCTGAACCTCGGCATGGCCGGCATGGTCAACAAGAAGAAGGACTCGATCGGCTCGACCTTGTCGGAACGTGAGGGGATGAACCGCGAGGGCGCCTATAATCTTGTGGGCTTCCAGCCGGTTGATGCGACGAAACCCCTGCTTGGTGGGATGCATTTCATCAACCAGGGCGCGCCGGCCGATGCGAAAAATGACCAGGGCTATATGACCTCGGTCGCGTTTTCGCCCTCGCTCGGGCATTCCATTGGCCTTGGCTATCTGAAAGACGGTGCGGCCCGCAAAGGCGATACGCTGCGCGCCGTGAACCCGCTGGCGGGAGAGGAGACGCTGGTCAAAGTCGTTTCCGCCCATTTTGTCGACCCGGAAGGAGAACGTCTCCGTGGCTGATCCCGTTCTGAAAATGAGCCCGCTCAAACCGATCACCCAGCTGGGGGGTGATGCGCCCCGCAGGGACAGCTTTCCCGGCCTGACCATTACTGAGCGGACCGACACCGCCCTGGCCTCGCTGTCGGCGCGGCAGGGGAAACCGGCAGAGTTCCAGGCGGCGGCCAGGGCATTCTTCGGCTTCGATCTGCCCGCACCGGCGCGCAGTGCCACGGGCGGCGTCTTTACCGCGATCTGGACCGGGCCGGAGCAATGGTTCATCGAGGCGCCTTTCGCCACGCATGAAGACATCGCGCCGATCCTGAAAAAGGGCTTCGGAGATACGGCTTCCATCACCGAACAGACCGATGGCTGGGGTGGGTTCGACCTGGAGGGCGAGGGGGTTCTTTCGGTTTTCGAACTTCTTTCGAACCTCGATCTGGGAAAACTGCCCACTGGCGGTGCCAGCCGTACAGTTATCGAACATCTGGGCTGTATCCTGGTCTGTCGTGCCGCAGGGAAAAGTTACACGGTCTATGGCGGGCGCTCCTCGGCTGCCTCGCTGCATCATGCGCTGGTGACTGCGGCGAAATCGGCGCTCTGATGCGCGGCGCAGCACAAGGTTAAAACTGTGGCGAGGGGGCACTGTCCCCTCGCCATCCGGAATATCCAGAGACAGAAACCAGCGCGGTTTCTCCGATATTGTTGTCGTTCTCCTGAACATCCCCGCCGGAGGCTTCTGCAGCCTGCCAGAAGCGGGTGGCCCCCATCGCAACGGGTCAGATTGCGGGAAGTGGCGCGTTTTCTTTCACACGGAACTGGTTGGCCTGTTTGCGATCCTCTTGTGGGGTGACGCCGAAGGCCTGACTGTAATGGCGCACGAGCGGGGTGGTGCTGGCATAACCCACCGCCAGCGCGATTTCCGTGATCGTGTCGTTTGAATAAAGCGCCATCTGACGCGCTTTTTTCAGCCGGAGCAGCCGGTAATATTTCAGTGGGCTCTGGCCTGTTGACCGTTTGAACGAGCGGTCGAGCTGGCGTGAGGACAGGTCCACAGCCTCGGCGACTTCGGCGATCTGGATCGGGTCTTCGATATGTTCGGCGAAAAGCCGGATCGCGCGGGCGACGGGCGGCGGCAGCATATCCTCGGTACGGTCCGAGCGGAGCGTCGGGGTCTTTTGTTCGACTTCCTCGCCGCGCATGAAAGGGTGCTGGAACCAGCAGGCCACTTCCGTCATCGCCTCGGGGCCAAGCTGTTCCTCGATCAGCCGCAGCATCAGATCAAACACAGCGGTGGCGCCTGCGGCGGTCAGGCGGCCGCGGTCGATGGTGATCACCTTTTCCGACGCGATCACGCCGGGAAATTCGGTTTTGAACGCGGCCTCATAACACCAGTGGACCGAGGTTTTATGTCCGTCGAGCAGGCCGGAGCGGGCCAGCGGAAAGATACCGCCCGAGAAGGCGCCGATCCCGGTGCCATGGCGCGCGAGCCGGCGCAGCATCGCATTTGAGCTGCGGGCATTGGTGAACCTCCCCGCCGGGCCCGACAGGATATAAAGCTGGTCGCAATCCGTAAGATCGGCCAGCGCCAGATCGGGATCGAAACCGACCTCGGCAGACGAGACCACGCGGCTCGCGGTTTCGCCCACGACACTCCAGCGGAACGCGCGTTTGCCGATGATCTCATTGGCTGCGCGCAGGGGCTCGATGGCCGAGGTCAGGCAGGCCATCGGAAAGCCCGGAAAGATCAGAAAGCCCAGATGCAGGCCGCTTTCATCCTGGTTCATGTTTCTTATTCTCTCAGGAAACATTTATCGCTAGCATAGTCATATTTTACGGCCATGATACAAGCTCCGTCAGTGGACCGGCAGGTCCGGGCCGGCAAGGCCTGACGGCAAACTGTGGGAAACAGAGGGATTTGATGAGCAGCAGACCGAAGAAAGCAGAGCCCGCCAAGCCACTTCGCTCCCTCTCCCAGGATCCGCACCGGGTCTCTGAACCACGCGAGAAAGTGCTCGAGGTGGCCATCGGACGCGCCGTCCGCAGCTTTCGCCGCCAGAAGGGGATGACGGTCGCCGATCTCTCAAAACAGACCGGTCTCTCGATCGGCATGGTCTCGAAGATCGAAAACGGCATCACCTCGCCCTCGCTCACGACGCTTCAGGTGCTGGCCCATGCGCTTTCCGTGCCGCTGACCTCGTTCTTCCGCCGCTATGAGGAAAATCGCCAGGTCATGCATGTGAAGTCGGGCGAAGCGGTGATTACTGAGCGCGCCGGCACGCGGGCGGGCCATCAATACAGCCTTCTTGGCCATATCGGCGAGAATGCCAGCGGCGTGATCGTCGAACCCTATCTGATCACGCTCAACGAGCAATCCGATATCTTCCCGACCTTCCAGCATGACGGGATCGAGCTTCTCTATATGCTGGAAGGCGAGGTGGTCTACCGCCATGGCGAGCAGACCTTCCTGATGCAGCCCGGCGACAGCCTGTTCTTTGACGCCGATGCACCACATGGGCCGGAAAAGCTGAACACGCTCCCGGCGCGCTATCTTTCGGTGATCTCCTATCCGCAGGCGAATTGAGGCTGGCAGATGCGGGAGGGGGGTGCAGGGGTGAAGTCTATGGATATTGGCGCAATGGCCGGGGCGATCCTCGCCTGTGACCGGCGGGCGCTCGCGCGGGGGATTACGCTGATCGAAAGCGCGCGACCTGATCACCGTGAACAGGCGGTGGAACTGATTTCCGCGCTGCGCGCTTCCGGGCGTCAGGCGTTGCGGCTGGGGCTTTCGGGCACGCCGGGGGTGGGGAAATCCACCTTTATCGAAGCTTTCGGCATGAAGCTGGCCGAGACCGGCAAAAAGATCGCGGTTCTCGCGGTGGATCCGTCTTCGGCGCGGTCGGGGGGCTCGATTTTGGGCGACAAGACCCGGATGGAGCAGCTTTCCCGCCATCCCAACGCCTATATCCGCCCTTCGCCCAGCCAGGCCCATATGGGCGGTGTGGCGCGGCGCACCCGTGAGGCCGTGGCGCTGTGTGAGGCGGCGGGGTTTGACCTCGTGCTGATCGAGACGGTGGGGGTCGGCCAGTCCGAGACCATGGTGGCCGAGATCTGTGATGTTTTTTTGCTTCTCATGGCACCAGCGGGCGGCGATGAGCTGCAAGGGGTCAAGCGCGGCATCATGGAAATGGCCGATATGATTCTGGTCAATAAAGCGGATGGCGACCTGCTGGCGACCGCGACCCGTACCGTTGCCGATTATGCGGGCGCGCTGCGGCTGTTGCGCAAGCGCGCGCAGGACCCCGAAGGCTTCCCCAAAGCGATGCCGGTTTCCGCCTATAGCGGCGCGGGGCTCGACAAAGCCTGGGACGAGATGACCCGGCTTGCCAGCTGGCGCAAGGACCAGGGCCATTGGGCGCGCAGGCGGTCGGAACAGGCGGCGCATTGGTTCGGAGAGGAGGTGCGCCACGGGCTTTTGGCGGTGCTGGAGCGCGAACCGGCAAAGGGTATCCTCGCCCGGCTCGGAGCTCAGGTCGCGGCCGGAGAAGCCACGCCCGAGGCCGCCGCGCGGCAGATGATGGCAGCGCTTGGGCGCCCGGTATGAAACCTGCCTGACAGCTGCGTTTCCCGGCGGCTTCCCGCGGTGAATCGCTTGACGCCGGAGCGGATTCCCCGTATTTGCCCCAGGATCGAATTCGGACAGCGGGGGGATTCCCTTGGGTTTGTCCTTTGAACACAGCGCAAGCTGACCCAATACAGCGAAAGCTGAACAGACCTGAAGGATACCGCAATGTCGCGCGTTTGCGAACTGACGGGCAAAGGCCCGATGACCGGCAACACGGTCAGCCATGCGAATAACAAGAACCGTCGTCGTTTCCTGCCGAACCTGAATGAGGTTTCGCTGGCATCCGACGTGCTCGGCAAAACCTATACCCTGCGCATCTCGGCAGCCGCTCTGCGGACCGTGGATCACCGCGGTGGTCTGGACGCGTTCCTCGCGCGTGCCAAGGATGCAGAGCTCTCCTCGGATGCGCTGAAAATCAAGCGCGATATCGAGAAAGCACAAGCCGCCGCCTGAGGCGTGCCGGGCTTCACGCTGCAGCGTGGTCCTGGTGATATTTAAACCCCGTCCGGTATGCCCGGGCGGGGTTTTCTTCTGTCGGATCCGGGCGATGCGCTGGCTGAAACGGGGTGGACGTCAGGGCGGCGTCAGAGAAGATTGCGCGAACAGCCATAGCCTGGAGCCAGCATGTCCGACCATAAGCCGCCCTCGACCCTGACCCGTGCCCGCCGTCAGCATGGGATGGCCAGCTATGACCCTGAGGTGATCCGCGACTTGCTGGACCGTATTCCGCTGGCCCATATCGGCCATCTGATTGACGGCCAGCCGGTGGTGACCGCGACGCTGCAATGGCGGATCGGGGACCGGATTTACTGGCACGGATCTTCGGCCAGCCGGATGATCAAGGCGGCATCGGGCGCGAAGGTCTGTGTCACGGTGACAGCGGTCGATGGGATGGTTCTGGCGCGGTCAGGGCTGGAACATTCAACGCAATATCGCTCGGTGATGGTCTTTGGCGAGGCGGTCCTGCTGCGCGACCCCGGCGAAAAAGAGGCCGCGCTGAAGGCGATGATGGAACGGCTTTTCCCCGGCCGCTGGGACGCTTTGCGCCCGATGACGGTGCAGGAACTGAAGGCGACGGCGGTCTTGTCACTGCCGATCTCGGAGGCCTCGGCGAAGATCAGCGCCGGTGATCCGACCGACCCGCCGGAAGATGCCGGCTGGCCGGTCTGGGCCGGGGTCCTGCCGATGCAGATGGTGACGGGGGCGCCGCGCCCGGCTCCAGACCTGGCGCCCGGGCTTGCCGCAGAGCCGCCCTCTTATCTGCGCGATTTCACCTTCGGTTGAACGGTAAGTCGGTCGACGCTTATTGACCTTTCCGCTCCCGAGTCCCCCTATCGCGTTCAGAGGGGGCGGTCCTGGATCCGGCCCCGGCCAGCAGATCGGGGCGGGAACCGGGCCTTGGGGAAATCCCGGCCAGGGGCACAGACCGCCCGAAGCAAGGGAGGAATGTGTCATGTCAGGTCCGGTTGTGAGCCGCGCGCCATCATTGGAATTTTCGGCGGGCGCGCATGTTGATGCGGCGGGTTACGCGCGTCTTTATGGCGAATCG
>NZ_JBZEGG010000021.1:0-103604 GCF_058313095.1 Pseudogemmobacter sp. TB195
ATGAAAACCCAGGAATGGAACGAATATTGCGGCCATTTCACACAATGGGAAAAACAAAATACTCTCGATATCTGAGGCCTGATCCCCTGGCGGGCTGGTCCTGAGCCAGTTCGTTGGACTTGCGCGCCCCTTACCGGGCGCGCTTTTTTCATGCGGTTGCACCGGCGCGGTGCATCTGATGATATTCAGGGCAGCAGCAACAGGAGGGGCACAGAATGCGCAGGCCGGAACAGGTGACAGTGCTCTTTGCCGATCAGTCGCTGGGGGCGACAGTCAGGATCGTGGCCGAGACGCTGCTCGCGCGGATCACCTCGCAGGAATATGTGGTTGACGAGCGACTGCCCTCGGAACGCACCCTGGCCGGAGAGCTGGGGGTCGCGCGCAATACGGTACGTGAGGCGCTGGATGTGCTGGAAAATCAGGGTGTTATCCGTCGACGCGCCGGGTCGGGAAGCTTTGTCACCGGGCTGTCACGCCATGAAGATATCGATGTCGGTGACGTGGCGGCCGAGACCAGCCCGCTTGATCTGCAGGTGATGCGCGGCATTCTTGAGCCCGAGATGATCCGCCTCGCCATTATCGCCATGTCGCCGCGCGAGATCGAAGCGCTTGGCGAGGTGCTTTCCGCGATGGAAGCGGTGACCACCGATGCCAGTGAATTCGCGCGGCTGGAGGATGAATTTCACCGCCAGATCGCCAAAGGCACCGGCAATCCGCTGATCGCGGCCTGCTACGATCTGGTGATCGCGGCCCGCCATCAGGCGTTTCGCGCCGCGCTGAACCGCCGCTTTCTGACGCCAAAACGCATCCAGGACTGCCAGCGCTATTACAACACGCTGTTCAATACCCTGACGGCGCGCGACATCGAAAGCGCGGTCGAATTTACCAAGCTTTTGCTGATCGAAGAGCAAAAGCTCCTGATGCAGGAAGACTGAGACGCGGGGTCAGAGCGGGGCGGAGGCGGCGCTGTCCAGCGTGGTGTCGCGGATCGGCAGCGGCTCTTTGCCCTCGCGCTGATACCACATCTGGCCCAGGGCCTCCATTTCCTGGCGAAGCCGTGCACCATGTTCGGCCAGCCAGGCCGGGATGGAGCCAAAGCCGACGACCCGCGCCCGGCCAGACGTGATCCTTACCACCGGCCAATCCCCCGCCAACAGATTGTCATTGCCGTAGAATTCGGTCCCGAGCCAGCGCGCATGGCCAAAGGCATGTTCGCCCCGGCCGCCATGTTTCATCGCCGCAAGGACCGAGACCGGCGCCACCGTTCCGGCCTTTTGCACAGCCATATGCCACAGATCCAGCGTCGCCGCATATTCCCAGGACACCGAGCCCCAGCTGCCGGGAAAGCGCCGCTCATATTCGCTGTGGAACTGTGTCGGGCGGTTGAAGAAAAAGCTCTTATTCTGCAGGGCAGGGTCGTCGAAGTCGGGGAACTGGAAGAGGAAGCCTTCCATGAATTCTGTCGATGTTTTGCGGATCAGCTCGCGGTAGCCATCGGCGGTACAGGACAGCAGCTGGCCGGTAAAGCCCTGGCGATGCGCCGCTTCGGTCAGCGCATGTACCATCGGCGTGTGGCTGGTGCACCAGCACAGGATCTGTGGATCCGTGGCCAGCATAGCCGCCACGATCTCGTCCGCATCGCCGCCGGTATTGGGATAGCGGATCTCTTTGGTGATCTGGAAGCCTTCGGCGCCGAATGCCGCACGATAGGCGGCAAGTGAGGGCAGGCCCAGCTCATCCATCTGGCTGCACAGCGCCACCCGCCTCAGCTCGGGCCGGTTCTTTGCCAGCCAGCCGACCGCGGTGACATTGAACAGGGGATGGGTCTCGCTCGGCGCGATCAGATAGGGCGTGTCGGGGGAAAGATCGCTCGGGAGCAGGGTCGAGGTCAGGATCTTGCGTTCGGTCAGCCAGGGGCGGAGCCGGCGCAGCGAGTCGCCGCCAAGCATCATCAGAAACCGCACATTGCCGTCCTGAACCAGCCGGCGCGCGCCGATGAACGCCCGATCGGGGTCATAGCCGCAATCTTCGGCGAGGATCTCGACCTGATGGCGCCGCCCGCTGATCATCATACCGCCCGAGGCATTGATCTGGTCGGCCCAGATCTGACATCCATAAAGCCCGGGCAGGCCCCAGGACCGTACCTGGCCGCTCAACGGTGCCAGAAAGCCGATCGGGATCCGCTGTCCGGTGGCGGTATCCAGGCGCCGGACCAGACCTCCGACCGCGAGCCGCTGTGCCAGACTGACAGAACCTGTCATCTCCCGCCCCTTGTTTCAGCGCCAGACCGCCCGGTTGGCGGCGATTCCGCCAGGAATCTTTTTCCCAGCATGAAGATTTGTTGACATGCTGGCAATCCTGTCGCGTAATTGGCGCAGTGAATAAGGAACCAATCCATAAACTGGTTCAGACCAACGGGAGCACGCGCATGAGTAAGAGAATCGCAGTCATCGGAGCAGGCCCTTCCGGCCTTGCACAGCTGCGCGCCTTTCAGTCGGCCGCCGAAAAAGGCGCCGAAATTCCAGAGATCGTCTGCTTCGAGAAGCAGTCCGACTGGGGCGGGCTGTGGAACTACTCCTGGCGCACTGGTCTGGACCAGTATGGCGAACCGGTTCATGGCTCGATGTACCGCTATCTTTGGTCGAATGGCCCGAAAGAAGGGCTTGAATTCGCTGATTATTCTTTTGAAGAGCATTTTGGCAAGCAGATTGCCTCCTACCCGCCGCGCGCGGTGCTGCTCGACTATATTGAGGGGCGCGTGAAAAAGGCGGGCGTTCGCAAATGGATCCGCTTTGAGAATGTGGTCCGCCTTGTGGACTGGGATGAGGCGACGCAGAAATTCACCGTTACCGTGCAGGATCTGCCGAAAGATCACTGCTATTCGGAAGAATTCGACCATGTGATCGTGGCCTCGGGCCATTTCTCGACGCCGAATGTGCCGTCCTTCCCCGGGTTCGAGCGCTTCAACGGGCGCATCGTCCATGCCCATGATTTCCGCGATGCGCGCGAATTCACCGGTAAGGATGTGATGCTGGTCGGCACCTCCTACTCGTCGGAAGACATCGGCTCGCAATGCTGGAAATATGGCGCGAAGTCGATCACCAACACCTATCGCTCGGCGCCGATGGGGTTCGACTGGCCGGATAACTGGGAAGAAAAGCCCAATATGCAGAAGGTCGAAGGCAATATCGTCACCTTCGGCGATGGCAGCACCAAGAAGATCGACGCGATCATTCTGTGCACCGGCTATAAGCATCACTTCCCCTTCCTGCCCGACGGGCTGCGGCTGAGAACGGCAAACCGGCTTGCGACGAACGACCTCTATAAGGGTGTCGCCTATGTCCATAACCCGGCTCTTTTCTATATCGGGATGCAGGATCAGTGGTTCACCTTTAACATGTTCGACGCCCAGGCCTGGTGGGCGCGTGATGTGATCCTGGGGCGCATCGCGCTGCCGGGTAAAGAGGCGATGCTGGCTGATGTGACCGACCGCGTTGCGCGCGAGGATGCCGGCAAAGACACCCATGATGCGATCCAGTATCAGGGGGATTACGTTAAAGAACTGATCGAAGAGACGGATTACCCGAGCTTCGATGTTGATGGCGCCTGCGAGATCTTCTTCGAATGGAAGGATCACAAGAAGCAGGACATCATGGGCTTCCGCAACAATTCCTACAAATCGGTGATCACCGGCACGATGGCGCCGAAGCATCATACGCTCTGGAAGGATGCGCTGGACGACACGATCGAAAGCTATCTGCAGAACTGACGGTCCGCTCTGGCGCAAAAGGAGAGGTTCCGATCAGAAGGGGCGCTGGCAAAGTCCAGCGCCCCTTTCTTTTGCACGATTGTTGGAAATACGTAAAATGTTCGAATAGTGAAAGCGGTCAGAGTGTCGGGTAAAGCGGGAACCTGTCGCACAGGGCCTGGACCTCGGCCTTCACTTTGGCCTCGACCTCCCCGTTGCCGTCTTCGCCATTGGCGGCGAGCCCATCAACCACTTCGACGATCCACCGCGAGATCTGGCGGAACTCGGCCTCGCCAAACCCACGGGTGGTGCCTGCCGGCGCGCCCAGACGGATGCCCGAGGTCACAAAGGGCTTTTCCGGATCAAACGGCACGCCGTTCTTGTTGCAGGTGATATGGGCGCGGCCAAGCGCCGCCTCGGCCGCCTTGCCGGTCACTTTCTTGGGCCGCAGATCGGCGAGGCAGAGATGGTTGTCGGTGCCGCCCGAGACGATATCGATCCCGCCCTTCATCAGCTCATCCGCCATCGCCGCCGCATTGGCTTTGACCTGGGCTGCATAGGCCTTGAACTCGGGGCGCAGCGCTTCGCCGAAGGCGACCGCTTTGGCGGCGATCACATGCATCAGCGGGCCGCCCTGCAGGCCGGGGAAGACCGCCGAATTGATTTTCTTAGCGATGTCTTCATCATTTGTGAGCACCATACCCCCACGCGGGCCGCGCAGGCTCTTGTGGGTCGTGGTGGTCACCACATGGGCATGCGGCAGCGGCGAGGCATGCACGCCGCCGGCCACAAGACCCGCGATATGTGCCATATCAACATGGAGGTAAGCGCCGATCTCATCAGCAATCGCCCGGAAGGCGGCCCAGTCCCATTCGCGGCTATAGGCGGTGCCCCCCGCCAGGATCAGCTTTGGTCTGTGCTCGAGGGCTTTCTTGCGCACCTCGTCCATATCGAGGCGCTGGTCCTGCTGGCGCACGCCGTAAGAGATGACCTTGAACCACTTGCCGGACATATTGACCGGCGAGCCATGGGTGAGGTGTCCGCCCGAATTCAGGTCGAGCCCCATGAAGGTATCGCCCGGCTGCAAAAGCGCGAGGAAGACAGCCTGGTTCATCTGGCTGCCGGAATTTGGCTGCACATTGGCGAATTTGCAGCCAAAAAGCTCTTTCGCGCGCTCGATCGCGAGGGTTTCGGCGATGTCCACATATTGGCAGCCGCCATAATAGCGCTTGCCCGGATAGCCCTCGGCATATTTGTTCGTGAGCACCGAGCCCTGGGCTTCCAGAACCGCGAGGGAGACGATGTTCTCGCTCGCGATCAGCTCGATCTCATCGCGCTGACGGCCAAGTTCAGAGCGCACCGCTCCGAAAAGCTCGGGGTCGCGCGAGGAAAGAGATTCGGTGAAAAAGCCGGAGCTCTGGAAATTTGTATCGGGCATATCGGGCCTCTTTCTGGTCCTGGATCTGCGGAAAGGGTGGTCAGCCGGTCCAACCTAGGCCGGCGGCGATGCAGTTCATGCTTTGCAAAAGCGGCACGGAAAGTGCTTGCCGTTCGCTTTGGCGCGCCTGGCGCAAGAGGTCAATTTGCAGGCGGTTGAGCTGGTCAAGGGCGATCCGGTTGCGTTCGAACCCGTCGCGGAACATCGGGAACCGCGCGGCGAGACTGTCCTGGCTGGTGATTTGCAGGATCGCCGAGCAGGTCAGCTGGTACTCCTCGCGGATCATCCCGAAGAGGGTGTTGGCCAGATCGCGGTCGGTGACAAGGCTGGCATAGCCAGCGGCGACATCCATATCCGCCTGCACCAGGCTCTTCTCGATCTCGTCAACCACCATGCGAAACAACGGGTTAGAGGAGAACATCCGCGACAGGAGCAGCCTGCCACTTTCGCCGCGCACCGAAAGGAAGGAGGTGATCGCGGATCCGAAACCATACCAGCCAGTCAGCATATGACGGTTCTGGGACCAGGCGAAGACCCAGGGGATGGCACGCAGATCAGCGAGCGTCTTTGCCCCGTGGCGCCGCGCCGGCCGCGAGCCCAGTTTCAACGCGGACAATTCGCCGACCGGGCTCGCCTCTTCGAAATAGCGAACGAAATCCGGGCTTTCGACCAGGCGTGACCAGACCGCCTGCGACATGCCGGAAAGGGCGACAAGGGCTTCGTCCTGGTCAGGATGGACCACCGATCCCTGCGACCCCGAGCTGGCGGTATGGGTCAGAACCGCGGCGGTCAGCAACTCCATATTGTAGAGAGCTGTGCCGCGATTGGCATATTTTGCGGAAACAACCTCACCTTGCTCGGTGAGCTTCAGCGCTCCGCCGATGGTGCCGCCGGGCTGCGCTGAAATGGCGCGTTCTGTTGGGGCGCCACCCCGGCTGGCTGAACCACCGCGACCGTGAAAGAAACTGGGACGGAAACCATGGGCAGCCAGTGTTGCCGTAATCCGCCGCTGGGCGCGGTGCAATTCCCAGGTCGAACAGAGGAAGCCACCGTCTTTCCCGGAATCGGAATAGCCCAGCATAACCTCGACATGGCCGCGTTTTTCCCGAAGGCCAGCACGAAAGGCATTGTTTTTCAACAACTCTTCCAGAATTTCCGGGCCAGCGCGCAGGTCTGCGATGGTTTCGAACAGCGGCACGACGACCAGCGCAGGGGCGCCGGGGCAGGCACCGGCGGCATAGCGCGTGAGCAGATGTACTGCGAGAATATCCTCGGCAGAGCGCGCCATTGACACGATGAAAGGGCCAAAGGCCTCGGGGTCATGCCCGCTTTCGCGGGTAAGCCGCAGCAGCGCGAGCAGATCCTGCGCGACCGGCCCGAGGTCTGTATCCTGCATTTGGGGCAGTTCGGGGTCGGCGAGGGCGCGCCGGATTTCCGCAGCACCGGCAGGGGTGCCACTGCGAGCGCTGATCCCTTGCGCAGCCCAGATCTCATCCAGAACCGCGTTGATAATGGTCGAATTTTGCCGCAGATCCAGAGCGGCGGTGCGAAACCCGAAAACCTCGGCCCGCCAGCGCACCGGGCGGATCCAGGCCCTTGCGAGATCGCCGGCACCGATGGCGAGCAGGGCGGCTTCGACACTGTTCAGATCGCCGACCAGTTCATGCGGACCGCGATAGGCGGTCGCAGTGCCATCCCGGCTTGCGATCAGCCGGGCGAGGATCGCGCTCAGAGCCTGGCGGAAAATCTCATTAGGATTGCGTTGGTTATGTGGCGTGCCGCTCCGGCTTTGCACGATGACGGCGGCCAGCGCGGCCATATTGCTCTCGGGGACCGGCACGATGCGGCAGGAAATGCTGAGCCGCCGCGCGGCGCGCTCGACCCCTTCGATATGGCAGGCGAGCGCGGCCAGTTTTCCGGCATCAATCGCGGCCCGCGTTACCTCGGCCGTCACATTGGGATTGCCGTCGCGGTCGCCGCCGATCCAGGTGTTGAACCGCAGACAGGGACGTTCCGATGCCGCCGATTGCGGGGCGAATTCGGCGCGCGCATCGATAAAGCGTTCATAAAGCTGGGGAACCGCGTCAAAGAGGCTGTTGCGGAAAAATTGCAGGCCCCAATTGATTTCATCGGTGAGGCTGGGGCGTTCCAGCCGCAATTCCCCGGTCAGCCACAAAAGTTCAATCTCGCAGCGGATCTCTATATAGAGGGCTTCGCGCTCGCGCGGGGTCCAGCGTTGGGTCTCAAGCTCGACAAGGCGGCGATAGATGCGGCGGTGAATTTCAAGAATGGTGACCCGTTTCGCCTCGGTCGGATGCGCGGTCATCGCCGGCACCACTGCGAGTTTTGCGACCGCCGCGTCAATTGCTGCGGAGTCCAGCCCCTGCTGCGCAAGACCCGCAAAGGCCGCCGCGAAAGAGCCGGGAACATTCTCTGCCCCCTCGCGCGCTTCGATCCGGCGGCGCTGACGCATCGCGTCATTTTCCTCGGCGATCCGAGACAGCTGAAAGCGGATGTTCAGCGCCTGGAGATAGGGGATGGCGCGGTCATCGGCGGGGATCGGGGCGGTCGCGCCAGTGGCAAGCCAGGTGGCGACTTCAGGCGCACGCTGGGTCACCACCTCTGCCAGCAGGTCATGCAACAGGTGGCGCAGCGCGGCCGCATCGCTGTCTGCGGGCAGGCCCGGATCAGGCATCACCCGGTTCATCATGCCACCCTGTCGCGAGGAGCGCGGCCTTCAAAGAAATCGACCAGGTTTTCAAAGACGCGGAACCCCATGGCCTCACGGGTTTCGCGGGTCGCTGATCCCAGATGCGGCAGCAGCACAAGATTGTCGCTGTTGAGAAGATCTGCCGGGATCTGTGGTTCGCGTTCAAACACATCAAGCCCGGCGCCACCGATCGTGCCATACCAGAGCGCGCGGGAAAGCGCATGTTCATCAACCACTTCGCCGCGCGCGGTGTTGATCAGGAAGGCGCCGGGCCGCATCAGGTCGAGGCGCCGCGCATTGATCAGATGCCGGTTTGCCGCGCCCCCGGGGCAGTGAAGCGAGACGAAATCGCAGGCCGGCAACAGGTCTTCGATGGTTTCCACCTGCACTGCGTTGTAGCGGGCAAGCACCTCCGGCGCGATTGCCGAGCGGTTTTGCACCAGGATCTTCATGCCAAAACCGTGATGCGCGCGCTGCGCCATCGCCTGGCCGATACGGCCAAAGCCGATGATGCCCAGCGTTGCGCCCGAGACCCGCGTGCCGATCATATGGGTCGGCCGCCAGCCGGTCCATTTGCCATCCCGGACCTCGCGTTCGCCTTCACCGGCACGCCGCGCCACCATCAGCATCAGCGTCATGGCGATATCAGCGGTGCATTCGGACAACACATCAGGCGTATTCGTTACCATGATGCCGCGATCCTTCGCAGATCCGGTGTCGATATGGGAAAAGCCAACCCCATAATTTGCAAGGATTTTCACCCGCGCCGGGGCCTCGCAAAAGGCCTCGGCAGGGAGTTTGTCAGTCACCGTCGGAAGAACAGCATCATAGCTGCGAAAGGCGTCCCGGAACTCTGCGAGCCCCAGAGGCCGGTCGGCCCGGTTCAGATCGGTGTCGAAGATCTCCGACATTTTCGCCTCGACCGCAGCGGGCCAGCGGCGGGTGACAAGAACCTTTGGTTTTGCAGCCATGATGCGTTCCCCCCTTGCGGTTCAGGCGGCGTTCAGCACGCGGGCGATGGTCTCACCGATGACCGAGGGGTTCTCGGCCACGGTGACGCCTGCGGCGGTGAGGATCTCGACCTTTTCGCTGGCGCTTTCGCCAAAGGCCGAGATGATCGCGCCGGCATGGCCCATGGTGCGGCCCTTCGGTGCGGTGAGGCCGGCGATATAGGCGACCACCGGTTTCGTCATGTTTTCCTGGATCCAGGCGGCGGCTTCGGCCTCTTGCGGGCCGCCGATTTCACCGATCAGACAGACGATATGGGTGTCGGGATCCTTCTCGAACTGCTCGAGAATATCGCGGAAGGACGAGCCGTTGATCGGATCGCCGCCGATGCCGACACTGGTCGAAACCCCGATGCCGCGATCTTTCAGCTGCTGTGCCGCCTCATAGCCCAGCGTGCCGGAGCGGCCAACGATGCCAACATGACCGGGCAGATAGATATGCCCCGGCATGATGCCGACCAGCGATTTCCCGGGAGAAATGGTGCCGGCGCAGTTCGGCCCGGTCAGGACCATGCGCTTTTCCTTGGGGTAGCGCATCATATAGCGTTTGACGCGGATCATGTCCTGGGCCGGGATGCCGTCGGTGATGCAGACGCAGTAGCGGATGCCGCCATCCGCGGCTTCCATGATGCTGTCAGCGGCGAAGGGCGGGGGAACGAAGACAAGGCTTGCTTCGGCGCCGGTGGCCTCGACCGCTTGTTTTACCGTGTCGAAAACCGGAACGCCGTGGACGGTCTCGCCCGCCTTGCCAGGCACGACGCCGCCGACGAGGTTGGTGCCGTAATCCAGCATCTCCTTGGCGTGGAACTGCGCCATGCGGCCGGTGATGCCCTGGATGATGACGGGGGTGTTTCTGTCGAGAAAGATGCTCATTTCACGATCCTCATCCGGGTGTTCTGGGTTTTGTCGTTTTTCCAGGCCGAAACAGCGCGATCTGCTGCCTCCATCAGCGAGGTAGCGCGGATGATCGGCAGCCCGCTTTTCGCAAGGATCTTCAGCCCTTCCTCGACATTAGTGCCCGCGAGCCGCACCACGACCGGCACATCGACCGGATTGGCCTGCAAAGCCTGGACCACACCTTCGGCCACCCAGTCGCAGCGGTTGATGCCGGCGAAGATGTTCACAAGGATCGCCTGAACGTTTTCATCCGAGTTCACCAAGCGAAACGCCTTCGCCACCCGCTCGGGCGTCGCGCCGCCGCCGATATCGAGGAAGTTCGCGGGCTCGCCACCCGCCAGCTTGATCGTATCCATCGTGGCCATGGCAAGCCCGGCGCCGTTCACGATGCAGCCGATATTGCCGGACAGGCCGATGTAAGAGAGGCCGCGATCCGCCGCGCGGCTTTCGCGCGGGTCTTCCTGGCTTTTGTCGCGCAGCTCGGCAATGGCCGGGTGGCGGAACAAGGCATTGGTATCAAAGGTCATTTTCGCGTCGAGCGCCAGAATGCGGCGGTCGGCGGTGATCACCAGCGGGTTGATCTCGACCATGGTCGCGTCAAGCTCGGTGAAGGCGCGGTAGCAGCCTTGCAGCGTGCGCACCATCTGCTGGATCATGTCGGTCGGGATCTTCAGTGCAAAGGCGATTTCCCGCGCCTGGAATTCCTGAAGGCCCACTGCCGGCTCGACCGTCGAGCGCACGATGCTTTCCGGGCGGGTGGCCGAGATTTCTTCGATCTCCATCCCGCCTTCCGAAGAGGCGACGATCATCACCCGCTGCGACGAGCGGTCGAGCACAAAGCCGAGATAGATCTCGCGCTCGAACGGCACCGCGGCTTCGACATAGATGCGGTAAATGCCTTTGCCTTCGGCGCCGGTCTGATGCGTGACCAGACGGCGGCCGAACATCTCATTGGTGGCGTCCTGGATCTCATGTTCCGAGGAACAGATCTTGACGCCGCCGGCCTTGCCACGCCCGCCGGCATGGACCTGGGCCTTCACGATCCAGCGTGAGCCCCCCATTTCCCTTGCGCGGTAAGCCGCCTGTTCGGGGCTGTAAGCCAGCGCCCCATCCGGAATTGCGACACCGAAACGGTGAAGTATCTCTTTCGCCTGATATTCATGAATGTCCATGCGCGGCCCTCCCTGACCGGTTATGGTTGTGAATTTCCGCGTTTTTTTCGCGGTTGGTGTCTGGCTGCGGGCAATGCCGCAGCCAGGGAAACGGCTTATTCTGCCGCCAGCGCCATCGAGCGCGAATTGGATTTACGCCAGAATTCCTCGGCCGCCGCGACGCCGGAGCCTGCCTCGATCGGGATGCCCACATCGCGCATCGACATCTCGGCACCGCCAAGCGCCATCATCAGCATCAGCTCGTTCAGATCGCCGAGATGGCCGATGCGGAAGACCTTGCCGGCCACGACCGACAGCCCGGCACCAAGCGACAGGCCGTAACGGTCATAGGCGCGCGCGATCACCTTGCGGGCGTCATGACCTTCGGGCACGACGATGGCGCTGACGGTGTCGGAATGCCATTTCGGCTCTTTCGCGCAGAGCGTCATATTCCAGGCCGAGACTGCGCGACGCACGCCTTCGGCAAGGAATTTATGCCGCGCCCAGATGTTCTCGATCCCTTCCGCATTGATGCGGTCGAGCGAGGCGCGCAACCCGCGCAGCATGTTCATCGGCGGCGTATAGGGGAAATAACCGGTCGCATTGGTCGCGGTCATATCCTTGAAGTCAAAGTAGCAGCGGCGCAGCCCGTTGGTTTTCGAGGCCTCGAGCGCCTTCTGGCTGACCCCGATGATCGCCAGGCCCGCCGGCATCATAAAGCCCTTTTGCGAGCCGGCGACCGCGAGGTCGACGCCCCAGTCATCCATGCGGAACTCGATCGACCCGATGGAGGAGATGCCGTCAACGTAAAGCAAAGCCGGGTGATCGCACTGATCCATCACTTTTCGAACACCGGCGATATCCGAGGTCACCCCGGTCGCGGTCTCGTTATGGCAGGCGAGGATCGCCTTGATCTCGCGCTTTTTATCGGCGCTGAGGCGCTCGGCCAGCTTGTCGAGCGGCACGCCGGTGCCCCATTCACAGTCGATGGTTTCGACATCGAGGCCAAGGCGCTGGCAGAGATCAACCCAGAGCACAGAGAATTGTCCGAAACGCGGCGCCAGAACCTTGTCTCCGGGCGACAGTGTATTGGTGATCGAGGCCTCCCAGCCGCCGGTCCCGGTTGCCGGGAACACGAAGACCTGACCGGTTTCGGTGTGGAAGACCTTCTTCAGATCCTGGAACAGCGGCAGCACCAGTGCAGGCACATCGGGCGAACGATGATCCTCCATCGGCACGTCGATCGCTTTGCGAATCGCCTCGGGCACATTGGTTGGGCCGGGGACGAAAAGGCCGCGGATACCTTGCATAACAGTCCTCCCATGGGTCGGCGTCGGGTTATTCCCTTCTCGCCGTGAATAATCGTTGACCTCAGGGAATACTTGTTATGAAAGTTTCACAACGGAACTACCTCCTGCTTTTGGCCTTCTGTTTGGGTGGGAAAAAACCTGCCAGAATGTCTTGATATGCGGATGTATACCGAAAATTTACCTATCCATAAGGGTAGGTTTTTAAGCGGAAGGGTTGTGAATGCAAGCGCTTAGCCCCGCGTCCCGACAGATCTCGCTCGCGCTGGCGGACAGCAATCCGCTGGTTCTGGGCGCGATGTCCGAGATTTTCGACCGTGATCCCCGATTCTCTCTGGTCGCCACCAGTTCGAGCGCCGAGGGGTTTCTTGGTGCCGTGATGCGGGTGCCGGTGGAACTGGGGATTATCGACTGGCGGATCCCCGTACTTGGCGGCCAGAAGCTGATCGAGGTGCTGCGCGATCAGCCCAATGCGCCCCGGCTGATCGTCTATGGCGATGACCAGAACGGTGAACTGCCGCGCAAGTCGATGATCGCCGGTGCCGCCGGTTTTGTCGCGCGCTCCACCTCGGTCGAGAAGCTGGTCGATACCTGTCTCGCGGTGGCTTCGGGTCAGATGGTTTTCCCGTTTCTCGACGTGCGCGAGTTGCAAACCGACCCGATCCACCAGCTGACGCGACGCGAAAAGTCGCTGCTGGAGGCATTGGCGCGCGGGCTGACGAATCGCGACCTGGCGGGCGATTTCGGCATCTCGGCCAATACGGTGAAATTTCACTTGTCGAACCTTTATGAGAAGCTCGGCGTCCACAGTCGCGCTCAGGCAATCGCGTGGTTTTACTCGCATCAGCAGAGCGGTGATGCCGGGGCCGCGCGGCTCGCATTTACGGCGCAGAAATAATATTTCTTGACAGGAAAGTAATTTTCTTTCTCGCATTGGGTCAGCACAGATCACATCCTGAGGAGGATCCACAATGAGCTTTCACCCCATCGAACAGGCACCGGCACGGCTGAATCGCAGCGAATTGGCAGTTCCGGGCAGCCAGCCACAACTCTTTGAAAAGGCCGCACAATCCGATGCGGATGTCGTGTTCCTCGATCTCGAGGATGCGGTGGCGCCCGATGACAAAGCCCAGGCCCGCAAGAACATCATCAAAGCCCTGAACGAGATGGACTGGGGCAAGAAAACCATGTCGGTGCGAATCAACGGGCTCGATACGCATTACATGTATCGCGATGTTGTCGATGTGGTGGAGCAGGCAGGCGAGCGGCTCGACCTGATCATGATCCCGAAAGTGGGCACCGCTGCCGATGTCTATGCCGTCGATATGCTGGTGACGCAGATCGAAGACGCCAGGGGTTACAAGAAACGAATCGGCTTTGAACACATCATCGAGACCGCGCTTGGTATGCAGAACGTGACCGAGATCGCGGGCGCATCCAGACGCAATGAGAGCCTGCATTTCGGTGTGGCGGATTACGCGGCCTCGACCCGGGCGCGGACTACGATCATCGGTGGCGTGAATCCGGATTATTCGGTGCTGACCGACCCGCTGGAAGACGGCACCCGCGCCGTCCATTGGGGTGATATGTGGCATTACGCGCTGGCGCGGATGGTGGTTGCGGCGCGCGCGAACGGGCTGCGCCCGGTGGATGGGCCGTTTGGCGATTTCTCGGACCCCGACGGCTATCGTGCGGCGGCAAAGCGCGCGGCTGTGCTGGGCTGCGAGGGCAAATGGGCGATCCATCCGAGCCAGGTCGCGCTGGCCAATGAGGTGATGAGCCCGTCCGAGGCCGAGGTCACCCGTGCGAAACGCATCCTCGAGGCGATGGCCAAGGCAGCGACCGAAGGCAAGGGGGCAGTCTCGCTCGATGGGCGCCTGATTGACTATGCGTCGATCCGTCAGGCAGAAGTTCTGGTGGAAAAAGCCAAACAAATCGCAGGGTAAAACATGACCAGGGGAGAGGGCGCGGCCCGGGCTGAGATTTCGGGGCTGCGCGAAGAGGCGCGGGCGTTGTTCGCGCGTGCGGTTCAGGCGGCGGATCCGGCACTGGCGCTCAGGCGCGCGCTGGAAACTGCGCCCTTTCCTTTGGCGCCTGGACGCCAGATCGTCATCGCTGTCGGAAAGGCGGCGGTGCCGATGGTGGCCGAAGCGCTGCGGCATCTGTCGCCGGAGGCTGAGGTCATTCTGGTGACGAATTACGAAAATGCCGCGTCCCTGCCCGATGGGTTCGGGCGCGTGAAGGTTTTTGCCTCAGGTCATCCGGTGCCCGATGAGAATGGGCTGCGCGCCGGTCAGGCGGTGATCACGGCGTTGAACGGGGCAGGGGGGGATGATCGGGTGATCGCGCTGATCTCGGGCGGTGGCTCGGCGCTGTTGCCGGCGCCGGTCGAGGGCGTCAGCCTTGCGGACAAGGCCGAAGTGAACCGGCTTTTGCTCGCGGGCGGGTTTGATATCACCCAGATGAACCTGATCCGGCAGAACCTGTCGCAGCTGAAAGGCGGCGGCATGCTGCGGCTGGCGGCACCCGCGCCGGTTTCGGCCTGGATCCTTTCGGATGTGATCGGCGATGATCTGCGCACGATCGCGAGCGGACCAACCGTGGCGCCTCTGGGCGGGCGGGCGGCGGCGGGCGACATCCTGCGCAAGGCCGGGCTGTGGGAGGCCTTGCCCGCATCGGTTCGGGCGCATCTGAGTGCTGCCGAAGACGAATCCCCGCCACCTATTGCTGCGGTGAACCGGCTGATCGGGTCGAACCGGCAAAGCCTGGAAGCGATCCGCGATGGCGCGGGCCATCCGGTGGTGATCATGGATCAGCCGCTGACCGGTGATGTGGGGGCTGCGGCAGAGACGATTCTCGCGGCGGCGGAACAGGCCGCGCCCGGGGCCTGTCTGATCTGGGGGGGCGAGACCACAGTGACGCTGCGGGGAGACGGTAAAGGCGGTCGAAATCAAGAGCTTGCGCTTCGTGTGGCGCTTGGGGCCACAGGCGTCACCCTCCCTTGGGTCTTTCTGTCTGGCGGCACTGACGGGCGCGACGGGCCAACCGATGCGGCGGGCGGGCTGGTCGATGCGGGCTCGGCCGCGCGGATGCGCGCAAACGTCGACCCCGAGGCTTTGCTTGCGAATAACGATTCCAACAAGGCGCTGGCGGCCTCGGGTGATCTGCTGATCACCGGTGCCAGTGGCACCAATGTGGCTGACGTGCAGATCCTGCTGATCGGCTGAGCCTCAGGCGGGAATTCCCGAGGCGGGAAGGTCATTGACCAGCACATGCGCGACCCGGGTGAAGGTCGCGCGCATCCTGTCGACATGCGGGCCGCTGAGCCCACAATCGAGGATCGCCTGATCCATCAGCGCGAGCCAGTCATCGGCATCGCCTGCGCGGATCGGGATATGGGCGTGCATCGTCTTCACGTCCATATTTCCATGTTTTTCAAGGTAATAGCGTCGGCCGCCCAGAAAACCCGAGAGGAAGTTGAACTGTTCTTCGCGCACATGGCTCAGCCCATGGCCGCGGAAATGCAGATGCAGGATCTGCCGGCCGCGCGGGTCGGTCTCGACCAGGTCATAGAAACGGTTGACGAGGCGCCTGAGCGCCTCCTCTCCGCCGATCTGGTCGAGGATGCTGGTCATTGCGACTGCGACCTCACGATTGCGGCCTCACGACTGGGGGCGCGTCTTCTTCGGATCGTAATGCGACAGCGTCACGATCTTCGCGGGCAGGCGCTTTTGCTGCCCGTCAAGCTTGCCAACCTCAACCTCGGTCCCCGGCTCCGAATGCGAGATATCAACGCGGGCCAGCGCGATATTCTTCTTCAGGAGCGGTGAGCGCATCGACGAGGTCACCACCCCGATTTGCGCCCGACCGATATGAATGCAATCGCCATGCCCGACCGAGACATTCGAATCGATGTCGAGGCCGACGAATTTATGCATCGGGTTTTCCTTGCGCCGGACCAGCGCATCACGCCCGATAAAATCATCCGTCTTGCCCTTCAGCGGCACGGTAAAGCCGATGCCGGCTTCGAACGGGTCGGTCTGATCGGTGAAGTCGTAATTCGCAAAGATCAGCCCGGCTTCGATCCGGAGCATGTCCAGCGCCAGCAGGCCCATCGGGCGCAGCCCGTGTTCGGGGCCTTTTTCCCAAATGGCGTCAAAGACTTCGCCCGCATGTTTCGGGTGGCACCAGACTTCATAGCCCAGCTCGCCGGTGTAGCCCGTGCGCGAGATGACAACCGGAATGCCCTGGTCATTCCCGATCCGGCCGACGGTAAAGCGGAACCAGGCCAGCTCCTGGATCTTCGGCTGATGCGGCGGCGTCCAGATCACTTTGTCGAGCAGGTCGCGGCTTTCCGGCCCCTGCACGGCGAGGTTATGCAGCTGGTCGGTGGAATCGCGGATCAGCACTTTCAGGCCCAGCTTTTCGGCCTGTTCGCGCAGCCAGGTGCCGGAATATTCGTCACCGCAGACCCAGCGGAAGTTATTGTCGCCAAGCTTGAAGATGGTGCCGTCGTCGATCATGCCGCCATGCGGATAGCACATCGCCGAATAGACGATCTGGCCGGTGGTCAGCTTTTTCACATCGCGCGTCAGCGTGTATTGCATCAGCGCCTCAGAATCCGGCCCGGTGATCTCGTATTTCCGCAGCGCGGAAAGGTCCATGATCACCGATTTCTGACGGGCCGCGAGGTATTCCTCGGTCGGGCCGGCCTCGGCAAAGGAATTAACCAGCCAGAACCCTTTATACTCCACAAAGTTGCGGGTGAGTTTGGACAGGCGGTCGTGGAACCCGGTTTCCCTGGTCATCTTCGGCTCCGAATCTGGGGTCGCGCGGAAAGCGACGGCGCGGCTGAATTTCTGCGTGGCCGCATAGGTGCGGACATGAATGTCGGTCGGGTTCCAGCCATTGGCGGCCGAGGTGTCATCGGGGCAGGCCGAATTGACGCAGACGATGTCGGTCAGGGCACGCAGCAGAACATAATCGCCCGGGCGCGACCAGGGTTCATCGGCATACATGACGCCATGATCATCGACGCCGGTGTTGAAGAAGAAGTTCGCTGCCATCCAGCCGCCGCGCGGGCCAATGCCATGCGGTGCGAGGACTGCGTTGAAGTTCTCGGTACAGTTCACATGGCCCGGATAGCCGATATCGTCGTAATATTTGGCATAACAGGCCAGCGAGAAGGCATCATGGCGCCCGCAGGTGTCCTGGATCACCTCGACCAGCGGGGTGAAGTCCTGGTCATAATATTTCGCGTGCAGGCCCGGCATCGGATAGGCATGGCCCATGACCGAACGGGTCGCGGTGACGTCCAGCGCATGTTCGATGCCGCGATCCAGCTTGCGGGCGTCAAAACACTGGAAATCGGTGCATTGGCGGCCATCGACATCAAGGATCTGGATATATTCGCCCGCCTTGACCACATAGGCCTCTGCCGTGGCCGAACGCACCCGCACCTCTTGCAGCGGGTCCGACAGTGGGTCGGGCAGCTCGGATTTCAGCGCGAAATTCGCCTCGGCGCGTTTGACAAAGACCGTGAGCGGCGTCGCGGTGTCCTGGCCATCGGGATCCATATCGCCGCCAGGCGCCGCCACCACCAGAAAGCCTTCGCGGCTGGCGGTGAAATCGACCGAGGTGCGCGCCGGGGTATCGGCGGCAAAAAAGCGGCTGGCCTTTGCCCCCGCCAGATCGAGGCCAAGACGCTCAAGCCCCTGGCGCATCCGCGCAAGGCTCGGCTCACCCGAGGCCAGCAGGGCTTTCAGGCCGCTTGCGTCACTGTCGCCGCCAAGCCCCAGCAGGGCCGGATCGATCCGCCCGTCCGGGCCTGCCGCCAGCACCTCACAGGGCTGGCCGCCCTCGTCATTGATCACCGTGATCCGGTCGCCGGTGCCGGTCCGGATCATCATCGCGCCGGCGCCCGGTACCGAATAGCGCTCGGTGCCTTTGGGCAGCATCAGCCCGGCGGGGCGGATGATCTGGCTGGGTCTGGGCGGGCCCGGGATCACGTCGGGATAAGCCTGGTCGAGCATCGCATCCTCCATCACGCCATTGGCGTATGCAGAAAATAAGTTTACGCTGAGGAATATTCTAGGCCCGGGCAAGCGCAAGTCAACGGAAACCGCAGGCTTTTCACTGATAAAGCGACCGAAAGGGCGGGGGCTCAGCTTTGCAGCCAGCCCGCCGCGATCTGGCGTTGATGCGCGGTTACGGCATTGCGCATCAGGATCGCCACGGTGACCGGGCCGACACCGCCCGGAACCGGCGTGATCCAGCCCGCGACCTCTTTGACGCGGTCGGTGTCGACATCGCCGACGATCCGCACAGTGCCATCGGGATCGGTCACCTGGTTGATGCCGATATCAATGACGGCGGCACCGGGCTTGATCATGTCCGGCCCGATCAGATGCGCCTTGCCGACGGCGACCACCACGGCATCAGCGCGACGCGAATGCATGGCAAGATTGCGCGTCATATGGTGGCAGATCGTCACCGTCGCCCCCTCGGCCATCAGAAGAAACGCCGCCGGTTTGCCGACGATCTCGGAATGGCCGATCATCACGACCTCCAGCCCCTGCATCTGAAGGCCGGTTTCACGAAGCAGTTCAACCGCGGCTGCGGCGGTACAGGGCGCCATCGCCACGTCATTATAGACGATATTGCCGATCGAGGCGGGGTTCATCCCCTCGACATCCTTCAGCGGATGGATCGCCGATTGCAGCGAACGCACATTGATATGCGCCGGCACCGGACGCTGCAGGATGATCCCCAGCACATCGTCGCGGTCATTCATCTCGACGATCAGGCGCTTGGCCTCTTCCTGGGTGATCTCGGACGGCCAGAGCTGCTGGTCAAACGGGATCCCCGCTGCCGCAGCGCCCCGCGCCTGGTTGCGCACATAGACCGCCACCTCGGGCGAGGGGCCAATCGAGACCGAGACCAGCCGCCCGATGGGGCGGGTGGCCGAAGCCTCCTGCACTTTGGCCCGGACCTCGGCAAGGAGGCGCTGTTGCACCGCCTTGCCGTCGATGAAACGGTGGTCGCTTACAGTCACGCGGTCAGACCTTCGGGTTCGGGGAGATTATTGGCGCGGCAGGCCGCCGTCAGCGTATTTGCCAGCAGGCAGGCAATGGTCATCGGGCCAACGCCACCCGGCACCGGGGTGATGGCACCGGCCACGGCGGCAGCACTTTCATAATGCACGTCGCCGACAAGCTTTGCCTTGCCGTCGCGCTCGATCCGGTTGATGCCGACATCGATCACGGTTGCGCCCGGTTTCACCATATCGCCGGTGATCATTTCGGGGCGGCCAACAGCGGCGACGAGGATATCCGCGCCACGGCAGACTTCCGCGAGGTCTTTGGTGCGGCTATGGGCGATCGTCACAGTGCAGCTGTCGCCCAGCAAAAGCTGCGCCATCGGCTTGCCGACGATATTCGAGCGCCCGACCACGACCGCATTCAGCCCTGCAAGCTTGCCATGGTGATCGCGCAGCATCATCAGGCAGCCCAGCGGCGTGCAGGGCACCATCGACTTCTGACCGGTGCCCAGAAGACCCACATTCGAGATATGGAACCCGTCGACATCCTTCGCCGGATCGATCCGGTTGATCACCAGCTCGGAATTCAGATGGCCGGGCAGCGGCAGCTGCACGAGGATGCCATGCACCGCCGGGTCAGCGTTCAGCCTGTCGATCAGAGCCAGCAGATCGGCCTCTGACGTATCGGCCTCCAGCTTATGCTCGAAGGAATTCATCCCCGAGGCCTTGGTCTGGATGCCTTTGTTTTTGACATAGACCGCCGAAGCCGGATCCTGACCCACCAGCACCACGGCCAGACCGGGGACAAGGCCCTTCTCCACCTTCAGCCGGGCGACATGTGCCGCGACCTGATCCCGCACCTTTTCGGCAAAAGCCTTGCCGTCGATCACCTTCGCCGCCATCCGATAATCCTTCCTGTGTGACGCCTGGCCCTGTCTGAGCGGGCAGGTTTATCCGTTCCTGTCCCTGAGGCTGTCCGGCCCCAGGTGGCTTTCCTCACGCGCGATCGACCAGTCGATCAGTCGCCGCCAAAGCTTCTCCACCAGGTCGGGGGGCAGGCCTTCACGCGCGGCATGGGCGCGGACATTGGCCACCACTTCCTCAACCCGGGAGGGGATCCGTGCAGGCAGATCCACCCCGGCCTTGATCGACGCCGCCCGGTCGATAAACCGCGCCCTCAGAGCGAACAGCCGGACCAGTTCCTGATCCAGCGCATCAATTCCGGCGCGGATTTCCGCCATGGTCGAGCAGTCTTCCGGCTTTTGCATCTCATGCCCTCCGCAAACATCGCCCCTGACTTATGCCAGCACGCCCTTAGCGAAAAGCCCTCTTCCTCTTGACGTAAATACTAGGCAGGGGGGACGGGGGGCACAAAGCCCCCCGTCCCGATATCATACTGAGCGAAAGCTCAGAACTGACCCGTGATCAGAACAGACCTTCAACCTGGCCCGCTTCATTGAGGCGGATGGTCTCGGCTGCCGGCACGCGCGGCAGGCCCGGCATGGTCATGATCTCACCGCAGATCGCCACGACGAAACCGGCACCAGCCGACAGACGCACTTCGCGGACCGGGATCGTATGGCCTTCGGGCGCGCCGCGCAGATTCGGATCAGTCGAGAAGCTGTACTGGGTTTTCGCCATGCAGACCGGCAGATTGCCATAACCGGCAGCTTCCCAGGCCTTCAGCTGGTCACGCACCGACTTGTCAGCAATGACTTCGCCCGCGTGATAGATGCGCTTGGCGATGGTCTCGATCTTGGCGAAAAGCCCCATATCATCCGGGTAGAGCGGAGCGAAATTGGACTTGCCGCCTTCGGCCAGCTCGACGACTTTCTTCGCCAGATCTTCGATCCCGGCCGAGCCCTGGGCCCAGTGCTTGCACAGGATCGCTTCAGCGCCCTGTTCCGCGACATAGGCTTTGACCGCTTCGACCTCGGCATCAGTGTCCGAATAGAAGTGGTTGATGGCAACCACAACCGGAACGCCAAAGCCTTTGACGTTTGCGATGTGACGGCCAAGGTTCGGACAGCCCTTCTTCACCGCATCAACGTTTTCAGCGCCGAGATCGGCTTTCGCCACGCCGCCATTCATCTTCATCGCGCGAACCGTGGCCACGATCACGGCAGCCGAAGGCTTCAGCCCGGCCTTGCGGCATTTGATGTCGAAGAACTTCTCGGCACCAAGGTCAGCCCCGAAACCGGCTTCCGTCACCACATATTCGCCAAGCTTCAGCGCGGTGCGGGTCGCGATCACCGAGTTACAGCCATGCGCGATATTCGCGAACGGGCCGCCATGGACAAAGGCGGGGTTGTTTTCCAGCGTCTGCACCAGGTTCGGCTGCATCGCGTCTTTCAACAGCACCGTCATCGCGCCATCGGCTTTGATGTCGCGGCAATAGACCGGCTTTTTCTCGCGGGTGTAAGCCACGATGATGTCGCCCAGACGTTTTTGCAGGTCTTCCAGATCCTTCGACAGGCAGAGGATCGCCATGACTTCCGAGGCCACGGTGATGTCAAAGCCGGTCTGACGCGGGAAGCCGTTCGAGACGCCACCAAGCGAGATGACCGCATCACGCAGCGCGCGGTCATTCATATCCATCACGCGGCGCCATGCGATGCGGCGCTCGTCGATGTCGAGCTCATTGCCCCAGTAAATGTGGTTGTCGATCATGCAGGACAGCAGGTTATGCGCGGCCGTGATCGCGTGGAAGTCACCGGTGAAGTGGAGGTTCATCTCCTCCATCGGCACGACCTGGGCCATGCCGCCACCGGCTGCGCCACCCTTCATGCCGAAATTCGGGCCAAGCGAGGCCTCGCGGATACAGATCACCGCTTTTTTGCCGATGCGGTTCAGGCCATCGCCCAGACCCACGGTGGTGGTGGTCTTGCCTTCGCCCGCCGGGGTCGGGTTGATCGCGGTCACGAGTATCAGCTTGCCATCAGGCTTGCCTTCCAGCGAACGGATGAACTCCTGGCCGACCTTGGCCTTGTCATGGCCATAAGGCAGCAGATGCTCGGACGGGATCCCCAGCTTCGAGCCGATCTCCATGATCGGCTTTTTCCTGGCTTCCCGTGCAATCTCGATATCAGACTTAAACGCCATTGTGGCTCTCTCCCGTTGGCACTTTTCCCGACTGATGCATCCTTGTGGCGGATGGCACCAGATTCCCTTAACGCGTCCGGCCCCGGCAGGCCCGTCTCACCGGGCTCCTCACCCGGGCGGCGGGCGCGGCAGCTCTGGCTGACGCGCTATTATTCTCGATAATAAATAGATATTCCTGACGGTCAACAAGTGACAGGGTCACAAACCCAGTTTCGCGCGATTTCTCTCCCATCTGGCGCAGCCCCCTGGTGCCGGGGGCGGTGACACTGCCCGCAAATGTCGCACGGGCCAGAGAACATGATGTTTATTTGCTCTGTGCGGCTGAAACCGGCAATTCAGTGTAAATTTCCGTAGCCCGCAGAAAGAGTTCGCAGATGCGCGATTCTCTTGCCTTCAAACAGGTGGTAGCGCAAACAATAGCAGTGGCGCCGCAGCAGCACACCAAAACAAGGAATATCGGCGATGAGCGACCAGGCCCCGATCTTGACCCTGACCCTCAATCCGGCGCTGGATATGGCAACGGATGTGGCCGAGATGCTCCCGGGCTGCAAGCTGCGCTGTTCCGAGCCGATGCTTGATCCCGGGGGCGGCGGGCTGAATGTCAGCCGGGCGATTCTCGCGCTTGGCGGTGACAGTCTGGCTTTGGTGGCGATCGGAGGGCTGACCGGCGACCGGCTCTCGGGCCTGATCCGCGAGGCGGGGGTGACCTTCCTCTCGCTGCCCGGCCCGGGCGAGACGCGGCAATCCCTGACGGTTACCGAAGCGACCAGTGGCCAGCAGTTTCGCTTCATGCTGCCCGGCCCGCTCTGGGGCGAGACTGAGCGCAACCGGGTTTTCACGCTTTTGCGCGCAACCTCGCGCCCCGGGGGCTATTCGGTCATCTCCGGCAGCCAGCCGCCCGGCGTTCCGGCGGATTTTCCGGCTCAGCTTGCCGCCGCGATGCCGGGTTGCCGGGTGGTGCTGGATACATCGGGCACCCCCCTGACCGAGGCTGTGCGCGCGCCGATCCCGGGGCTCGAAGTCCTGCGGATGGATGCGGAAGAGGCCGAAAGCCTGACGGGGCACGCGCTGGAAAGCCGCGAGGCGACGGCTGATTTTGCGCAAGACCTCGTTCGGCGCGGCGTGGCGCAAAAGGTGGTGGTCGCGCGCGGGGCCGAAGGCAACATCCTCGCCACCGCAGAGCGCCGCCTCTTCGCCAATGCCCCAAAGGTTAAGGTGAAATCGGCGGTCGGGGCAGGGGACAGCTTCGTTGCGGGCCTCGTCCTCTCCTTCGCGCGCGGGCAGAACGATGATGAGGCGCTTGCCCTCGCGGCCGCCGCTGCGGCTGCGGCTGTCTCGACCGATGCGACCCAGCTTTGCCGCCCTGCAGATGTGATGCGCCTGCGGCCCGGCGTGACGGTGGTGGAAATCTGAAGAATGACTTTGCCGTCTGACGACGGCAATGCCTCCGGCGGGGATATTTAGAGACAGAAAATAAGCTGGGAGAGCGACATTTTCTGTCCTTAAATATCCCGGGGGTGAGCCGCAAAGCGGCGAGGGGGCAGTGCCCCCTCACGCGGCTGCGACCAGAGATCAGGCCAGGTGCGGCCGGAACGCCGCCACTACCTGCTCATAGACCGCGCGTTTGAATGGCACGATGGCCGCGACCAGGTCATCGGCCCGGATCCAGCACCAGGACGAGAATTCCGGGTGGGTGGTGGCGATGCCGATCTGATCATCGGTGCCGAGATAGCGCAGCAGGAACCATTTCTGGCGCTGGCCGCGATACTTACCCCCCCAGACTTTGCCGATCAACTCATCTGGCAGGTCATAGGTCAGCCAGTCTGCCGTCTTCGCGATCTTTTCGACGAGATCGGCGGTCACGCCGGTCTCTTCCCACAGCTCGCGCAGCGCCGCGGCCTTTGGTGTCTCGCCCTCGTCAATCCCGCCCTGGGGCATCTGCCAGGCCAGCCGGTCGGGGGGGCTGGTGGCCCGACCCCCGTCGATACGCTGTCCGGCAAAAATCAGGCCTTCGCTGTTCACCAGCACGATACCGACGCAGGGCCGGTAGGGCAGTTCCGCTGCCTTGGCCATCGCGCTCATTCTTCCCTGAGGGTGTTCAGCCCCTTCAGGATATCCACTGCATAGGCGAGCTGATAATCCTCATCGCGCAGTTTGGCGGTCTCTTCCGCATGTTCCTGCTCTTCGAGATAGAGCTTTTTCTCATCCTCGGTCATCGAATCATTGGTGATCGCACCGCGCAGCCCGGCTTCGGTCCGGGGCTGGATCGCCGTTTTAGGCTCATCCGCGGGGGTGTCGGTCGCCGGATTGGGCCGGGCCGGCTGCTGCACCACGATATCGGGCGAGATGCCGAGCGCCTGGATCGACCGGCCCGAGGGCGTGTAATAGCGCGCCGTTGTCAGCCGCATCGCGCCTTCGTCGCGCAGCGGGATCAGCGACTGGACCGAACCCTTGCCGAAGCTCTTGGTGCCGACCACCACCGCACGGCGGTGGTCCTGCAACGCGCCGGCCACGATTTCGGAGGCCGAAGCCGAGCCGCCATTGATCAGCACGACAATCGGCTTGCCTTCGGCCAGATCGCCGGGTTTGGCGTTGAAACGCTCGCCGTCTTCGGGGGTGCGGCCACGGGTCGAGACAATTTCGCCCGAATTCAGGAATGTATCCGAGACGGTGATCGCCTCGTTCAGAAGCCCGCCCGGATTGTTCCTCAGATCAAGCACCACGCCATCGATATTCTCAACGCCGCCCAGCTCTGCAATGCCCTTTTCGAGCGCCGTTTTCAGATCGCTGGTGGTCTGGTCATTGAAGGTGGTCACGCGCAGGACCACCGCCTTGCCAACAGTGCGGCCCTTGACCGCGTCAACCTTGATCGTATCGCGGATGACCGAGACGTCGAAGGGCTGATCGGTGCCGACCCGCACAACGGTGATGATGATCTCGGAGCCAACCGGCCCGCGCATCAGATCCACCGCCTGGTTCAGATTGAGCCCGAGGATCGATTCCCCGTTTACATGGGTGATGTAATCGCCCGCCTGGATGCCGGCCTTGTCGGCGGGGGTGCCATCCATCGGCGAGATCACCTTGATGAAGCCCTCTTCCTGGGTCACCTCGATCCCAAGCCCGCCGAATTCGCCCTTGGTCTGGACGCGCATATCCTCGAAATCTTTCGCGGAAAGATATGACGAATGCGGGTCAAGCGAAGTCAGCATGCCGTTGATCGCGGCCTCGACCAGCTTCTCGGTATCGACCGGCTCGACATATTGCGCGCGCACACGGTCGAAAATGGTGCCGAACAGATCGAGCTGCTCATAGACCGAACTGTCGCGGGAGGCCTGCTCGGCGATCAGGGGACCGACCTGAGAGGTCAGGACCACACCGGCGACGGCACCGCCCACGGCGGCAAGCACGAGTTTCTTCATAAGGACCTCAGTCTCCTGTCGAGGCAGTGGCGGCGAACCATTCGGTCGGATCGACCGCAGTGGCCCCCATTCTCAGTTCCAAGTAAAGCGTTTCCGTGGCTTCTGCACCAGCCCCGCTTTTCGATCCGTTCGGCGCAAGCGGCGCCTGTTCGGTGGGTTCCGGCGCGGATCCGCTGCCGTCACTGCCGCCCATCAGGCCAAGCGGGGCGCCGGTTGCGACAACTTCGCCCACTTCGCCATAAACCGTTCCGAGCCCGCCCAGAACCAGAAGATAGCCGTCACCGAGCTCGAGGATGATCACATTTCCGTAGTCGAGCAGTGGACCGAGATAGCGGATGGTGCCGGGCCAGGGGGCGGTGACCAGCGCGCGGGGCCTTGTGGCAAGCGTCATGCCGGGGCGGCGCACACCGGCGCCATCGGCCTCATCGGGGCGCCGGATCAGGCTGCCCACCACCGGCAAAGGCAAGACGCCCATCGCGGTGACAAAGGGGCGGGGTGCCGCGCCATCGGTCGAGGTCTCGATCAGCCCGGCGGCGAAACTGTCCAGCGTATCGGCGCTTTCCAGCAAAGCGCGCAGGATCACCGGATCATCGGTGAAGCGTTTGGGCAGATCGGTGCGCGCCGAAATTGCCTTTGACAGCGCGGTACGTGCTGCCTGGGCCGAGGAGAGCCCGTCGGTCAGATGCTGCCCGGCCGAGACCTGCAGCGCCCTGAGATCGGCCAGTTCCTGAAGTTCGCGGCGCAGCTGATCGGCCTCGGCCTGGATCAGGGGCGTGACTTCGGCCACCAGCATGCCCGAGCGGGCAGTGCCAAGCGGGCCTGCCGGGTGGATCAGCAATAGGGGCCCGCGGTTCTGTTCCATCTGCGCCAGCGCCGAGACCAGCTGACCCACGCGGTCGCGCTTGGCGTTGAAGCGCAGTTTAAGCACTTCCTCGCGCAGTTCCGCCTGACGCAGGGCTTCGCGCAGCGCGGCAAGGCCTTCCTCATAGGCACGCACGGTCTGGGTCAGCGCGGCCACCTGGGTGCGGCCCGTGGTCGCCGCCTCCATTGCCGCCACCGCGTCGCGCAGCTGGCCAGAGGCGCGCGCCGCCTGGTCGGAAACTGTCAGCCCGGCATCGGTCGTCACCGCAGGCTCTGCCACAGGCAGCGCGGCTGCCGTCTCGTCCGGCTCTGCCTCCTGGGCGCGGGTCATCGCCGGCGCCAGCATCAGCGCGAGCACGAGACCGCCCCAGACAAAAGAGCCGCGCGCGGACGTCATCGCAGGATCAGGCTTTCGCCGGTCATCTCGGCAGGTTTTTCCAGCCCCATCAGATCCAGCAGTGTCGGCGCGAGATCCGCCAGCCTGCCACCGCTGCGCAGATGCGCGCCGCCCTGAATGCCGGTCGGGCCGCCGACCAGGATCACCGGTACCGGGTTCAGCGTATGGGCAGTATGGGGCTGATGCGTGACCGGATCGGTCATCACATCGCAATTGCCGTGATCGGCACAGATCACCATGGCGCCACCGGCTTTTTCCAGGGCGGCAAGCGCAACCGTCAGGCCCTGATCCACCGCCTCGCAGGCCTTTACGGCGGCCCCGATCTTGCCGGTATGGCCGACCATATCGGGATTGGCGTAGTTCACGACGATCAGGTCATAGCCTTTTTCAATGGCTTCGACGAATTTCGCGGTCACCTCCGGCGCCGACATCTCTGGTTGCAGATCATAGGTCGCCACTTTCGGCGATTGCGGCATGAAGCGGTCTTCGCCGGGGAAGGGCTCTTCGCGCCCGCCATTGAGGAAGAAGGTTACATGCGGATATTTCTCGGTTTCCGCGAGGCGGAACTGGGTCTTGCCCTGTTTCGCCACCCATTCGCCCAGCGTGTTCACGATATCCTGTTTGGGAAACATCGTGGTCATATAGTGGTTATGGGCTTCGGAATAATCGACCATGCCGAGGCGCGCGACCAGCTGCGGGCGGCGGCCGGGGTCAAAGCCGTCGAAATCCGGCTGGCCGATGGCGGCGAGGATCTCGCGCGCGCGGTCGGCGCGGAAGTTCAGGAAGAAAAGCCCGTCGCCGTCTTTCATCCCTTGGTAATCGCCGATCACGGTCGCGGGGATGAATTCATCGGTCAGGCCCGCAGCATAGGCCTGGGCAATCGCCTGACCGGCGCTTGTCCCCGCCACACCCTTGCCATGCACCATCGCCTCATAGGCGGTCTGCACACGCTCCCAGCGATTGTCGCGGTCCATCGCGAAATAGCGCCCGGTGACGGTGACGATCTTCACCGAAGGCGGCAGCGCGGCCTCGATCGCAGCGATCTGGCTCGCGGCGGAAGAGGGCGCCACATCGCGCCCGTCGGTGATCGCATGGATCACCACTTTCACGCCTTCCGCCGCGATGATCTTCGCGGCCTCGATCAGATGCGCCTGATGGGCATGGACACCGCCGGGCGAGCAAAGCCCCGCCAGATGCGCGGTGCCGCCCGAGGCCTCAAGCGCCGCAATGAACTGCCTGAGTGCCGGTTCTGCGCCGAAAGAGCCGGTCTCGATGGCCAGGTCGATCTGGCCGAGATCCATCGCCACCACGCGGCCCGCGCCGATATTGGTATGGCCAACCTCGGAATTTCCCATCTGCCCGGATGGCAGCCCGACATCGGGGCCAAAGGTCACAAGGGTGGAACTGGGCCGCGTGGCCATCAGGTTGCGAAAGGTCGGAATATGGGCCTGGGCCGGGGCCGAGGTTGCCGGGTCCGGCCCGATCCCCCATCCGTCGAGGATGCATAAAACGACGGGTTTGGGAACAGACATGCGCGACCTCTCAGGCAGTAACGGGCCAAGTTTTACGCGCGGCCCGGGGGCAGAGCAACCGCAGAAAGCCGCCATTCCCGCCCGCCGGGGCCTCTGTCACAGAGCTTTGTTGTGCCTTGCGCGAACCCGCTGCCGCCAGAGCGTGAAGAGCCCGGCCGCCACCACGATCACCGCCCCGATCACCACATTGATGCGCAGATTCTCATTGAGGAAAACCAGACCGAGGAACGAGACGAATGGCAGCTGGAAATAGGCGAAGGGCTGGATATCCGAGGCTTCGGCCACGTCATAGGCCTTGATCAGGAGCCAGTGCCCCAGCACGGCAGTGCAGCACAGAATGGCCATCAGGCCCCAGTCGAAGCCGGACATGTTCTGCCAGTGCATCAGGCCAAACGGCGTGATGAAAACCGCCCCCGTGATCCCGGTCCAGAAGAAACTGGTCGAGGCACTGTCCTCGCGCGCCACATAGCGGGTCAAAAGCCCGTAAAGTGCAAACATGGCGGCGGCCGAAAGCGGCAAAAGCGCCCAGGGGGTGAAAACGCCGCCGCCCGGGTTGAGGATGACAATCACGCCGACAAAACCGACCAGCACCGCCAGCCAGCGCCGCCAGCCGACCTTTTCGCCAAGGATGGGCCCTGAAAACAGCGTCACCAGCAGCGGATAGACCACGAAAACCGCATGGGTCTCGATCAGGCCCAGCCTGATAAAGGCCACAACCATGACGCAGATCTCCGCCACCAGCAGAAAGCCGCGTAGGATCTGCAACAGGGGATAGCGGCTTTTTGCCGCCGCTTTCAGCCCGCCCGGGCTGCGCGCCGCCAGCGCCAGCACGAAAACGGTCATGAACCAGAAGCGGATCATCACCACCATATAGATGTTCACCGCCTCGCCGAGATGGCGCGACAGGCCATCCTGTATGGCAAAAATCGCCGAAGTGGCGATCATCAACAGGATACCGAGTCGGGTGTTCTGGGGCGCGCTCATGATGCTGTCACCGCTATCACGGAGAACAGGGCTGCAACAGGGGCGAGGGCCGCGATCCTGCCCCCGTGACATTTCTGGCAGCCTTGCGCTTTTTGCAAAGCACCGCCGCTTTTGCCCGGCGCTGCAGCAGGCGTCCTGTTGTCGCGAGCAGTTGTGCAAGGGTGAAAAGGAACAGCTTTCAGCCCGGCCCGGCATCCCGGCCCGGCAAGACCGGCGTGGCGGCGTCCGGGGCCAGCTCTTCGAAGTCGAAATTATCAAGCCGGCGGGCTCGTTTGCCGGCCTTGTCCGAGGAGATGCGGATCTCTTCGATATCCCGCGCCGCCATCTGGAAATGGCGGTCAAGATTGACGACCCGCGCGCCAAGCCGATCCACATCCTGCGACAAAAGCGAGAGCTCCTTGCGGATGGCGCCGGCCTGTTCGCGCATCCGCGCGTCTTTCAGCACTGCGCGCATCGTGTTCAGCGTCGCCATGCATGTGGTCGGAGAGACGATCCAGACCCGGGCGGCAAATCCCTCACGCACGAGCTCGGGGAAATTCGCATGCAACTCGGCATAGACCGCTTCCGAGGGCAGGAACATCAGCGCGCCATCGGCGGTTTCGCCTTCGAGGATATAACGCTCCGAGATGGCGCGGATATGGGCGCGCAACGCCTGGCGCAACAGCTGCGCCGCCTCATGGCTCTGGCGCGGGGTGTCGGCGCGGCGCAGCGCCTCGTAGGATTCCAGCGGGAATTTCGCATCGATCACGATGGGGCCGGGGGGCTTTGGCAGATGCACGAGGCAATCCGCGCGGCGCCCGTTCGAAAGTGTCGCCTGCATCGTATAGCTGTCGGCGGGAAGCGCCTTTGACACGATGTCATGCAGCTGGATCTCGCCAAAGGCGCCGCGTGTTTGCTTATTGGCCAGAATGTCCTGCAAAGACAGGATGTTGCCCGAAAGATTCTCGATCTTTTCCTGGGCTTTATCGATGGTTTCCAGCCGCTGATGCAACTCTCCCAAGGATCGCGCGGTGCGGGTCGAGGTGCCATGCAGCGCCTCGGTCATCTGGCGCTGCACATCGGCGAGGCGGGCTTCCATCAGCTTCAGCATCGAGACCTGGCTGGCTGCCTGCGCCTCGGACACATGGCTCAGCCCGCCAGAAAGCCGTTCCTGCCCCTCGGACAGCGCCTGGACGCGGTGGCTCATCCAGGCGATCTCGTTCATCACGGGCTGCGCGGAATTGCCCGCACGATTGGCCGCGCGCAGGATCAGGATCAGCAGCGCGATGAGGGTAACGCCCGCCGCCCCGATGATCAGGATCTCAGGCGCATTCCAGGCATAGCTCTGGCCGAAAACCGTGATCATCTGCGCCCGAAAAGCCGCTCAATATCATGCAGTTTCAGCTCGACCCAGGTGGGGCGGCCATGATTGCACTGACCGGAATTCGGCGTGACCTCCATCTCGCGCAAGAGCGCATTCATCTCTTCGGGGCGCATCTGCCGGCCAGAGCGGACCGAGCCATGGCAGGCCATGCGCGACAGCACCGCATCGATTTTCGCGCGGGTCAGCTGGCTGTCGCCCTGATCCGCCAGCTCGTCGAGAATGTCGCGGATCAGCGCGGCGGCGTTGACCTCGCCAAGGATCGCGGGGGTCTCGGTTACCGAGATTGCCGAACCGCCAAAGGGCTCGATCACAAGGCCCGCCCCGGCAAGGCTTTCCGCTGCCGAGAGGATCAGGCTCGCATCCGGGGCCGACAGGGTGATTATTTCCGGAATCAGCAGCACCTGGCGCGGGATCTCGCGGCTGGCCATCTGCACTTTCAGCCGCTCATAAACCAGGCGTTCATGCGCGGCATGCTGGTCGACGATGACGATGCCGTCCGGGGTCTGGGCAATGATCCAGTTTTCATGCAACTGGGCGCGGGCGGCGCCAAGGGGGAAGCTCTGCGGCGCGGGCTCGGGCCCTGCCGGATCCTGATCCCGGATCTGCGCCGAGGTCGCGCCCAGGTCTGCAATCGTGTTGACCTGGGGGGCTTCGGCGAAGCCGGAGGCGGGCAGGGGCGCCTGAAAGGCGAAGGCCTGGGCGAGGGTGCTCTGCGCAGGACGGTGCGGCAGGTCATGCGCGTATGTCGGCCGCATCGGCTGGGGCGCCAGGCTCTGGCCCGGCCGGAAAGCCCCGATTGTCTCGGCCCCCACCGTGGTCGAGGCCCGATGGCCCGCTCCGGTCAGGGCCATCCGTATCGCGGTGATGATCAGCGCGCGCGCGGCATCGGGTTCGCGAAACCGCACTTCGGATTTCGCCGGATGTACATTCACGTCGACCCGTTCGGGATCGACAATCAGGTTCAGCACCGCCGCCGGATGGCGGTCGCGTGACAGCACGTCGAAATAGGCGGCCCGCAGCGCACCGAGCAGCAGGCGGTCATTCACCGGGCGGCCATTGACGAAGAGATATTGCTGGGTCGAAGAGCCCCGCGAATAGGTCGGCAGCGCGGCATAGCCCAGCAAAGCGAGACCATCACGGCTGGCATCAATCGCCATTGCATTGGCGGTGAAATCCGCCCCGATGATCCGCGAGAGCCGCCCCTGGAGCGCGTCAAACAGATCGCCCTGTTCGGGATCGAGCCGCAGGATCACCCTTGGCCCGTCGGCGGTCACCTCGGAGAGGGTGAAGCCCACTGCCGGCTCGGCCATGGCGAGGCGTTTGATCACTTCATGGATCGCCTGGGCCTCGGCCCGGTCTGAACGCATGAATTTCAGCCGCGCCGGCGTTGCATGGAACAGATCGCGCAGCTCGACCACGGTGCCCGAGGTCAGCGCGGCCGGTCGCGGCCCGTCAAGCCGCCCGCCGGTGCAGGTGATCAGGGCCGCGTCAAACCCCGCTGCGCGCGAGGTGATCACCAGCCGCCCGACGGCGCCCAGGGAGGGCAGCGCCTCGCCGCGAAACCCGAAGGACCGGATGTTCAGCAGATCACTGCCGTCGATTTTCGAGGTGGCATGGCGGCTCAGCGCCAGCGGCAGATCCTCGGGCGTCATGCCGCAGCCGTCATCGCTGACCCGGATCAGTGTCTTGCCGCCATCGGTATATTCGACCCTGATCCGCGTCGCGCCTGCATCCAGCGCGTTTTCCACCAGCTCTTTCACGGCGGATGCGGGCCGTTCCACCACTTCACCGGCGGCAATGCGGTTGATCGCGGCCTCGTCCAGCTGACGGATCACAGGACGCGCGGCTTCTTGCGAGAGGTTGGGGGCGAACTGGCTCATGCCGCAATATCTAGCAGCGGATGGCGAGTCGCGAAAGGCCCGCCAGAGCCCGCCCGGCCTGCCGGTCTCACCGCACAGGTCGCCCCGCGCGCGGCGGGGAGGGGGCAGGGGAGGGTTGCCCTCCCCTGCTTTGTTCAGGAAAATAACGGCCTGTCAGGCGCTGAGCCGCGCGTCACGGCGTCGGGGTCACATCCACCGGCTGGCCCACCACCACGAAACGCAGCGCCTCGGGCTGATAAAGCTGCGCTGCCACCCGTTTCACATCCTCCATCGTGACCGCTTCGATCTTTGCATTGCGGGTGTTCGGATAATCGATCGGCATCCCCTGCATCTGCATGCCCACAAGGATCGAGGCAATCGGCGCATTGCCGTCAAAGCGCAACGGATAGGCTCCGGTCAGATAGGTCTTCGCATCGTTAAGCTCTTTCTCGCTGATCCCTTCGGTCGCGATCTTTGCCCATTGCGCGCGGATCACGCTGATCGCCTCGGCGACCTTGTCATTCGAGGCCTGGAACTGCCCGAGATAGCTGTCCGAATGATCCATCCCCACGAGATAGGTCCCGATCCCATAGGTCAACCCGCGCTTGTCGCGCACCTCGGTCATCAGCCGGGCCGAAAACCGCCCGCCGCCCATCACCTCATTCAGGACGAAGGCTGCAAAGAAATCCGGGTCCTTCTGTGAAATCCCCGACTGGCCAAACACCACCACCGATTGCGGCGAGGGGAAATCGATCACGCTCACCCCCGGTGGCAGCAGCCAGGGCGCCGCGCCGGGCAGGGGGGCGCCGGTTTCCGGCAGACCGCCCAGCACGCGGTCGATGATCAGCCCCAGCTCTTCGGCGGTGATATCACCCGCGGCCGAGATATAGACATTCTCACGCGCAAGAGCGGTCTTCCAGGCCTCGACGATATCGGCGCGGCTCAGGGCCGCAACTGATGCAAGCGTGCCGCGCCCGGTGCTGCCATAGGGATGTTCGCCATAAGCCAGCTGATCAAAGGTCTGCGACGCAATCGAGGAAGGATCGCGCAGGTTCGAGCGCAGCCCGGAGAGCACCTGTTCGCGCACCCTGATCACCGCATCTTCATCAAAGCGCGGCTTGTTCAGCGCCAGGGCCAGGAGATCCACCGCCTCATCGCGGTTCTCGCTCAGAAACCGGGCCGAGACCGAAAAGGTATCGGTCGAGGCCGCGAAGGAAAACGAGGCCGCAAGGCTGTCTCGCGCCTCGGCAAAGCCCTTGCTGTCGAGATCGCCGGCCCCTTCCTCGATCAGCCCCGACATGAGGTAAATCGCGCCGCGTCTGGCCGGGTCATCCAGCGAAGTGCCGCCGCGAAAGCGGATCTCCAGCGCGGTGAAGGGGATATTGTGATCCTCGACCAGCCAGGCGGTCAGTCCGCCGGGGCTTTTCACCTCTTTGATCGGAATATCGGCGCAGGCGAGACCGGGGATAAGGATCGCAAAAGCTGCGACCAGAGCACGAAACATCATTCTGCGGCCTCCGTTTCACCTGTCGCCGGTTCGGTCCGGGGGGCTGCCTCAGCCGGGGCGGCGGATTGTTCCGGCGCCTGTTCCGGCGACACTTCCGGCGGGCGCTCCAGCCAGCCGGTCACCGCATTGTTGCGGTTCAGCACCTGATGCGCGGCCTGCATCACATCCGCGATGGTCACCGATTCCAGCACCGTCGTATAGCTTTGGATATCATCAAGGCCGAGGCCGACCGAAAGCTCCTCGCCGTAAAGCTTTGCCAGCCCCATCGCATCGTCTTTGGCATAGATATCCGAGGCGCGGATCTGGGTCTTGATCCGGTCAAAGGCCTCCGGATCGGGGCCTTCCTCAAGGAATTTCGCCAGAACCTCATCCATTGCCGCCTCGGCCTCGCCAAGGCTCACTCCGGGTGCGGGCACGACGTAAAGCCCGAAAGTCGCGTCATCGAGCGCAGTGCCATCGTAAAAGGCCGAAGACCAGACCGCGACCTGGCTATCGAACTGAAGCGCGCGCGGCAGGATCGCCGTCTGACCATTGCCGCCCAGAAGCTCGGCCAGGATCGACAATGCGGCTGCGGTCTTCTGATCGCCCGGATTGCGCTCCGGCGCCAGGTAAGAGCGGTAAACATAGGGGTCAGAGACCCGCTCGTCGGCATAGGTCAGCCGGCGTTCCGCCAAGTGCGGCGGTTCTTGCGGGCGGAGGCGCGGCTTTATGCCTTCCGAGGGCGCAATAGGGCCGTAATATTTCTCGGCCAGTCCCTTCACCTGATCGGGGGTCACATCGCCCGCGATGATCAGCGTCGCATTGTTCGGGGCGTAATATTGCTCATACCAGGCCAGCGCATCCTCGCGGGTCAGCTCGGCAATCTCATGGCGCCAGCCGATGATCGGAACGCCGTAGCGGTGGTTCATGAACAGGGCCGCCCGCATCTGTTCGCCCAGAAGCGCGCCCGGATCGGAATCGGTGCGCTGCGCGCGTTCCTCAAGGATCACCTGGCGTTCGGTGAGCACCACGGCGGGGTCGAGTTTCAGCCCCCGCATCCGGTCGGCCTCCATCTCCATCACCATTTCCAGCTTATCGGCAGCAATGCGCTGGAAATATGCGGTGTAATCCCAGGAGGTGAAGGCATTGTCATCACCGCCATGCGCCTCGACCGTGGCCGAGAACTGGCCGGCGGGCACTTTGTCGGTGCCCTTGAACATCAGATGTTCCAGAAAATGCGCGATGCCGGATTTGCCCGCAGGCTCATCGGCGGCGCCGGCGCGATACCAGATCATCTGGACGACGACCGGGGCGCGGTGATCCTCGATCACCACCACATCGAGACCGTTTTCCAGCCGGAAGGCCGAAACCGTTTCGGCCTGGGCGGCAAAGGCTGACAATGCCGCAAGCAGTGGCAAAGCAGGCATGATCCTTGCAAAGCCGCGGGTTTTCCCCCTGGCTTTGCGGGCAAGTCGGGTCACAAGACGCATCCGTCCTCCGATGGTTTTCCGCTGTGTTCCGGGCGCTGCCCGGCTGGGGGCAGGTTGAACGGGCTCCTGGCGGCTGAGGACCGGGATACGGGTTAAGGACGCATCCCTGACATCAGAACAGCTGGAGGCCGCCGCGCTTCTTCTTCTGGCGTTCCTTTTCTTCCTTCTGCTTGTCATAGCCTTCCGGCGGAGCAGATGGGGTCAAAAGACCGCGAGAACGCCAGTATTCCAGTTCACGATACTGATTGAGCGACTGGTCTTTATAGGCGCGGTAATAGGTATTGACGCTGAACATGCGCTCAAGAATGCGGCCCTTGTTGTCGCGCCGCCATTGCAGATCTTCCGAGGCGAGCTGGCTGCGGATATCGGCCTGGGTGCCATTGCGCGCGGCATGGGCATAAAGCGCGGCATCGGCAGCGGGTATGCCACCCGAAGCGCCGGGCTTGCCGCCAAGCGCCACCACTGCATCATCAAGCGGGCGCTGATCGGTGCGGTTTCCGCCGCCCGGCGTCGGCGCGGGCAGATCCCTGAGGCTTCCGGGCATTTCCAGCGCCTTCGGCGGCAGGACCGCGAATTCATCCGGCCCGTCTTTCGAGCGCAGCCGCATCAGATCGGTTGAATCGCCCTTGTCGGCGGCACATCCGGACAGCACCAGCGCAATCGTCAGCGCGATCATGCCCTTGCCCGACCTTGCGCCCGATCTTGCCTGCATCCTGTTCCCCGGCATTCGTCTTTCCGTCTTATGCTGCCCTTCGGCCTTTGAAGTCTCTTAGCCTATGGGATTGGTCGCGTCACGGGGTCTTTCGGCCAGGGCGCAGGCCCGGCACCGTCAGAAATCCGGCTCAGCCCTTTTTTGCCCCCGATTTCCGGCCCTCAGCCGGCCTGCCGGTAAAGAGCACGAGGCCAAAGGCCCCGGCAAAGATTGCAATATCGGCGACGTTGAACGCATAGGGATTCTCGAATCCGCAGCAGGACGTATTGAGGAAATCCGCCACCGCGCCGTACCAGATCCGGTCGATCACATTGCCAAGCGCACCACCGACCAGCAGACCGGCGGAAATCTGCGCAAGGGTGCCGGGGCGCGAGCGCCGCACCCAGACCCAGACCCAGGCCGAGATCACCAGCGAGACCAGAACGATTCCCCACCGCACGGCCTCGGCATCCCCGGCAAAGAGGCCGAAATTGATGCCGCGATTCCAGGCCATGCGGAAGACGAGGAACGGAGGCCAGACATCGATCTCGCCCCGGTTGATCAGATCGAGCCCCTGGACCACCGCCAGTTTGGACGCCTGGTCGAGGCCGAAGGTGATGAGGGCGGAAAGCCAGGCTGCGCGCATGTCAGTGCCGGAAATGGCGCTGGCCGGTGAAGACCATCGCAAGGCCAAGCCGGTCTGCGGCTTCGATCACATCGGCGTCTTTCATCGAGCCACCGGGCTGGATCACGGCTTTCACACCATTGCCCGCCAGAACTTCGATCCCGTCGGCAAAGGGGAAGAAGGCGTCCGAGGCGACGACTGAACCGACCGCCGGGCTTTCGCTCAGCCCAAGGGCTCCGGCGATCTCGCCGGCTTTCCTCGCGCCGATCATGGTGCTGTCGACGCGGCTCATCTGGCCCGCGCCGATGCCGACCGTGGCCCCGTCTTTCACATAGACGATGGCGTTTGATTTGACATGTTTCGCGACTTTCCAGGCGAAGAACAGGTCTTCCAGCTCTTGGCCCGAAGGGGCGCGTTTCGTCACCACTTTCAGATCAGATAGCGTGATCGTGTCGACATCCGAATCCTGGACAAGAAAGCCACCCGCGACCTGGCGGAACGAGAGCACTCCCTGCGACGCATCCGGCAGCGCGCCCGTGGTCAGGAGGCGGAGGTTCTTTTTCGCCGCAAAGACCGCTTTCGCCGCATCGCTGGCCGAAGGCGCGATGACGACTTCGGTGAAGATCTTCACGATCTCTTCGGCGGTGGCGGCGTCCAGCTCCTGGTTCAGCGCGACAATGCCGCCGAAAGCCGAGGTCGTATCGCAGCTATAGGCGCGCTGGTAAGCTTCGAGCAGCGAAGAGCCTTTGCCGACGCCGCAGGGGTTCGCATGTTTGATAATGGCAACCGCCGGGCCCTGGCCCGCAAACTCTGCCACCAGCTCGAACGCGGCATCGGTGTCGTTGATATTGTTGTAGCTGAGTTCCTTGCCCTGCCACTGTTTTGCGGTGGCCACGCCGGGTCTGTTCGATCCGTCCAGGTAGAAGGCGGCTTTCTGGTGCGGATTCTCGCCATAACGCAGGGTTTGTGCAAGTTTTCCGGCCATGGCGCGGTAACGCGGCGCGGGTTCCGCAATCGCTGCCGCCATCCAGGTCGACACGGCGGTGTCATAGGCTGCGGTGCGGGCATAAGCGGTCAGCGCGAGCCGCTGGCGGAAGGCATAGCTCGTGCCGCCGTTCTGTTCGATTTCTGCAATCACACCGGCATAGTCTTCGGTATCGGTCACCACTGCGACAAAGGCATGGTTCTTGGCCGCCGCCCGGATCATCGCCGGGCCGCCAATGTCGATATTCTCGACGGCGGTGGCATAATCGGCGCCCTTCGCCACGGTCTCTTCAAACGGATAGAGGTTCACGACCAGGATATCGATCACCCCGATCCCGTGATCCTCCATCGCCGCGATATGATCTTTATTGTCGCGCAGCGCGAGCAGCCCGCCATGCACCATCGGATGCAGCGTCTTAACGCGACCATCCATCATTTCGGGGAAACCGGTGATCTCGGCCACGTCTTTCACCGGCAGGTCCGCCTCGCGCAGCGCCTTGGCTGTGCCGCCGGTCGAGAGCAGTTCGACGCCATGGTCGTGCAGCGCGCGCGCAAACCCGATCAGCCCGGTCTTGTCCGATACCGACAAAAGGGCGCGGCGCGGGCGGACGGGTGTCGCAGGGGCGGCGGAGCGGGGCGCGGAAATCGACATGGGGCCTCTCTGACGGGGAATTCAGATGGGAACCGGGTCATCCCGGTCCAGATCGCGGATCGCGAGCGGAGTATCCTGGGCTTTCGCAAGCGTCCAGCCGATACGGTTGTCATAGTGCTGGGCAAAGCCCATCAACACGATCTGTTGTGCATGGCGCGGCGCAAGCCGGCCACGTTCCAGCCAGGCCGAGGGCTCCAGCGAGAGATCGGCGCCGCTGTCATGGCGGAAAACCCAGATCTCGCCCGATCTCAGCTGCATCGACACCGCCGCGCCCCCCATATCCAGCGAGGCATCGACATCGGGATGCAGATGGAAGCGGATGGTGAAGGGCAGCCCACCCAGCGGCGAGCGTTCGACCATCCGGTCGAATTGCGCGCGGGCATCGGGAGTGGTCGAGGACAGAAGATCCGTGCCGCTCAGCCGCCGCCCGTCGGGCGAGAGATGCAGCTCGCGGGTGGCAATGAGCCCGTGCCCCGCCTGCCAGCCATCATGGCTGAGGCGCACGAAAGCGCCGTCAGACCCGGCGAAATGCAGGTCCGAGACATGGGCGCGCTCGCTCAGATGGCTGGTCGAGGCGCCAAAGCGGGATGAGGAAAACCCGGTCAGTGACAGAGCCGAATGAGACTGCGTCGCCCGTGCCGCGAGCCGCCATTCCGGCCCGGCGCTCTGACCCGGGCCGCAATTGACGATCAGCGGGCGGCGCCCGGAACTCAGCTCAAACGCCGCGGTCGAGGCATGCGCGTGTTGTGCCGCCGGGCCGCCGGGCGGGTCGGCGACATCAAGGATGACGGTGGTTCGGGCGGTCGAGAGCCGTGCATAGCCCATCGCCAGGGTAACATGCCCCGCCGCTGGCAGCGCCCGTGAGGCAGCAAGTGCCTGGTCAAGCCGCCCCTCAGGCCCGGTGCCGCCGGAATGGAAGCGCGCCAGCCCGCCATCGGAATGGCGCAGCGCGCGCAGACAGGGCGCGACCCGGTCCAAAGCCGCCGAAAGCGCCGCCGGAACCGTGTGCCCCGCATCCGAGAGGCTTTGCACCGCCCAGCCGAGCAGGGTGAAAATCTCCAGCAATTCCTCGGGGTTGCGGCTGTTGATCGCGCCGCTGCGGTCAATGCGCTCGTCGCATTCCTTTGCCAGTGCGGTCAGGGCCTGGCCAAGTTTTGGCGCCTCTTCTTCCAGCGAGAGATGGGTGTAGATCAGGCCGGTCAGCGCCTCGATCCGGGCAAGGCCGGGCCGGGCCGACGCCGCGCGGCGCGCCAGAAACCCCGCCTGCCGCGCCAGAGAGGCGAAGAAGCGGGCGCGGTCTGAAGGGGCTTCGCCCTCGAGCAGGAAATCGGAATGATGGATCCAGCGGATCACCCGCCTGCCGGTCAGCGCCGGGGTCCAGCCAGGGCGGGTGCCATCGCCGAATCGCCGGATCCAGCTCCAGGTCCAGGCGCGGGCCCGGTCGCGCGCCCGCGATGTGCCAAGTGCGGCCAGATCATCAAGCCAGGTGAAGCCATGCGCCTCATCAGTGAAAGCGGGGTCGGGCGCGGTCAGATCCCAGATCTCGGCTTCGGCAGCTGGGTCCCCGGCCTCGACCAGATGGCCGGCAAGCACGATATTCCCGGCCATGATCTGCTTGCCGCGCGCATAAAGCCCGATTGAGCGCGGCTCGGGGCGCAGCGAAAAGCCGTCGGCCGGTTTGGCATGGCGCGCGGCCCAGGCGGCATAGCGATTTGCCAGCCGCTCACGCCGGCCCGGCGCCTCGAAGCCCATCTCACTGACGCGGTCACTGGCGCGTGTCACCCGGTTCTGCCCTTCCTGCCAAACGCCCTCCGATTGTCCCCCGGAAGCGGCGCGGAGAATAGCTGCAGCCTGACGGATTGTCACCGGACTGTCGGCTGGCGGGCGCGTGAAACTGCGGGCATCACGCGGCGAGGTGGCGGGCAGGGGCCGGTTTTCGCATCGTTTTCAGGCTGGAAACGCAGCTTTTTCTGCCCCGCTGTGGTAACTGCGAAGAATTAAGGGCAAAATCATCCGGTGATCCTTCTGTGGCAGCCAGGGAACAAGCTGTGAAAAAGCCGATTCTTCTGCTGGCGGGCGCCATTCTGGCCTGCGTCGTTCTTCTGGGTGCGGTGCTGAGCCTGCCATTGGTGCTGCCCGGCGCGGCGCTGGGGCGCGAATTGTCGCAGGAGGAATTTGCCGCCCGTTATGATGCGCCGCTGCCTCCCCCGACCGGGCCGGTTGCGGTCTACCATCTGGGTCATTCGCTGACCGGGCGCGATATGCCGGCGATTCTCGCGGGCTTCGCCGGGCATGACTGGAACAGCCAGCTCGGCTGGGGGGCAAGCCTGAACGCGCATCGCAAGGGCGAAGTCGCTGGACTGGCAGAGGAAAATGCAACACCCGCCTTTCGCCCGGCGGGGGAGGCCATTGCGAGTGGTGACTATCCGGTGGTGGTGCTGACCGAAATGGTGGCGCTGGAAGATGCGATCCGCTGGCATGATGCGCCGGGTGCGCTCGCCTATTGGGCAGCTGAGATCCGCAAGGCGCGACCAGATGCGCGGGTCTATCTTTACGAGACCTGGCATTCGCTGAACGATACCTCGAACGATCCCGGCGACTGGCTGGGACGGATCGGCCAGGACCTGCCCGCCTTGTGGGAGGGCGCGCTGCTCCGCCCGGCGATGGGGACTGAAGGCGTGGGCACGATCCATGTCATCCCCGGCGGCCAGGTGATGGCGGCGGTCGTTCGCGCGGCTGAGGCGGGCGAGCTGCCCGGGCTTCGCGGTGTCGAGGATTTCCTGAGCGATGACATCCATTTCAATGATACCGGTGCCTGGCTGTTGGCAGTGGCGCATTATGCAGTAATCTATGGCCGCTCGCCGGTAGGGCTGCCCGCAGACGTCCCCCGCGCCGATGGCGGCCGCATCAATATTGATCCGGTGGCGGCAAAGCGCATGCAGGAAATCGCCTGGGATGTCGTGACCGCTTATCCGCCAAGTGGTGTCGCGCAAAGGTCGGGGCCGTGAGGGTGGCGCTGACCCGCCGGGCTTTTGGCAAAACCGTTGCGGGCGCGATGGCTGTGCCGCTGCTGCCCGGCGCCGCCTGGGCAGAGGCGAGGGCGCAGGGTCTCGGCATGGGGCTTTTGGGCGGGCGCGACTGGTCGCCGGAACAGCCGTTCCTTGATGTGATGAAATCGGCGCGTGACTGGATCGGGCATCTGCCGGGGCAATGGGGCGGCCTGGACCATGACGCGCTCGCAGCGGCGGGCGTGCTGGGCGATCACGGCTGGCCGAAGCATATCCCGGAGGGGCTCGACGCCATCGGCACGGTGCTTCTGACCGATATGCCGCCTGATGCGCGCGATCTGGCCGGCCGCTATCTGGTGACCTGGAGCGGCACCGGTGATGTCGCGGTTGGCGGTCTGGCGCGCAATCCGCGCCGGGACGGCAGCCGGATCAGCTTTGATTTTACGCCCGGGCCGGGTCTTGTCGACCTGCGGATCACCGAAAGCGATCCCGCCGATCCGGTCCGCGAGATCCGCGTCCTGCGCGAAGACCGTGAGGCGCTCATGGCGGCGGGGGAAGTGTTCAACCCCGATTTCCTTGCGCGGGTCAAAGGCATCGGGCTTTTGCGCTTCATGGACTGGCTGCAGACCAACGATTCGCCGCTGATCACGCCCGAAGACCGGCCCCGGCCCGGGGATTACACCTGGACGCGGCGTGGCGTGCCGGTCGAGGTCGTGGTTGAACTTGCCAACCGGATGGGGGCTGATCCCTGGATCACGCTGCCGCATATGGCGTCAGACGCGCTGGTGGCCGAGATGGCGCAGGTTGTCGCGACAGGTCTGGCGCCGGGCCGTGTAGCCTGGGTGGAATATTCCAACGAAGTCTGGAACTGGCAGTTTTCCCAGGCCGCCTGGGCGGATCAGCAGGCCAAGGCCCGCTGGGGCGGGGATGGCGGCTGGCTCGCCTTTTACGCACTGCGCGCGGCAGAGGTCATGGCGATCTGGGCGGAGGAAATCGCCGATCCGGCGCGGCTTGTGCGGGTCCTGTCGACCCAGACCGGCTGGCTGGGGCTGGAAGAGCATATCCTTGCGCCAAAGCAGGTGACGGATGAGGGACGGCCCGCACCTGTGACCAGCTTTGATGCCTGGGCGGTGACCGGCTATTTCTCGGGCGCGCTGGGCCATGAGGATCGGCTGCCGATGATCCGCGCCTGGCTTGGCGAAAGCAAAGAGGCAGCAAAGGAACATGCTGCGCGACTGGGGCTTGAAGGCGCTGCGCTGGAAGCCTGGGGCGAGAAATACGGGCTCGACCAGGCAATCGGGCGCGCCGTTGCGGAATTGCGCGATGGTTCTGTCTCGGGGAATCCCGATGATACCCTGGCGCATCTGACCGGGGTGATCTGGCCCTATCAGGCTGAAATTGCAAAAAAACATGGGCTGCGGCTGGTGATGTATGAGGGCGGTACCCATGTGACCGGGATCGGCCCGGTTGCCGATGACGCCGAGGTCACCGCCTTTTTCACCGCTCTGAATTACTCGGACGGAATGGGCGTGCTTTATGAGGAACTGCTCGCGTCCTGGGCTGCGCTGACCGATGCGCCTTTCACCCATTACGGCTTTGTCGCGACGCCTGGGCGGCATGGCAGCTGGGGCGCGCTCAGGCATCTCTCGGATGACAATCCGCGCTGGCGGGCGCTGATCCGGGCCTGTGGCGCATGCTGAACCCGCCGCCTGCGCTCAGCGTCATCATCCCGGCTTCGAACGAGGAAGCCTGGATCGGCCCCTGCCTCATGGCGGTCTTTGCCTCGGATCCTGTGCCAGGAGGGGCCGAAGTGATCGTGGTGGCCAATGGCTGCCGCGACCACACAGCCGGGATCGCCCGGGCAGTTCCGGTGCCGGAGGGCTGGCAGATGACTGTGCTTGATCTCGCCGAGGGCTCGAAACCAGGCGCGCTGAATGCGGGCGAGGCGGTGGCGCGGGGCCGCGTTCTCGCCTGGCTTGATGCCGATTGCCTGGTGTCCCCGGGGGTGATGGCGGGGCTGGTGGCGGCGCTGGCCCGCCCTCGCGCGCTCTATGCCGGGGCCACGCCGCAGATCCCGCAGGCGAAATCATGGATCACCCGCGCCTATGCACGGTTCTGGCAGCAGCTGCCTTTCGCGCAAAGCACTGCGCCCGGCTATGGGCTTTACGCCACCAACCCGGAGGGCCGCGCGCGATGGGGCGAATTTCCCCGGCTGATCTCGGATGACACTTTCGTGCGGCTGCAATTCGAGCCAGAGGAGCGGGTGCAGATCGCCGCACCCTATTCCTGGCCGATGGTCGAAGGCTTTGCCGCCCTGGTCAGGGTGCGCCGCCGTCAGGATCTTGGCGTGCGCGAACTCGCCGCAGCTTTTCCCGGCATTCTGGAACGCGAGGGCAAGGCCTCCTTAGGCGCGGGCGGGCTGATACGACTTGCAGCGCGCGACCCGCTGGGCTTCGCGGCCTATGCGGCGGTTGCACTGGCGGTGCGGCTCAGACGCGGCACTACGGAGTTCACCCGTGGTCGCTGACCGGATCATGGCCTTCCGCCGGCAGACGCAGCGCAGCGCGGAAATGGCGGGCGAGCTTTCCGGCCTCGATATTGATGTCATGGCGGGCAAAGACGTCGGCCCGCGCCTCGCGCCCCATCCGGGCCAGCACCCCGACCGGCACCGCGGCAAAGCCGCGCATCGCATCGGCCAGCGCATCGGCGTCACCCGCCGGCACCAGCCAGCCGGTGCCGGGCGTGACCAGTTCCGGAATGCCGGCAATGGCGCTGGCAATCGCGGGGCGCCCGGCGGCGAAAGCCTCCATCAGCACCATCGGCAGGCCCTCGGCGAAAGAGGGCAACACCAGCGCATGGGCGCGCGCGAGTTCATCGCGGACCCCGGCCTCATCCAGCCAGCCGGTCAGGGTGATGCGATCCTCAAGCCCCGCCGCGCGGATCTGCGATTCGATCATCGGGCGCAGCTCGCCCTCGCCGATCAGAGTAAGGCGCAGATCGGGCAGATCGGCCTTCACCTGCGCCATCGCCTCGATCAGAAGCGGAAACCCCTTTTGTTCCGACATGCGGCCAATGGCCACAAGCCTGCGCGGTCCGGTATCGCGCATCGGCGCGGGCTCGGGGAAGCGCCAGGTCTCGATGCCGCAATGCACGACCTCGATCGTTGGCCAGTCCTGCACGCCGGCCCAGCGGCAGAGCTGCGCGCGCCCGAAAGAGGAAATCGCCACCGAGAAATCGGCGCGCGCGGTTTTCTCACCGAGATTATGGGCGCGGGGGGCGTCGAATTCTTCGGGCCCATGCGTGGTGAAGGAGAAACCCAGACCGCCGATTTCCGCCGCCAGCATGGCGACCGTGGTGGAATTGGTGCCGAAATGCGCGTGGATATGCGGCAGTCGCGCCAGGTGGCAGCGCCGTGCGACCTCGGCCCCTTCGATCCAATAGACCAGGTGACGCAGCCTGCCGCCGGTTCCGGGCGCGCCGCCGGCACCATTGGCGCCGCATTTCAGCGCCAGTCTGAGGCTGCGCCAGGCCGCGCCCGGACGGCGCAGGGCGAAGGGCAGGGCGCTGCGGATCAGGCGCAACAGCCCGTGTTCCAGCAGATGTTCGGTGCGGCTGTCTTCGGCGATATCGGCGGCCTCGACCAGACCCGCCCGTTCCGAGCGCATGGCGAAACGATGCACCTGCCAGCCCATCCGCTCCAGCGCGTGAATCTCGCGGCGGATGAAGGTCTGCGAGGGCAGCGGATAGCTGTTGACCAGATAGGCGAGTTTCATGATCCGAATTCATGGCAGCGGCAGCAAAGGCCAGGATCGGGTGCGGCCGTGCCGCTTGCAAGCGTAAAGCGCCCGGGCCAAAGGGAAGGTGGCAAAGCGTTGCACAGGGGCACTGATGGCGACTCTGCCGACGGTGTGGCCAACCGGATGACCGACCGGATGACCGGGCGGGGCAGGGCAGAAAAGGGCAGATCATGGAACTGACCGGAGGCAAGAGCCTTTTCCGGCGTGCGCTTGGCGGCGGGGCCTTTGTCGCGGGGTCTTATGTTTTCGCGCAATTCGCCCGGCTGTTGTCGAACCTGGTTCTGACGCGGCTTTTATATCCCGAGGCCTTCGGGGTCATGGCGCTGGTCATGGTCGTGCTGGTCGGCCTGCAGATGTTTTCCGATGTCGGCATCGGCCCGGCCATTTCGCGTTCTGCGCGCGGCGATGACCCGGATTTCCTGAACACCGCCTGGACGCTGAATGTGTTTCGCGGCGCGGGGCTCTGGGGGCTGACCTGCCTTGTCGCCTGGCCCGCCGCCTGGTTTTACGGCGTGCCGGAGCTTGCGCTTATGGTGCCGGTCGCGGGGCTGACGCTGCTGATCGGCGGCTTCAACCCGACGCGGATCGACACGGCGAACCGACATCTGCTTCTGGTGCGGGTGACGCTTCTTGATCTCGCGGCGCAGATCGGCGGCATTGTGGTGATGGTGGTTTTCGCCTGGATCACCGGCTCGATCTGGGCGCTGGTGGTGGGGGCGGTGGCGCAGGTCCTGCTGAAACTGTGCCTCACTTCGGTCTTCCTGCCCGGGCCTGCCAACCGTTTCCGCTGGGAGCCCGACGCTGCGCGCGAACTGGTGCATTTCGGGAAATGGATCCTTGCCTCGACGGCCGCCGGCTTCCTGCTGACCCAGGGCGATAAGGCGGTGCTGGGGTCCTGGCTCAGCATGGCCGATCTCGGGCACTATAATATCGGCTTTTTCCTCGCCTCCTTCCCGGTGCTGCTGGCGGGGCTGGTGGTGACGCGGATCATGATCCCGATCTACCGCGAGCTGGGCCCCCATGCCGATCCGGCGGGCGCGCGCAAACTGCGTCATTTGCGCTTTGGCCTGACGATCCCGATGCTTTTGGTGATGGGCGCCATGGCGGCGGGCGGCGACCTGATCGCGGGCGTCTTATACGATGCGCGCTACCAGGATGTGGGCGTGATCATCGCGGCGGTGGCGATGGCGCAGATGCCGATGCTGATCGGGCTGACCTATGACCAGGCAGCGCTGGCGGCCGGAGATGGGCGGGGCTTTTTCGTCGTCCAGGCGATAAGGGCGGCGTTGCAGACCACGGCGCTGATCATCGGCGCAGGCTGGGGCGGGCTTGGCGGTGCCCTTTTGGGCCAGGGGCTGGCGCTGGCGCTGACACATCCGTTCCTGATCCGGCTGGCGCGGCGTCACAAGGCCTGGGATCCGCGCCATGATCTGACGGCCGCCGCGCTGGCTCTGGTGCTGATAATTACACTTTGCTGGTCCGGGCGTGACGAATTGCTGACATTATTTGGATAGATATGACGGATGCGTGCTTTTCCGCGCCCCGAAAGCAGCGGCACTTGTGACAGGCGGCGCTGGGCTTATGAAGGGGCAATGCCCGTTGATGACGACGCCCGATTGCGACCCGGACCTGATTGCGACCCGACCCGATTGCGACCCCTGAGGAAGACCAGCCAGATGCAGACCGAAGCCACCGCCCTTCCCGAAGTCCTCCTGCTGACGCCACGCCGTTTTGGCGATGCGCGGGGCTGGTTCACCGAGACGTTCAATGCGCTTCGGATGAAAGAGGCCGGGATCGAAATTGACTGGGTGCAGGACAACCATTCCTTTTCCGCCGCCAAAGGCACTTTGCGCGGGCTGCATTACCAGTCTGCGCCCCATGCCCAGGACAAGCTGGTGCGCTGCACCCGCGGCGCGATCCTTGATGTGGCGGTGGATTTCCGTGAAGGCTCGCCCCGCTTTGGCCAATGGGTGGCCGAAGAGCTGTCGGCGGAAAACGGGCGCCAGCTTCTGATCCCGCAGGGCTTTTTGCATGGCTTTGTCACCCTGACCCCGGATGTCGAGGTGCAATATAAATGTTCCGATTTCTATGCGCCCGACTGCGATGGCGCCGTCCGCTGGGATGATCCGGAGATCGGGATTGACTGGGGCCTCGACGGCGCGCCGCCGGTTTTGTCAGACAAAGACCAGGCCGCGCCGCTGTTGAAAGATGCGGGCCGCCCCTTCCGCTATGAGGTGAAAGCATGAAGCTTCTCGTGACCGGAGGCGCGGGGTTCATCGGATCCGCCGTGGTGCGGCTGGCGGTCTCGCGCGGGCACAGCGTCGTGAATGTCGATGCGCTGACCTATGCGGCCTGCCTGGAAAATGTCGCCTCGGTCGGCAACAGCCCGCTTTATGCCTTTGAACAGGCCGATACAAGGGACCGGGCGGCGCTTGACCGGATTTTCGACGCGCATAAGCCCGATGCGGTGATGCATCTGGCGGCGGAAAGCCATGTTGACCGCTCGATCGACGGGCCGGGGGATTTCGTCGAAACGAACATCACCGGCACCTATAACATGCTCGAGGCCGCGCGGGCCTCGTGGACGCGCGCCGGCAAGCCTGCGTCTTTCCGGTTTCACCATATTTCGACCGATGAAGTCTTCGGCTCGCTGCCGCGCGATCCTGCGGTGAAATTCACCGAAGAGACCGCCTATGATCCGCGGTCGCCCTATTCGGCATCGAAAGCGGCCTCGGATCATCTGGTGCGCGCCTGGGCCGAGACTTACGGCCTGCCGGTGGTGCTGACCAATTGCTCGAACAATTACGGCCCGTTCCATTTCCCGGAAAAGCTGATCCCGGTGATCATCCTGAACGCTTTGGCCGGCAAACCGCTGCCAATCTATGGCGATGGCTCGAATATCCGCGACTGGCTCTATGTCGAGGATCACGCCGATGCGCTGCTGTTGGTTGTCGAGAAAGGCCAGCTGAACCGCAGCTATAATATCGGCGGCGAGAATGAGCGCACCAATCTGGAACTTGTGCAGACGCTGTGCGCCATCCTTGACCGCAAACGCCCGAAAGGGGCGGGGTCTTACAGCGATCAGATCACTTTCGTGACCGACCGCCCCGGCCATGACGCGCGCTATGCCATTGATCCGTCACGCATCCGCGAAGAACTTGGCTGGCGCCCGTCGGTCACCGTCGAAGAGGGGCTGGAGCGCACCGTGGACTGGTATCTCGCCAATGAGGCCTGGTGGCAGCCGCTGCTGGCCCGGCAGGGCGTGGGCGAGCGGCTGGGGGTTAAGGCATGAAGCTGCTCGTTTTCGGAAAAACCGGCCAGGTCGCGACGGAATTGCAGCGCCGTCTGCCGGCGGGGGTTCAGGCGGTGTTCCTGGGCCGCGATCACGCGGATCTCGTGGATCCGGCCTCTTGCGCGGCCGCGATTGCCGACGGGCGGACCGAGGCGGTGATCAATGCCGCCGCCTGGACTGCGGTAGACAAGGCCGAAAGCGAGGAGGCGCTGGCGAGCGTGGTCAATGGCGACGCGCCCACCGCAATGGCCGAAGCCTGCGCGAACGCGCAGATCCCCTTTCTGCATATCTCGACCGATTACGTCTTTTCGGGCCAGGGTGACCGACCCTTCCGCCCCGAAGATCCGGTCGCACCGCTCGGCGCCTATGGTCGTTCAAAGCTGAAAGGCGAGGAGGGCGTGCGCGCCGCCGGCGGCCAGCATCTGATCCTGCGCACCTCCTGGGTATTTTCGGCCCATGGTGCGAATTTCGTGAAAACCATGCTGCGGCTGGGCCGCGAACGTGACCTGCTGAAGGTCGTGGCCGATCAGCATGGCGGCCCGACCCCGGCGGCAGCGATTGCCGATGCGCTTTTGACGGCCGCTTTGGCGATGAAGGCGGGGGCGTCGGGCGGCACGCATCATTTCTCGGGCGCGCCAGATGCGACCTGGGCGGATTTCGCGCAGGAGATCATGACCCGTGCCGGGCTTTCCTGCCGGATCGGGGGTATTCCGACCCGCGAATACCCGACCCCGGCGCAGCGGCCGCTGAATTCGCGGCTGGACTGTTCGGCGCTCGAGGCGGCATTCGGCATCCCGCGCCCTGACTGGCGGACCGGGCTTGATGAGGTTCTGAAGGAGCTGGCAGTATGACACAGGCCGTGAAACGCAAGGGTATCATTCTGGCGGGCGGTTCGGGCACGCGGCTCTATCCGATCACCATGGGCGTCTCGAAACAGCTGTTGCCGCTTTATGACAAGCCGATGATCTATTATCCGCTCTCGGTGCTGATGCTGGGCGGCATCCGCGAGATCGCGATCATCACCACGCCGGACGACCAGACGCAGTTCCAGCGGCTGATGGGCGATGGCAGCCAATGGGGGCTGTCGCTCACCTGGATCACCCAGCCCTCGCCCGATGGCCTGGCTCAGGCCTATCTGCTGGCCGAAGACTTCCTCGGTGGCGCGCCTTCGGCGATGGTGCTGGGCGATAATATCTTTTTCGGCCACGGCCTGCCGGAAGTGCTGGCCGCGGCGTCTGCGCGCGAGGCCGGCGGCACGGTGTTCGGCTATCACGTCTCTGACCCCGAACGCTACGGCGTGGTGGATTTCGACCGCGACGGCAATGTGCGGGCGATCATCGAGAAACCGGCCAATCCGCCGTCGAATTTCGCGGTGACCGGGCTGTATTTCCTCGACGGTCGGGCATCGGAACTTGCGGCACGGGTGAAGCCATCCGCGCGCGGCGAGCTGGAGATTGCGGATCTGCTGGAGATCTACCGGGCCGAGGGCACGCTACGGGTCGAGCGGATGGGGCGCGGCTATGCCTGGCTTGACACCGGCACCCATGGCAGCCTGCTCGATGCGGGGAATTTCGTGCGCACGCTGACGCTGCGGCAGGGTCTGCAAGTGGGCTCGCCCGATGAAATCGCCTTCCGTGAGGGCTGGATCGACGCGGTGCAACTGGCCGCGCGGGCCAAGCTCTTCGGCAAGAACGATTATGGCCGCTATCTGTCAGAGCTGGCCACCGACTGAGATCCTCCTCCACGTGAATTGCCTGCCGGCTGAGTTGCCCTAAGACTGATATCCCTGGCAGGCGAGCGGGCTGTCCTGTGCTTTCCCTGCGCAACATTAGGTAATTCTAAACCTGTTATACGGCAATCCTTGCAATATCCCCGCTTCTGCGTTGTTCTGAGGGGTAATAGCCGCGGCCCCAGGTCGGGACACGCCGCGTTGCAGGTAGTGTAAGCAGCGGGGACATATGATAGCAGGATATCTCGCGGTCTCGGTTCTTGTTGCTGGCCTTGCGCTCAGCCTTTCTGTCCTGGCGGGCCACCCGCCTCTGGCCTGGCTGCTCTGCTATTCCGGGGCAGGGGCTACCTCTCTTATGACGATGGCTTTTTTCCACACAGGCGACTGGGAAGAGACCTCGGGCGCCGGTGACGCCTGACAAACCGCGCGGCGATACGTCTGTTGCCAGGGGGCAGAGCGGCCAGATCTTGCCGATTGTAATAGAATACGAAACAACATTTCGGGACTTTTCAGGCGCCTCACCGAAAGCCCGCATGCTTTGTGGCGATCAGTGGCTCCGAATCGCGTCTGGGACTTTGTGTCCTTCGCCGGGCGCTTCAGGGCCGGAACGTGGCATTTCCGGCGCGAAGACAGGAGCCGCCCCCCTGTCATGGCCAAAAATCTCTGAATTGCGTCGGAATTGTGGTGATCACATGGCGATCATGCTTTTCGCGCCCCGTCCCCATCGGATAAAATGATCCCCGGGGGCATTCTGACCGGGTGCTGTAGATGTGGTTAAAAGTTCTGCCAAGTTTTGATGTGGCGACGGTGAATATCGTCACCCGGGGGGTCTGTGCTGTGCCTCATTCGCCGAATTTGTTGACCGAGCGCTGACAATGTCAATCATTTCAGCAAAAACCGCCGGGGCTGCGGGCACCGCACCATTGTTGCGAAAAACATCTGACAAAGGCGAGCAGGTGTTGAACCTGCCCGGCCGTGGCGGTGTCTATCGCCATGCTTTCAAACGGGTGCTGGATCTGTTCGCCATATTGGCGGCGGTGCCGATTATGGTGCCGGTGGTTTTCGTGCTGGCGATCCTTGTGGCGCGCGATGGCGGCAGCCCCTTCTACAGTCAGATGCGGATCGGCAAAGGCGGGCGTTCGTTCCGGATGTGGAAGCTGCGCTCGATGGTAGTCGATGCGGATCAGCGGCTGGAGGCCTGGCTGGCGGTCAATCCCGCGGCGCGTGCGGAATGGGACAGCACGCAAAAGCTGCGCAATGACCCGCGCGTCACCCGGTTTGGCCATTTCCTGCGTCGCTCGTCGCTGGATGAACTTCCGCAGCTCTGGAATGTCTTCATCGGCAATATGAGCCTGGTCGGCCCAAGGCCGATGATGCTGAACCAGCGCGACCTCTATCCCGGCACGGCCTATTACGCGCTGCGCCCGGGTGTGACCGGCTACTGGCAGACCGCTGGCCGCAACCGCACGACCTTTGAGGCGCGGGCGGAATATGATGCGGTCTATGAGGAACAGCTTTCTCTGATGACTGACCTCGGCATTCTGGCGCGGACGGTGAGCGTGGTGCTGCGCGGCACCGGCTGCTGAAACACATATGTCTTTGGGCGGGGCGTTCACCCTGTTTAAATAATCGCCTGCTGCCCTTTGCGTGGACAGCAAAGGCTGCCGTCACAGATTAAGATCATAGTGCTGTCAATCTCACGGCGCCGGGACAGATCGGTTCTGAATGCCGAAGCTGCAAGTTCGGTGGACCTGCGGGACCGGAGGCGATTCCACGGCGCGGTTCCTGACATTGCCTGCCCGTGCATTGAGGAGGTCAGCCCGGAGAGGTGAAGGATCTCCGGGCTCTGTGCCGTGAGGTCCAAAAGCGCGGCCAGCCGTGTTACCGGCTCACGCTGCACTCAGAAGTATCTGCGACCCAGGCCCCCCGCAACGCCTGGCGCCGATGTGTCCGGCGGAGGGACTGCCTGTCGTTGCAGGTCATCCTCGCCCGCTTGCGCTGGCCCGCTTGTGATGGCCGGTAGGGTGGATCTCCGGCAAGGCAATGATCGGGCGCAGACCGAGTTCGCGTTCCATCTGCGTCGACGTGCGGATCACCGGCCTCAGCAGATCCAGCAGGAAGGCAAGGATCAGCCCGCCGAGCAGCCCCGCAATCGCCCCCGCCGCCACGAACATCTTGCGGCGTGGGCCGTCGGGATGCTCGGGCGTGATGGCGCGATCGAGAATGCCGAACCGTTCGCCCTGCTGGCGTTCGGCCAGACGCACCTGAGAATCTGCTTCGGCCAGAGCATCCGAAGCCTGGTCGAAATTGCGCTGGATCTGACCAAGGTCCCGCTCAAGATCCGCAAGACCGCGTTCCGCCACCGCAACACCCGCAAGCCCGGATTCGATGCCGGCGGCACGGGTCTTCAGCGCCGCTTGCTGGCCCGCGATGAGCGTGGTCTGATCATCCAACTCGCGCAGACGCTGCCGGTCGGTCGGTCGCAACGTCTCGCGCGCCGAGATGCGGCGGCGCTCTTCATCGACCAGCAGCAGATCGCGGTCGAGCCCGCGCAGATCGGTCTCGATGGTGGTCAGCTCTTCGCGCCGCGTCGCCGATACCGGCGGCAGCATTTCGGCATTTGCATTGCGCCAGGAGATGATTTTTGCCTCCTGCGCCTGGATCTCGGTGTTCAGAACCGACAGCCGGTCGGAATGGAAGGTATAGCTTTCGCGCGCCCGTGCGAGCTGGCCCGAGGCCGAGAGATCCACCACGCTTTGCGCCAGATCATTGGCGATGCGCGCCGCATTATCGGCATCGCCGAAGGTCGTGCTGATCACCACTGCTGAGACCTGGGTCGGCTGGCCATAGGCGGGGTCGCCCGAAACCTCGACCGTGTCAAACCGGATCGCCGCACGCAGGGCGGTCACTTTCGCCTCGGTCGACATCGCGGGCAGGTCGCTGAAGAGCCCGTGCCGTTCGATGATCGCGACCAGGTTCTGCCGCGTCGTCAGCCGGTGTTGCAGCGATTGCACCAGCTGCGCCGAGCCGGAGGCCTGAGTGGCCTCGGCCGGCTGTCCTGCGACCGGCACCCGGACCTGGGCGGTCTGGATCTCGATCGAGGCCCAGGCGGTGTAATTATCGGGGCGGCCTTTGGCGTAAAGCGCGGCCAGCACGACCGCGATCAGCGCGCAAAGCGCGATCATCCAGCCGCGCCGCAGCAGAAAGCCCAGAAGATCTTCGATATTGCGCAGATGTCCCATGGTGATCGTCCCTCAGCCGCGCCCGAACCAGCGGCTGATTGCGCCTCCGAACAGGCGGTCGGCAAGGCCCTGGCCCGCCAGAAGCCCGCGATCCTGTGCCCGGTTCAGCACCACCGCGAGCAGCGGCACGCGGCCCTCGAACATCCGTTCGCAGGCGGTGATATCGGCGGCGGTGGTACGGGTGCCATCCACCACCAGAAGCACCGCATCGACCTGGCCGCTCAGCGCGATCATGTCGTCATATTCCAGCGCCGGCGGCGTATCGAAAAGCTGGATATCGGGCTGCAGCAGATCACTTGCCGATTGCAGCGCGGCGGTGGTCTGCGGATCCTGCAGCGTTTCGGCCGGGCGGGCGACAGGCTCGCTGTTCAGCGCCAGCGCCAGGTTCGGGCCGATGCGGCGGAACTGGCCCTCAAGCGGCTGCTCGCCCTGGAGGAATTCCAGCAGCTGGGGCGACGGGGTTTGTGCAAACAGGCTCGCGAGGCGCGGGTGGCGCAGATCGAGATCCATCAGCACCGTCCGGCACGAGGGCAGCCGGCCCAGCGACAGCGCGAGATTGGCGGCGACATAGCTCTTGCCACAGCCGGCGCGCGGCGAGGTGATGGCGAGCCGGCTCATTCCTTCTTTGGTCATCGCCTGGGCGATGCGGGTGCGCAGCATGTCGAAATAGCGGGTGATCTGGTGGTGTTCCGGTTTCAGGAACAAACCGTTTCTGACCAGCCGGGCGGCATCGACATGGATTTCTCCGATTGATTCCCAGACTTTCGAGGGGTTCGGGCTGGCAAAAACTGCGGGCGAGATAGAGATCTCGCGCCCGGTGCGCTGGTCAAGCGCGATGGGCAGATTGATGCGCGGATGGCCGGGTTTGAACAGGGAGACAGCGGTGCCACGCGCGGCGGCCCCGGCTTTGCGATCCTGGTTATTATCTTCTGCGCCCATCAGGGGAAATCCCATATCCAGGGGGTTTGAACCGAAAGGGCCATGTATGTTGTGGCGGCTCATCTGTAATCCGGTTCCGACAGAAGGGCGGCAGCAGGACTGCGCGCCCGGAATTGATATCCCCTGCCGGATGGCAGGCGCGATGCCGGTCCCAGATGCGGGATCCCCTCCGGGGCCGGTCTGGCCTGAAGGATGTAGCCTGGAGTCCGGGCCCCCGCCCAGAAGAGCATTCCTAACAGATAGAGGGTAAAAATGAAACCCCGGCGCATGGGAAATGGCTGTGATCTCAGCTACTTTACCGACCGCGCGGGTCGCGCCGCCGGCACCCCCGCTGCCCGGGCCGGGGCGGGCAGGGGCGCGGCCGCTGCGCAGGGCTTTGACTTTGAAACCTGGCGGGCTTAGGCGTGATGGCCATGACAGCCGACACGCCTCATATCCCTGCGCCACGGGACCCGTCTGCCCCACCCGGGCCGGTCGTTGATGCCGTTGTGATTGGTCGCAATGAAGGCGGCCGGCTTGCCGCCTGTCTCGCGTCACTTACAGGCCAGGTGCGGCGGCTGGTCTATGTCGACAGCGGCTCGACCGATGGCTCGCAGGCGCTGGCGCGGCGGGCAGGGGCGATTGTGGTCGCGCTTGACCTTTCGCGCCCCTTCACGGCGGCGCGGGCACGCAATGCCGGTGTACTTGCGCTGACTGCAGAGGGCGCAGAGCCCGATTACGTCCAGTTCGTCGATGGCGATTGCGAAGTGGTGCCGGGCTGGGTGGCGCGCGGGCTGCAGGGCTTTCGCGACCACCCCGGTGCCGTGGTGATCTGTGGCCGCAGACGCGAGCGGCACCCGGAGGCTTCGGTCTATAACCGGTTCTGTGACCGCGAATGGAACACGCCTGTCGGCGAGGCGCTGGCCTGCGGCGGGGATGCGCTGATGAGGCTGCAGGATTTCCACGCGGTGCGCGGCTACCGCGAGGATCTGATCGCGGGCGAGGAGCCGGAGCTGTGCCAGCGGCTGCGCCGGGCAGGCGGGCAGATCTGGCGGATCGACGCGGAGATGACGCTGCATGACGCAGCGATGACGCGTGTGTCGCAATGGTGGCGGCGCATGAAACGCGCGGGACATGCTTTCGCCGAAGGTGCGGCCCTGCATGGGCGCGGCCCCGACCGCCATTGGCGGCGCGAGACGGCGCGCGCTTTGGTCTGGGGCGCCTTACTGCCGGTTTTGGTAGTGCTGGCGGGGCTGATCCATCCGGCGTTCTGGCTCGCGGGCCTGATCTGGCCCTTGCAGATGCTGCGCCTCGGGTTTCGCTGGCGTCATGAGGGACGCGCGGGCACTGAGGCCGCGGTTCTGACGGTCCTGGGGAAGTTTCCGGAAGCCCTGGGCGCGCTTGGCTATCTGCGCGACCGGGTGTTGCGTCGCAGGCGGGGCCTGATCGAATACAAATAGATCTTGCGACCGCAGGTGCCAGGCCTTCCTGATCTCACCCGGCAGGATCGCGAAGCAGGCGGCATAGCGCGGCAGCAGCCGGCGCGGCGAGGCCACCGCCCGCCAGGCCCATTCCATCGCGATTTTTCGCACCCATTCCGGGGCACGGGTCTGATTGCCCGAGAGGAACTCGACCCCGGCCCCGACCGAGGCAAATCCCATCCGGGGCGCGAGGGTACGGCCAAGGGCGGCGAACCGTTCCTGCTTGGGCGCGCCAAGCGCGATCAGGCACAGGCCAGGCCCAAGCGCGTTAAGGCGGGCGAGGGCGTCGCGGGCCACCGGACCTTCGGGGTCAAACCCCATCGGCGGCGCGATCAGCAGTCCTTTCCGATAGCCGGGGAGGACGCGCGCGAGTTGCTCGCTGGCCCCTTCCAGCGCGGCCTCGGTGGCGCCCAGCATCGAGACGGGCAGACCAGCCTCGGCAGCGAGCCAGCACAGCGGCACCACCAGATCCGACCCCGGCAACAGATCGACGGGCTTTTTCGCGAGCCTGGACAGCCAGACGATCGGATTGCCGTCCGCAACCACCATATCCTGACGCGCATAGGCTTCGAGAAAAGCCGGGTCCCGGCGCAGTTTGACGAGATGATCAACGTTGATTGTCGCCAAAGCAAAGCCTTTGCCCCGACGCATCAGCCTTTCCACATCGTCAAGCAATGCGGTGCGGCTCGCGTGAGTCACCTCGATACAGGTCTTTTGGATGGTGAACTGCAAGGCGATCATCCTGACAGGGCGGGCTGATGTCATTGTAGCGCGCGCCAGCGTCATAGGCGACTGGTTCCGGACGTCAACACTCTGTTTCCAACTCTGGCAGAGTGGGGGTGAGGCAGCGCCCTGTCCCGGCCTCGCCTCGGAGAGCGGTTCGTGCTAGGCTATGGGCCTAAATTGCGCCCGGTTAAAGCGCGAGCAGAACGGATCCCGGCCGGATGTCATCTACGATAGCGCTGCTGGCGCTTTTGATCTGGCCCTTTGTGGTCTGGGTTTTCTACAATCGGATGGGGCCGGGCCGGGCGCTGATCTGGTCGGTTCTGACCGGCTATATGTTTTTGCCAGAGCTGGCAAAAATCGACCTTCCGATGCTGCCCGACCCCGATAAACACATGCTGCCGGCGCTGGCGGCGGCGGTGATCTCCTGGCTGATGCTGGGCCGGACCCTGCCGGTTTTCACCGGCAATATGATGGTCAGGGTGCTGGTCGCGGGCTTTCTGATCTCGCCCGTCTTCACCGCGCTTCTGAACACCGACCCGATTTTCCTTGGCCATGGCCGCGAGATCCAGGGCATGCGAATCTATGATTCCATCGCCATCACAGGCACCGAGGCGATGTATCTTCTGCCGCTGTTCCTTGCGCGGCGCGATCTCGCCACGCCCGAGGCGATGCGCGACCTTCTGATGGCACTGACGATTGCGGCGCTGCTTTATACCGGGCCGATTCTGATCGAGACGGTGATGTCGCCGCAGCTGCATATCTGGGTCTATGGCTATTTCCAGCACGACATGTCCCAGGCGGTGCGGTTTGGCGGCTGGCGGCCCTTTGTCTTTATGCCGCACGGGCTTTGGGTGGCGTTTTTCGTGCTCTCCTGCCTGATCGCGGCGGGGATGCTGCTCCGGCTGGGGCCGGCGCCGGCGCGGGTCTGGCAGCTGCCGGTCTTCCTGCTGACCTGCGCGCTTCTGATTCTGTGCAAGAGCTTTGGCCCCATCGCCTATGCGCTGGCCGCCGCGCCGCTGGTCTTTCTTGCGACCCCGCGCCAGATCCTTGGCGTTGTCGGGCTGCTGGCGGTGGTGGTGATCCTGTATCCGCTTTTGCGCGGCGCCCATCTGGTGCCGGTTGACTATATTTCCAGCTTTGCCGGCGATTTGAGCGAGGACCGCGCCCAGAGCTTCGGTTACCGGCTGATGAATGAGGATCTGCTGCTGGCCCGCGCCGCCGAGCGACCCCTTTTTGGCTGGGGCGGCTATGGGCGCGGTTTCCTCTATGATCCGGCGACCGGCATCGTGGAGACGGTGGCGGATGGCGCCTGGATCATCCGGATCGGGGCGTTCGGCTGGGTCGGCTATCTCGTGCAATTCGGGCTTTTATGCCTGCCTTTGTGGCTCCTTGCGCGCGAGGCGCGGCTGAAACCCGGATCGGTCGGCCTGCCGGCGGCGGGGGTGGCGCTGATCCTCGGGCTGAATCTTGTTGATCTTTTGCCCAATGCAACGCTGACGCCGCTGAGCTGGCTGATGGCGGGCGCGATCCTTGGTCAGGCCGAGGCTTTGCGGGCCATGCGCGAGGCCTCGCTTGCAGATTTGCGGCGAAACCAGCCCCGCCGCACCCTTATCTGAGCAGGCACGGCCATCAGACTGCCGCAAAAGCCGGCCGGGGCTGCGTTAAATGTGGCATGAATGCGGCATTAACGAGGCAGTCTTGTGGCATTGTTGCTTCGCGGGATAAGAACTGGTCACGGCCGCGCTCAGGGTATGAGGTTGCCTTAAATTGAGCTAGATTAACGCGGATAATCAACAGACTGGCAGGGGGCTGTCTGTCAGGGCCGGAACGCTTCTGTTCCACCCCGGATCCCCTGAGCCACTGAACCGAAGTGATGGATGATATGACGCGCAGACCCCCAGGTGTGGCCGCGACCGACATAGCGATTGTCGGCATGGCCGCGCATTTGCCGGGTGCGGGGGATATCTCCACCTTCTGGGCCAATCTGCGCGCAGGTGTGGAATCGATCCGGGTGCTGTCGCGCGACGAGCTGCTGGCCGCGGGCGAGAGCGCGTCAAAGATGGCGCGACCGAATTACGTGCCAGCCGCCGCCGTGCTCGATGGGTTCGAGACCTTTGACGCCGACTTCTTCGGCTTCTCGCCGAAAGAGGCCGCGATCCTTGATCCGCAGCACCGCCAGTTCCTCGAGGTCGCCTGGGAGGCGCTGGAAAATGCCGGCCATCCTCCCGAGAATTTCCCCGGCGCCATCGGGGTCTGGGCCGGCTGCGGTATGGGGTCGTATTTCTATTTCAACCTCTGCTCGAACCCTGATCTGGTCGAAGAGACCGGCATGTTCCTTCTGCGCCATACCGGGAATGACAAGGATTTCCTCGCCACCCGCGCGAGCCATATCCTTGATCTCAAAGGCCCTTCGGTGAATGTGCAGACCGCCTGTTCAACCTCGCTGGTGGCGATCCACTACGCGTCTCAGGCGCTTTTGAACGGCGAATGCGATATGGCGCTGGCGGGGGGCGTCACCATCGAATTGCCCCATGCGCGGGGCTATCTGTTCCAGGAGGGCGAGATCCTGTCGCCGGACGGGCACTGCCACGCCTTTGACCACCGCGCGCAGGGCACGGTGTTCGGGTCGGGCGCGGGCTGTGTGGTCTTGCGCCGCGCGGTCGATGCGATCCGCGATGGTGATCATATCTGGGCCATCCTGAAGGGCACCGCGATCAACAATGACGGCGCGGCCAAGGCGGGTTATCTTGCACCATCCGTCGATGGGCAATCGGCCTGTATTGCCGAGGCCCAGGCGCTGGCGGGCGTCACTGCCGATAGCGTGACCTATATCGAATGCCATGGCACCGGGACCTATCTCGGCGACCCGATCGAGGTCGCGGCACTGACCGGGGCCTTCCGCGAGACCACGGATGCGGTCGGCCATTGCCGCATCGGCTCGGTGAAAACCAATATCGGCCATCTCGACACTGCCGCCGGGGTGGCGAGCCTGATCAAGGTCGCGCTCTCGCTGCATCACCGGGAATTGCCGCCGAGCCTTGGCTATGAGGCACCGAACCCCTCGATTGATTTCGAGACATCACCTTTCCGCGTCAATGACCGGCTGACCCCCTGGGACGCGCCGGTCTTGCGCGCGGGCGTCAACAGTCTGGGCGTCGGCGGCACCAATGCCCATGCCGTGCTGGAAGAGGCGCCCATTCGGGCAGTATCCGAGGACAGCGACTGGCCGTTCCATCCGCTGGTGCTCTCGGCGCGTTCAAAAGCCGCGCTTGAGGGCCAGGCGAGCCGGCTTGCCGCCCATCTGCGCGCGCATCCCGACCAGAAGCTGGCAGATGTGGCTTTCACGCTGAAAGAGGGCCGCCGCGCCTTTGAGAAACGCCGGGTTATAGTCGCGGAAAGCCATACCGAGGCCGCGGGCCTGCTGGAAGGCGCCAATCCGCGCCTTGTCTTCAACCATGATCATCTGGGCGAGAACCCTGAGGTGGTCTTCATGTTCCCCGGCGGCGGCGCGCAATTTGCCGGCATGGCGGGCGATCTTTACGAGACCGAGCCGGTTTTCAAAGACTGGATGGATCGCGGCCTTGCGGTGCTGGAGCCGCAGCTGGATTACGATATCCGCGCGCTCTGGCTGCCCGCGAAGGGCGCGGAACAGGCGGCGGATCAGGCGCTGAAAAAGCCCTCGGTGCAGCTGCCGCTGATCATGATCACCGAATATGCGCTGGCGAGGCTTTATGAAAGCTGGGGCATCACCCCCGCCGCGCTGATCGGTCATTCGATGGGCGAGAATACGGCGGCTGCTTTGGCCGGTGTGATGTCATTCGAGGATTGCATCGGGCTGGTCCTGTTGCGCGGCCGGCTTTTTGACACAGTGGCGCCGGGGGGGATGCTCTCGGTGCCGCTGCCCGAGGCAGATCTGGCGCGCTACTGGGCCGATGATCTTGATATGGCTTCGGTCAATGCGCCGGGGCTTTGCGTGGTCTCGGGCCCGGATGCGGCACTGGATGCGCTGGCCGCACGGCTGGCCGCCGATGAGATCGAGACGCAGCGGATTGCGATCAATATCGCGGCGCATAGCCGGATGCTCGCACCGATCCTGCCCGCCTTTGGCGATTACCTGCGCAGCATTCACCTCTCTGCGCCGCAGATCCCGATCATCTCGAACCGCTCGGGCAAGGTGCTGACGGATGCCGAGGCGACGGACCCGGATTATTGGGTCGCACATCTGAGAAATACGGTGAATTTCCAGGCCGGGCTGGCGGACCTGACCGCGGTGCCGGGCCGGGTCTATATGGAAATGGGGCCGGGCCGTGCGCTTTCCTCGCTTGCGGGCGCCAATGGGGTCGGACCGGGCCAGGTCGTACCGGCCTTGCGGCACCCCGAACAGAAGATCGCCGATGATGCCTGGCTGGTCGGATCCATCGCGCGGCTCTGGGCCTGCGGCGTCGCGGTCGACTGGGGCCAGATCTGGGGCGGACGTCTGCGCCAGCGCGTGCCGCTGCCCTCCTATGCCTTTCAGCGCAAACCGTTTTTTATCGCACCGGGTGAGGCGGCGCCGGTGGCGGCAGAGCTGCCCGCGCGGGTGGAAGACCTGAGCGGCTGGGGCTGGAAGCGGCACTGGACCCCTTCGCCTGCAGGCTTTGACATTGATGATCTGGGCGCGGCGGCGCCGGCAAGCTGGCTGGTCTTTGCCGATGATGCCGGGCTTTGCCTGGCTGCGGCAGACCGGTTGCGCGCGGCGGGACATCGGGTGATCCTTGTGCATCCGGGTGACAGTTTCCGCGCCCTCGGCGAGGACCGCTACAGCCTTGCGCCCGAACGCGGGCTGGAAGGGTATGAGGCGCTGATCCGCGAACTGGCGGGGCGGGGCATCGCGCCCGCGCAGGTGCTGCATGGCTGGCTTGTGACGAAAGACGAAAGCTTCCGCCCGGGGTCAAGTTTCGCGCAAAGGCTGATCGAACAGGGGTTCTGGTCGACATTGTTCCTGTTGCAGGCCATGGCGGGTGAAAACCTTGCCCAGGGGGTGAAGCTCACTTTCCTGACGAATGGCGCGGCGGCGGCGAAAGGCACTGTGCTGCGCTGGCCGGAAAAGGCGCTGTTGCGCGGGCCGGTGCTGGTGGCGGGCAAGGAATTGCCAGGCGTTGCGCTGGCGCAGCTGGACCTGGAGCTGCCGGTCTTGCGGCGCGGCGAAAGCCTGCCCGATGCGCTGGTTGATGCGGTGATCGAAGAGGCGCTTGCGCCAGAGGGTGGTGTGGCGGTCTTGCGTGGCGCGCGGCGCTACGCCGAGGGGCTGCGCCCGGCGCCCTTGCCCGAGGCGGGGTTCGAGCTGCCTTTGGGCGCGCATGTGCTTATCACCGGCGGATTTGGCGGGATCGGGCTGACGCTGGCAGAAGACCTGATCCGGAACCGCGCAGCGAAGGTCACGCTGATTGCGCGGTCGCGCCTGCCGGAGGGGGCTGAGCGCGCGGCCTGGCTGCGGGCCCATGCGCCCGAGGATGCGGTCTCGCGGCGGATTATGGCGGTGGAGCGGCTGGAGGCACTGGCGCATGAGAGCGGCGGCGGGATCGCGCTGGCCCGGGCCGATGTGGCCAATCTGTTCGAGATGCAGGCGGTGGTTGAGGCTGCGGTCGCGCGGATGGGGCCGGTAGATGCGGTGATCCATGCGGCGGGGATGGTGGCGGATGGGCCGATCCTTGGCAAGGATCCGGGCAGTGTGGAAGAGGTGTTCGCGCCGAAGCTGCATGGGACCGGGGTGATCGACCGGCTGTTCCCGGACGGGACGCTGAAGCTTCTGGTGCTGTTTTCCTCGACCTCGACGGTGACGGGCCCGGCGGGGCAGGTCGATTATGTCGCGGTGAATGAATATCTGAATGCCTTTGCCGAGGCGCGGGCCGGGGCGGCGACGCGGGTGGTCGCGCTGGACTGGGGGATATGGCAGGGCGTCGGCATGGCGGCCGAGAGTCTCGCGGACCGGATGGGGCGCGAGGCGGCGCCGTGGGTGCCGGTGCGCCAGCCGATGCTGACGGCGGCCGGGTTTGACGTTTCGGGCAACCGGATCTTTACCGGTGATCTGTCCTGTCAGCAGTGGATCTTTGAGGGCCACCGCACCCGCGCGGGTCAGGCTTTGCTGCCGGGGACCGGCTATCTGGAACTGGCGGCCGAGGCCTGGGCCTTGCAGGAAGGGGCGGTCGGGGTGCCGGGGCCTGGCGCCGGGTTCGGGATCCGCGATCTGACCTTCTTTGCGGCGCTGGATCTCGCGGAAAGCGAGACGCGACCCCTGCGGGTGCGGCTGAGCCGCAGCGAGGCAGGCTATGATTTCGAGGTGCAGACGCTGATGCGCGCGGGAGGCCGGGATGGCTGGGCCACCCATGCCACGGCGCGGCTGCTCGCGCTGACCGGAGAACAGGCCGCGATCCCGCCGGGGATCGACCCCGGCGGGATCGCGGCGCGGCTTCGCGCGCCCGAGATGGGCCAGCGGCAGGAGGGGGAGGCAGAAGGCTGGCTTCCCAGCCGGCAGGAGGCACATCTGGCGTTTGGCCCGCGCTGGCGGGTGTTGCGTTCGCGCGCTTATGGCGCGGGGGAAGGGCTGGCGCGGCTGTCGCTGCCAGAGGCCTTCCGGCGGGAGGTGTTGGGCGGCGATCCGGTTGGAGGCGATCCGGTTGCGGGCGATCCGTTGGGGACCTGGCTTTTGCATCCGGCACTCATGGATCTGGCCACCGGCTGGGCGATGGATCTGATCGCGGGGTATCAGCCGGACCGGCTCTGGGTGCCGCTGTCTTACGGATCGGTGCGGGTCTTTGCGCCGCTGAGCGCTGACCTCGTCAGCCATATCCGCAATGCGGGTGAGAACCGCGCTGACCGGCCGACCGCCGTGTTTGACATCACCCTTGCCACCCCGGAGGGCCGGGTGCTGGTCGAGATCACCGGCTTTACCATCCGCCGGCTGGATGCGGCTTTGTCCTTTCCGGCCCCTGATCCGCGCCTGCTGGAGGCGCCCGAGGGTGGCCCCGCACGGGCGCTGTCACCGGCGGAAGAGCGGCTGATGATGGCGTTCCGCCAGGGCATCCGCCCTGAAGAGGGGGCCCGGGTCTTTGGCCGCGCGCTGAATGCGGGGCTGTCGCAGATCCTTGTGTCTTCGCTGGATCTGCCGGCCCTGGTGCGCCAGACTGCGGCCGTCATTGAGGCGCGCAAATCGGGGCAGAGCTTTGAGCGCCCCGATCTCGACACGGATTACATCGCGCCGCGGGATGATATCGAGCGCAGCCTGACCGGCTTCTGGCAGGATCTGCTCGGGGTTTCGCAGGTGGGGGTCGAGGATAATTTCTTCGATCTCGGCGGGCATAGCCTGATCGCGGTCCGGCTTTTCGCGATGGTGAAAAAGACCTGGGCGGTTGATTTCCCGATCTCGGTGCTTTTTGAGGCGCCGACCGTGGCGGCCTGTGCGGGCCTGATCCGCGAGGCGGCGGGGATCACCGGTGAGAGCCTGGTTGCGACCGGGGGCGCGGGTTCGGGCCCGATGCCGGCGGCGAAGGCTGTGAAACAGCCGCGCCGCTTCACCCATCTCGTGCCGATGACGCCCGAGGCGGGGAAGTCCGGCACGGCACCGGGCGCGAAGACGCCCTTCTTCCTGGTGTCCGGCATGTTCGGCAATGTGCTGAACCTGCGTCATCTGGCGCAGCTGGAAGGGCGGGACCGGCCGTTTTACGGCCTCCAGGCGCGCGGGCTTTACGGCGAGGATCAGCCGCATGATGATTTCACCGAAGCCGCGCGCGATTACATCGCCGAGATCCGTCAGGTGCAGCCGTCAGGGCCTTACCTGCTGGGCGGTTTCTCGGGCGGCGGGCTGATCGCCTGGGAAATGGCGCGCCAGCTGGAGGCTGAGGGGGAAGAGGTGGCGCAGCTTGTGCTGCTTGATACGCCTTTGCCGATGCGCCCCGGCCTCAGCCGCCGCGACAAGGCGCTGATCAAGCTCGCGGAATTGCGGCGCAAGGGGCCGGGCTATCTGGCGGAATGGGCGAAGAACCGGCTCGACTGGGAGCGGCGCAAACGTGCAGGCGCCACGGTCGAGGAAGAGGGATTCCATAACAGCGCCATCGAGGCGGCGTTCCGCGCCGCACTGCCGCGCTATCAGATGAGCCCGCGCAAAGGCGCGACGGTGCTGTTCCGGCCAGAGCTGGATCGGCACTGGCAGGTCTCGGGCGGGAAATGGGTCTCGGCGGCGAAGGAATATGTGTTCGAAGACAATGATCTGACCCGTTTCGCCCCGAAGCTGCGGGTGATCGAAGTGCCCGGAGATCATGATTCGATGGTGCTGGAGCCGAATGTGCGGGTGCTGGCGGCGGCGCTGAAAGCGCTGCTGGCCGGGACTGAGGCACGCGAAGGCCCACTGGCGACGGCGGCGGAATAGGCGATGGCAACGGTTCTCACCATCATCCTCAATTGGCGCTCGCCGGAGATGACGCTGCGCTCGGTCGAGGCGGCGCTGGTCGCGATGCGGGGGATCCCGGGCGCGATCACCATTGTCGATAATGATTCCGGTGATGGGTCCTTCGAGATCATGCAGGCGGGGGTTGCGGCGCGCGGCTGGGACCGCGCGGAAACCCCGGTCCGGGTGCTGCAATCGGGGCGCAATGGCGGCTTTGGCGCCGGGAATAATGTTGGTATCCGGGCGGGGCTGCCTGATGGGTTTGCGGGCGGTTCACGCCCCGATTACGTCTATGTGCTGAATTCGGACGCTTTTCCGGCGCCGGATGCGATCCGGGTGCTGCTGGATCATCTGGAACGAACACCTGCAACCGGCTTTGCCGGCAGCTATATTCACGGCGAAGACGGCACGCCTCACCACACCGCCTTTCGCTATCCAACTGCGCTGAATGACTTTGAACGTCATATCCGGCTGGGGCTGGTTTCGCGGGCGATGAAGGACAGCATGGTTGCGATGCCGCTGCCGGACCGGGTGACGCGGGTCGACTGGCTGGCCGGCGCCAGCCTGATGATGCGGATGGATGTGCTGGACCGGATCGGTCTCTTTGATGAGCGGTTTTTCCTGTATTACGAGGAAACCGATCTTTGCCTGCGCGCGGCCCGGGCCGGTTTCCCGACCGATTATGTGCCCGAAAGCCGGGTGGCGCATATCGGCTCGGTCTCGACGGGGATGGGGAAATGGCAGCGGATTCCCGGTTTCTGGCTGGATTCGCGGCTGCATTATTTCGCCAAGAACCATGGGCGCGGCTATGCGGCGGCGGCGACGGTTCTGGCCGCCCTTGGCGGCGTGATCTGGCGGGCGCGGCTTCTGGTGCAGCGCAAGCGTGACCGCATCGATCCGCCACATTACCTCCGCGATTTGATTTTGCATGATATTCGTCGTGGCTTTGGCATGAGCCCGGAGCCCGTGACCGACCATTCCCGGAAAGAGACCTGAGATATGAGCCTGACCGCCATCCTGATCGGCAATGAGACGCTGACGCGCGAATGTGGCGCGCTCTGGCTGGCGCGCGGGCATCGGATCGTCGCGGTGGTCAGTGAGGCGGGGCCGGTCCGGGACTGGGCGCGGGGGGCGGGGCTGATGCTTTGCGATCCGGAAGATTTACCGCAGGCGGACTGGATTCTCTCGGTCGCCAATCTGCGGCTGCTGGGGCCCGAAGTGCTGGGGCGGGCGTCAAAAGGTGCGGTGAACTTCCATGACGGGCCTTTGCCGGAACATGCCGGGCTGAATGCGCCGGTCTGGGCGATCCTTGCGGGTGAGACGCGGCATGGCGTGACCTGGCATCTGATCGAGGGCGGGATTGATCAGGGGCGCATCTTTGCGGAGCGCCGGTTTGACCTCGACGCCGATGAGACGGCACTGACGCTGAACACACGCTGTTTTGAGGAAGGGCTCGACAGTTTCCCCGAGGTGATGGCGGCGCTGGAAAGTGGCGCGGCGCCGCGCGTGCAAAGTGTGGGGGGCGGCCTGATGCATCGCGGCGCGGATCGGCCGGCAGCGATGGGGCGGATCGATTTTACGCGGCCTGCGACCGAGGTGATGCGTCTGGTCCGTGGCCTTGATCACGGGCGTTACTGGAATCCGCTGACAACGGCGAAAATCGACACCGGGTCTGAGGTGCTGAATGTCGGCTCAGCTGCCCTGGCGGCGGGCGATGGCGTGCCGGGTGCGGTGCTTCATGCCGGGCCGGAAGGGCTGGTGGTGGCCTGCGGCGCGGGGGCGGTGCGGCTCGACCGGCTGAGCTGCCAGGTCTCGGGCCGGGCGGTGGCATCTGAGGCGGTGAAGGCGGCTTCCTTGCCTCTGTTGGCTGCGGCTGAGGCGGAGGAGCTTACGGCGGAGCTTGCAGCGGTTGTGCTGCAGGAGGCGCGGCTCCGGGCGGCGCTTTTGGCGCTGCATCCGGTTGCCCTGCCGGTCGGGGTGCCGGCAGCGTTGCGGGCGGAACAAGGCGGCATGGCTGACTGGCGCCGGATTTCGTTCGGGCGGCGGCACGGGCTGGGGGCGCTTGCGCTGGCCGGCCTCCGCGCGACCGGAACCACCGCCGGCGATTTCGCGAGGGCGGCGAAAGGCCGTGCCGGATATATCGCGGCCTGGGAGCCATTGCGCGCGGGGGGCGAGGCAGCCGGTGAGACGGTGATGGCGGCGCTGGCGTCGGTTGAGGCGGCACTGGCGCGCCCGGCGACGGGCTGGCCGCTGGATCTGATGGCGCGGGATGCGGCGCTCATGGGCGTGGCGGTGCCACCGGTCGCACTGTCAGAGGCAGAGCCGGTCGAGGGCGCCGGGCTGGTGCTGACGCCGGATGCGGTGCTCTGGGATGCGGCGCGTCTGGACGAGGTGGCGGCGCAGGCGCTGGCATTGCGAATCGACTGGCTGGCGGGGGAGGTTGCGCGGGCAGTTACTGCGGCCAAAGATCTGCGTCTGGCGGATCTGCCGGCTCTGACACCTGAGGAATATGACCTTGTGATCAGGGACTTCAACCAGACGGAGGTGGAGCATGACCGCGCCGTCATGGTTCACACGGCCTTTGAGGCCCAGGTGGCGCGGACACCCGATGCGCCGGCGCTGGCCTTTGAAGGCGAGGAACTCAGCTATGCCGCGCTGAATGCCCGGGCCAATCGGGCGGCGCATGTGCTGCGTGAGATGGGGGTCGGGCCGGGTGTGCTGGTCGGGCTGTCCACCCGGCGCAGCGTCGATCTGGTGGCCGGCGCGCTGGCGATCCTGAAAGCGGGCGGCGCCTACGTGCCGATGGATCCGGCCTATCCGGCCGAGCGGCTGGCTTTGTTCGCGGAAGACAGCGGCGCCCCGGTGATCGTGACGCAATCGGATCTGGCGGCAGGTCTGCCCGCAGGGGTGGAGAAGCTGGTGCTGGACCAGGATCCGCGCCTTGCCCTGGCCCCCGAAACCAATCCGGAAAGCGACGCGCGGCCCGAAGATGTCGCCTATATGATCTATACCTCGGGCTCGACCGGGCGGCCCAAAGGGGTGCAGGTCGAACACAGGAATGTCGCGAATTTCTTCACCGGTATGGATCAGCGGATCGGGCCGGAGCCCGGGGTCTGGCTCGCGGTGACCTCGCTGTCTTTCGACATCTCGGTGCTCGAGCTGTTCTGGACGCTGGCGCGCGGCTTTAAGGTGGTGATTTCCTCGGATGAGAACCGGGTGCTGGTTTCGGGGGCGCGGATCACCTCGGCGAGAGCGATGGATTTCTCGCTGTATTACTGGGGCAATGATGACGGGCCGGGGCCGAAGAAATACCAGCTTTTGCTGGATGGCGCGCGCTTTGCCGATCAGAATGGCTTTGTCGCGGTCTGGACGCCGGAGCGGCATTTCCACGCCTTTGGCGGCCCCTATCCGAACCCGAGCGTGACAGGGGCGGCCGTGGCGGCGGTGACCTCGAATATCGGGGTCAGGGCGGGGTCGGTGGTGGCGCCGCTGCATCATCCCGCGCGGATCGCCGAGGAATGGGCGGTGATCGACAATCTGACCGCAGGGCGCGCAGGCCTGGCCTTTGCGAGCGGCTGGCACCCCGATGATTTCGTGCTGCGCCCGGAAAATGCGCCGCCGCATAACAAGGCGGCGATGTTCCAGGCGATCAGAGATGTGCGGGCGCTGTGGCGCGGCGAAGGGGTGGATTTCCCCAAAGCGGATGGCACGACATTTACGGTCAGGACCCAGCCGCGCCCGGTGTCAAAGGAACTTCCGGTCTGGGTGACGACCGCCGGCAATCCGGAAACCTGGGCCGAGGCGGGCCGTGCCGGGGCCAATGTGCTGACCCATCTTCTGGGCCAGTCGATTGCCGAAGTTGCTGAAAAAGTTACGCTTTATCATGATGCCCTGCGCGAGGCCGGGCATGATCCGGCCGATTTCACCGTCACGCTGATGCTGCATTCCTATATTGCGGCCACGCGGGAGGAGGCGCGGCGCGTCGCCGAGGCGCCGATGAAATCCTATCTCGCCTCGGCGGCGGCTCTGGTGAAGCAATATGCCTGGGCCTTCCCGGCCTTCAAAAAACCGGCGGGCGCGGCCAATCCGATGGATATCGACCTTGCGGCTTTGTCGGCAGAAGAGAATGACGCGATCCTCGATTTCGCTTTCCAGCGCTATTTCGAGGATTCGGGGCTGTTCGGCACCATCGAGGATGCGCTGGACCGGGTGGAGGCGCTGAAAGCGATTGGCGTGGGCGAGGTGGCTTGCCTTGTCGATTACGGCATCGCGCCGGAGGTGGTGCTGGAGGGGCTGAAGCCTTTGGCAGAGGTTGTGCGGCTGGCCAATCAGGGCGGGCCTGCGCCGGATGATTTCTCGATCGCGGCGCAGATCCACCGCCATGGGGTTACGCATCTGCAATGCACGCCGTCGATGGCGCGGATGATCCTGATGGATGATGAAAGCCGCCGCGCGCTTGCGGGTGTCAGGACGATGATGGTTGGCGGTGAGGCCTTGCCGGGCGCGCTGGCAGCTGAACTGAAGGCGGCCGGTGTGGCTCGGCTTCTGAACATGTATGGCCCGACGGAAACGACGATCTGGTCTTCGGTCGAGGAGGTTCTTGCGCCGGAGCCGGTGGTGACTATCGGGACGCCGCTTGCGAACCAGCTGCTTTATGTGCTGGACGGCGCGCGCAGGCCCGTGCCGCCAGGCGTCGAGGGTGAGCTCTGGATCGGCGGCGAGGGCGTGACCCGGGGCTATTGGCAGCGGCCGGACCTGACGGCGGAGCGCTTTGTCGAAAACCCCTTCCATTCTGGAGCAGGCGGGGCGGGGCGGATGTATCAGACCGGAGATCTCGTCCGGCTGCGTCCGGATGGGCGGGTCGATTATATCGGGCGGGCCGACGCCCAGGTGAAGCTGCGCGGCTACCGGATCGAGCTGGGGGAAATCGAGGCGGTGCTTGAGGCGCAGCCGGGGGTGACCCAGGCGGTGGTGATGGTGCGGGAAGATCAGCCGGGCGATCTGCGGCTGGTGGCCTATATCGGCGGCGGCGCGGGTGAGGCGGAATTGCGCGCGGCGCTGGCGCGGGAGCTGCCGGACCATATGAGGCCTGTGCATTATGTTGCGGTGGAGCGCTTCCCGCTGACACCGAACCGAAAGGTGGACCGTAAGGCGCTGCCGGCGCCGCTGCGCTTCTTGCCCGGGGCCGGGCCAGCAGCGCCGGAGGCCCTGGCGCCTGTGGCGGCGTCTGCTGTCGCGCAGTCGCAGCCCGGCCTGGCGCAGGGCGTGGGGGATCGCGCCCTTTATCCCGCGACTGGCCCCGCGAACGGCCCCACGAACGGTTCCGGGGATGACCCGGCGATCGGCACTGAGATCGCGAAGATCTGGGCGCGGGTGCTGGGGGTGGCGCGGGTCGGGCCGAAGGACAATTTCTTCGCGCTTGGCGGCCATTCGCTGCTGGCGGTTCAGACTCATCGCGAGATCCGCGAGCGCCTGCCGCAGGTGAAGGTCTCGATCACCGATATCTTCCGCTTCCCGGTGCTCGACGCTTTGGTTGCGCATATCTCGGGCGGTGCACTTACTGCGGTTGTGCCGGTACGGGCGCCGGTTTTTGCGCCCGCTTCTGCCCCGGCGGCGCCTGTGGCTCTGGTTCAGGTCTCGCCTGCTCCCGTGGCGGTTGCGACCGGGCTTGACGAGGCCATGGCGCGGCGCCGGGCGATGCGGCTTGCACGTCGGGGCATGGATGCCTGATCCGGGGATGCCTGATCCGGGCGAGACCCTGGCGGCGCGGGCGGTGGAATTGCTGCCGGCGGGGTGCTTTACCGCCTCTGCCGATCCGCGTCACGCCTGGCCGCTATGGCAGGGTGAGGAGGGTCAGGGCATGGTGCCCCGGCGCCTGGCCGAGTTCTCCGCCGGGCGTCAGGCGGCGCGTCTTGCGATGGTTGCGGCAGGGCTGCAGCCGGTCGCAGTTCCAAAGGCCCCGGACCGGGCGCCGGTCTGGCCTTTTGGCCTTGCGGGTTCGATCAGCCATTCGGATCTGACCTGTATCGCGGCGGTCTCGACCGGTCTTGCGGGTCTCGGTCTGGATCTGGAACCGCTGCGCCCCATTGACCCCGCAGTTGCGGCGCTGGTGACGGGAGAAGAGGACCGGGTCGTTGCAGAGGGGGATCCGGGGTTGCTGGTATTTTGTGCAAAAGAGGCGGCTTATAAGGCGCAATATCCGCTGACGCGCCGGCTTTTCGGGCCAGAGATGCTGACGGTGACGATCACGGGCGAGGTGTTCCGGGCGCGATTTCTCGCGGGGGTTGCGCCTTTTGAAAGCGGCTCAGAGATCAAAGGGCGCATCACCCTATGTGCCGGGCATGTGCTGGCAGTGGCCTGGATCGCGACCCGGGCCACCGCCTGAGCAGGGTCAGGCCGGATCGGGGCGGCGGATCTTTTCAGAGGCCTTGATCACCAGCGGGCGCAGGCCCTCGCCACCGGCATCGATCAGCTGAAAGAACTGGCGGCGCATCCGGGGTTCCCAGAAGTCGTTGATATGGCTGGAAAGACCCTCGATGCCTTCGGCCTCGGGTTTGCTCTCCATGAACATGGCGATCTGGTTGGCCATGCGCGAGATTTTCGGGTTGATGCCGTCAGTTTGCATGGGATTGCTCCGTCACGATGCGGTCAGAATGGGTGAAAAGCTCGAACCGCTCCGGGCGGGCGAGCGCGATTACGGTAATGCCGAGATGGTCGGCCAGCGCCACGGCGTCAGCAGTCGGGGCCGAGACCGCGATCAGCATCCCGGCGCCGATGGCCGCGACCTTCTGCACCATATCGGTCGAGACGCGGCTGGTCAGGACGACTGCGCCTTCGGGATGATCGTGGCGGATCAGATGACCCGCGAGTTTGTCGAGCGCATTATGCCGCCCGACATCTTCGCGCGCCGCGAAAAGCCCGCCTGGCACCCAGTAAGCGGCGCAATGGGCGGCGCGCGTCACGTCATGCAGCGGCTGATGGGCGGGCAGGGCGGCGATGGCCTCGCGCACCTCGGCCGGGATCATGCGGAAAGGGGAGGGCGGCACGGGGGGCAGGTCGCGCAGCGCCTCGTTGATGCTGTCGATACCGCAGAGCCCGCAGCCGACCGGGCCGGCCATGGTGCGGCGGCGTTTGGCCAGCCGCGCCTCGGCCTCAGGCACCAGCCAGGACTGCACGTCAATGCCGCGCTCGCCCTCGACCACGGTGATTTCTTCGACCTCATGCGGGCGCGCTATCCCTTCGGTCAGCGCGAAACCATAAGCGAAATCAACCAGATCCGCAGGGGTCGCCATCATCACCGCCTGGGTGGTGCCATTGAAAGACAAGGCCACCGCAAATTCCTGCGGCAGGGTGCGATTGCCCTGTTCGATTGTTTCCGTGCCATCCCGCGCCCCGAAGAAGAGGCGCGGAACGGGCTTTGCACCCATGGTCATTTCAGCCTCCGCCTTACTCCGCAGCGGGCAGGATGCGGCGCGACAGGGTTGCCTGAGCGTTATACTCTTCCTGCCAGTCCGATGGCCCGTTCGAGGGGCTGACCTGCACCGCTGTCACCTTATATTCCGGGCAGTTGGTCGCCCAGTCCGAGAAATCGGTGGTGATAACGTTAGCCTGGGTGTCGGGATGGTGGAAGGTGGTATAGACCACGCCCGGCGAGACCTTGTCGGTGATATCCGCGCGCAAGGACGTGACCCCGGCACGCGAGGCCAGCCGCACCCAGTCCCCGTTGCGGATGCCGCGGTTCTCGGCGTCATGCGGGTGGATTTCCAGCATATCCTCGGGATGCCAGGCGGTGTTGTCGGTGCGCCGCGTCTGCGCGCCGACGTTATACTGGCTGAGGATGCGGCCGGTGGTCAGCAGGAGCGGGAACTTCGGCCCGGTCTTCTCATCGGTCGCGACATACTCGGTGCGGATGAATTTGCCTTTGCCGCGCACGAAGCCATCGACATGGACCAGCGGCGTGCCTTCCGGCGCCTTATCGTTCACCGGCCACTGCACCGAGCCCATGGTCTCGATCTTCTCATAGCTCACACCGGCGAAAGACGGCGTGGTCATGGCGATCTCTTCCATGATCTGGGCGGGGTGGGTGTAGCCCCATTTCGCCCGGCCCTGATCTTCCAGCATGCGGTTCGCGAACATCTGGGTGATTTCCCAGTCGGCATAGCCCTGTTTCGGGGCCATCACCTTGCGGACCATATTGATGCGGCGTTCGGCATTGGTGAAGGTGCCGTCTTTTTCCAGGAAGGACGAGCCCGGGAAGAAGACATGCGCGTAATTCGCGGTCTCGTTCAGGAAGAGGTCATGAACGACGACACATTCCATCGCAGCAAGGCCCGAGGCGACGTGATGGGTGTCGGGGTCGGATTGCAGGATGTCTTCGCCCTGGCAATAGAGACCCTTAAAGGTGCCCTCGACTGCCGCATCCAGCATGTTCGGGATCCGCAGACCGGGTTCCGGGTCGATCTTCACATCCCAGAGCGTCTCATAGATCGCGCGGACTTCCGGGTTCTTGACGTGGCGGTAGCCCGGCAGTTCATGCGGGAACGAGCCCATATCGCAGGAGCCCTGCACGTTGTTCTGCCCGCGCAGCGGGTTCACGCCAACGCCGGGGCGGCCGATATTTCCGGTCAGCATCGCGAGGTTTGCGATGCCGATCACGGTGGTCGAGCCCTGGCTGTGCTCGGTCACGCCGAGGCCATAATAGATCGCCGCATTGCCGCCGGTGGCGTAGAGACGGGCCGCGCCGCGCACTTCTGCGGCCGGAACGCCGGTCAGCATCTCGATGGCTTCGGGCGAATGGCGCGGGTCGGCGACGAATTCCATATAGTCCTGGAATTCATCCCAGTCGCAGCGGGTGCGGATGAATTCTTCGTTGTAAAGCCCCTCGGTTACGATCACATGCGCCAGCGCGGTGACCACGGCCACATTGGTGCCGGGCTTAAGCGCCAGGTGATGTTTGGCGCGGTAATGCGGGCCTTCGACCGATTCCGTACGACGCGGATCGACAACGATCAGCTTTGCCCCTTTACGCAGGCGCTTTTTCATCCGGCTGGCAAAGACCGGGTGGCCGGAATGCGGGTTGGCGCCGATCACCAGGATCACGTCAGCCGCTTCGACCGAGTCGAAATCCTGGGTGCCGGCCGAGGTGCCGAAGGTCTGGCCAAGCCCATAGCCGGTCGGCGAATGGCAGACACGGGCGCAGGTATCGGTGTTGTTGTTCTGGAAGACGGCGCGGGTCAGTTTCTGAACGAGGTAGGTTTCCTCATTGGTGCAGCGCGAGGAGGTGATCACGCCGACCGACTGACGGCCATATTTCTCCTGGATCGCCTTCATGCGCGATGCCGCGAAATCCATGGCTTCGGTCCAGGAGACTTCCTGCCAGGGATCGTTGATGCTGTCGCGGATCATCGGGTTCAGGATGCGATCCTTGTGGCTCGCATAGCCGTAAGCAAAGCGGCCCTTGACGCAGGAATGGCCACGGTTCGCCTTGCCATGCTTATAGGGCACCATACGCACCAGCTCGTCGCCGCGCATCTCGGCCTTGAACTGGCAGCCGACGCCGCAATAGGCGCAGGTGGTGACGACGGATTTGTCCGGCGTACCGATGTCGAGCACCGATTTTTCGATCAGGGTCGCGGTGGGGCAGGCCTGGACGCAGGCGCCGCAGGAGACGCAGTCCGAGGCGAGGAAGCTGTCATCCTTGACGCCGGCATGGATACGGCTCTCAAAGCCACGGCCTTCAATGGTCAGCGCGAAAGTGCCCTGAACTTCTTCGCAGGCACGAACGCAACGATTGCAGACGATGCATTTCGACGGATCATAAGAGAAATAGGGGTTCGAGTCGTCCTTCGGCAGCCAGTCGATATTGGCTTCGCCCGAGGTGTTTTTCGCAAGGAAGTGATTGGCTTCCGCCTCATAGCGCACATCGCGCAGGCCCACGGCACCGGCCATATCCTGCAACTCGCAATCGCCATTGGCGCCGCAGGTCAGGCAGTCCAGCGGGTGGTCGGAGATGTAAAGCTCCATCACGCCTTTGCGCAGCTGCTTCAGCTTGCCGGTCTGGGTCTTGACCCTGATCCCGGGCGCGACCGGCGTGGTGCAGGAAGCGGGGGTGCCGTTGCGGCCCTCGATCTCGACCAGACAAAGGCGGCAGGAGCCGAAAGCATCAATGCTGTCGGTCGCGCAAAGCTTCGGCACCGTGATGCCAAGCTCGGCGGCGGCGCGCATGATCGAGGTGCCCTCGGGCACGGTGACCTCGAAGCCGTCGATCTCCAGCGTCACTTGCGTCTTCGACTTCGACGCGGGCGTGCCCATGTCGCGGTCGGAGAACATCGGGGCGGGGATGATGAAATCTTTCATCTCATATGTCCTTCTGGCTCAGCGCATGAGCAACAAGCGCATTGGCGTGGCCGTGGCCAAGACCGTGGGTTTCTTTCAGCCAACCGACAATCTTCATATGGGGCTGGCCGGTTTGTGTCGCAATAAGGTCCAGCCAATGTTGCACTGGCTGGCCATATTTCGCCTCGATCGAGGGAAAGTAAGAGGCGGGCCCCTTAACCTGTCCGCTGATCGGGGCGGTGTTCATTCGGCGGCCTCGCGGGCGGCGCCCGTGAAATCATCCGGGAAATGCGTCAGGGCCGACATCACCGGGTAGGGGGTGAAGCCGCCAAGCGCGCAAAGCGATCCCGATTTCATCGTCTCGCACAGATCCGTCAGCAGCGGGATCGCCGCTGTGTCACCGCGTGCGATACGGTCAAGCGTCTCGACGCCGCGCACCGCGCCGATCCGGCAGGGCGTGCATTTGCCGCAGCTTTCAATCGCGCAGAATTCCATCGCGAACCGCGCCATCGCCATCATATCAGCGGTGTCATCGGCAACCGTCAGACCGGCATGGCCGATCAGCGCATTCTGGCCGGCATATTCTTCATAGCCGAAAGGCGTGTCGAACTGGCTGACCGGGATCCAGGCGCCCAGCGGGCCACCGACCTGCACCGCCTTGACCGGGCGACCGGAAGCCGTGCCGCCGCCGATCTCATTGACGATCTTATCCAGCGTCAGACCAAAGGCGATTTCAAAAAGGCCGCCATGTTTCACATTGCCCGCGATTTGCAGCGGGATCGTGCCTTTCGAGCGGCCGATGCCAAAGCTTGCATAATGCTCGGCGCCTTCCGCCAGGATCACCGGCACCGAGGCCAGCGAAATGACGTTGTTCACCACCGTCGGGCGGCCCATGAACCCCTGCAGCGCCGGCAGCGGCGGCTTGGCGCGCACCGTGCCGCGCTTGCCCTCAAGGCTGTTCAGGAGCGCGGTCTCTTCGCCGCAGACATAGGCACCGGCGCCGACGCGCAGTTCCAGCTCAAACACTTTGCCCGAGCCGAGCACGTTCTGCCCGAGAAGCCCCTCAACGCGGCCCACTGCGATCGCCGCCGCCATCACCTCATTCGCGTCCGGATATTCCGAGCGGGAATAGATGAAGCCCTTGGTGGCGCCGACCGCGATCCCGGCAATGATCATGCCTTCGATCAGGGTGAAGGGGTCGCCTTCCATGATCATGCGGTCGGCGAAGGTGCCCGAGTCGCCTTCGTCGGCATTGGTGACGATGTATTTCTTCTCGCCCAGTTCCGGTTTTATGGGCGCATCATGGACGGTCTTCCATTTGATGCCGGTGGGGAAGCCCGCGCCACCCCGGCCACGCAGCCCGGAATTCAGCACTTCCTGAACAACTTCGGCGCCGGTCATTGCCAGCGCCCGGGTCAGGCCTTTGAGGCCGCCATGGGCCCGATATTCATCCAGCGAAACCGGATCGATGATGCCGCAGCGGGCGAAGGTCAGCCGGGTCTGGGCCCTGAGCCAGGGCAGCTCTTCGGTGAGGCCAAGCGCCAGTTCACCGCCATCAAAGATCTGCGCCACGTCTTCCGGAGTCATCGGGCCAAAGGCCACGCGGCCTTCAGGCGTTTCCACCTCGACCAGCGGCTCCAGCCAGACCATGCCGCGCGAGCCGTTGCGGGTGATCGTCACCTCAACACCACGGCGCGCCGCCTCGGCCTTCACAGCCGTTACAACCTCTTCTGCTCCAAGCGCCTTTGCGCTTGCGTCGCGGGGGATCCAGATCCTCATCAGCGCATACCCTTCACGATAGCGTCAAGTTTCGCCTCGGTCAGGCGGCCAACCACTTTGCCGTCGACCAGCGCCGACGGGCCGCAGGCACAAAGGCCAAGGCAGAAGATCGGCTCCAGCGTGATCTTTCCGTCGGGTGTCGTCTCATGCCAGTCGAGGCCCAGCGTCTCTTTCGCATGGGCCGCCACACGGTCCGCACCCATGGTCTGGCAGCTTTCGGCACGACACAGCTTCAGCACATGGGTTCCGGCGGGTTTCGCCCTGAAATCATGGTAGAATGTCATCACGCCATAGGCTTCGGCCTTGGAGATATTCTGATGCTGCGCGATCTGCGGCAGCACCTCCTCCGGCACGTAACCAAAGCTTTCCTGCACCGAATGCAGAATGGGCAAAAGCGCGCCCTCAGTGCCCGAATGGGCGGCGAGGATCTCTTCTACACGGGCGGCGATGTCTACAGAATCAAGCATATGCGGGCCTTTCGCTGGCCCGTTGATTTGTAAACCTTATGATAGGTCAATCAATTCATATTGCCCGTTATGTGATAGGTAAATCCTATCAAATCTCGAGGGATTTGGTTGGTTTTGCCTTTCGGGTGTCAGCGCCGCGCGCGGTACTTCTGCGCCTCGTCAATCAGCGCTGCGATGACGGGCGTTTGTGGGTCACGCCGCGCGCAGATCAGGCCAACCATATGTTCAACCTCGGGTTCGACCAGCGGCACGGTGACGATCTGGCCGCCACCGGCGAAGATATCGGCCAGACGTTTCGAGACGATGGAACACCAGTTGCCTGTCAGCACATGGCTCACCAGCACGATCGAGGAATTGCTTTCGACGCCTGGGGTGCGCAGCCCCCCCGCCGCGGCGAGGTTCTGGTCGACAATGCGGCGGTTCTGCATGTCCTGGGTCAGCAGGCAAAGCGGCTGCGTCGCGGCCTCGGACCAGGAGATGCGGTCGCGCCCCGCCATTTCCGACCCGGGCGTGCAGATGAACCGGTAGAATTCCGGATAAAGCGGCGCCTGGGTCACGCGCCCCAGCGGCTCATTGTCGAGATAGGTGATGCCGGCGTCGAGATCGAGGCTCTCGATCCCGGTCAGGATCTCGGTCGATGTTCTCGACAGAACCGACAGGGTGACATTGGGGTGGCGGGTGAGGAAAGGGCGGGTCAGTTCTGCCACCATCGGCAGGGCCGTCGGGATCACCCCGATCCGCAGATGCCCCGAGAGGCCAGAGCGCGCGACCCGCATCTCATCGCGCAAAGCGCGCACATCGCCGACGATCTGCACCGCGCGTTCCAGCACGCGTTTGCCTTCGGGCGTCAGCCCCTGAAAGCGCGAACCACGATGCACAAGCTGCACCCCGAGCGTCTCTTCCAGCTGGCGGATCGCAGAAGACAGCGAAGGCTGGGTGACGCCACAGGCCTCGGCCGCGCGCCCGAAATGCCGTTCTTTCGCCAATGCGATGAACATCTGCAGCTTGTCGATCATTCCGGTTTCCGGCCACTATTCTTATTTGCTGATTTTTTCATGTGGTTGCTGGGTTCTGGTCTGTCCGCAGACCTGCACTTGCCCCGTCACACGCAGCTTCATACAGAACCCTGAACATCGCCAAAACGCAAGGCCGCGCCGGTGGTCATGCACCACGGCGGACCGATGCTGACCAAATGGCACAGCAGGTCCGGCAAGAAACGCGTCCTGTCGGCCGCCCTGCGCAAGCACCGCGCGAATGCCAAAGCCCGTGGAAAGCCAGAATTGGTGAAAAGCCAGTCTTTGTGGAAGGCCAGTGCCCGCGCTCTCTGTATCGGGCAGGTAGGGTATTCCGCCCTGTAACAGGCGCGCGAAAGCTGGCTTGTCGCTTTTGTTCCTGCTTCCGAAACCTGGTCCATACGCGTAGCATCCGCGCGAGGCCCCAATGTCAGGGGCAGAGTGGTCCGGTTGTTTGATGGAGGGCAGATTGTCGAATTTTGAAGCTCAGATCCTTGAGAGTGAAAAACAGGTCCGGGTGGCCCAGGACAAGATCACCGCGATCACATCGGTGATTGAAAGCGCGCGGACCAAGGCCGATCAGGGCATCGAGATCGACGTGGAAAATGCCACGCTGGAAGATGTGCACAAACATACCGATGTGATGAATGCCAATATCGCCGAGCTGATCATGGGGCTTGACGATGTGACCGCCGCGTTCTCGAAGGATTTCGACGAGATGCGGACCAAGACCGGCTGGGAAAGCTTTGTCGGCATCTTTTCCTCGGGGAAATCGGAAAGCCTGCGCCAGGAGCGGCTGCGCTCGGCCACCATCGATGACAAGCTGCAGGATCTGATCTCGAAATCGGATGTGATCGTAAAGCTGCTGCAGGGCCAGCTGGAGCTTCTGAACGGGCAGAAGGCGAAGGTCGAGACCAATCTTTCCGCGACCCTGACCGATCGCGAAACCACCGTTGCTGAACTTGAAGCGGTGCGTCGTGAAGTGGCCGCGATGGATCCGGGGCTGATCGAGCTGGAAAACCGGATCGCGGTCGAGATGGATGCGGCGGCGCGGACCCGGCTCGAGACCGAGCTTGCCGGGCTGAACGCGAAACACAACGCGCTGATCCAGGATGAACAGGTCAAGCTTGCCCGCAGCCAGACGCTGGAGCGCTATATCGAAAAGGGCAAGACCTGGGTCGACAGTCTGACCAACCAGGCCGCGACCCAGCTGGTGCTGATCAACAAGCTGCAAACCGATACCCGCCAGCGCGTGGTGCTTTATGACGCGCTGACCTCGTCGCTGAAAACCGCGCAACAGCAGGATGTCGCACACCGGATCAATGAGATCGGGGTCAAGACCGACCAGGAGGCCCAGGCGGCCATGGCGGCGATCGGCTCGGCCACCAATGCGAAAATGGCCGATATGCTCGAGGCGCATGAGGGCAATATGGTCTTCGCCCGTAAGATCCTCGAGGAAAAAGCCAGGGCGGATGAACGTTTCGCCCGCCGCTTTGCCGCGATTGTCGAGAAACACGACAAAAGCAGTTACGGCGGATGAGGGGGGGGCGACTGCCAGGACGGGCCTTCCCGGCAGGACTGGCCCTGATCGCGCTTGGGATCGTTATGATCGGGCTGGGCGCGGTGCTTGACCATTACGATATGACCCGGGCCGAATGGTATATTGGCGAGAGCGGCCTCTTTGTGCTGGGGGCAGGCAGTATTCTTGCGCTTGTTGCGGTGCTGTTTGTGCTGATGGGCGGCGGCGACATTTCCGGGCCTGCTGCGGGAGGGCCAGCTGGGGGAAAGGATGGAGGCGCGGATGGCTGATAACAGCGTGAAAGAAGCGCTGGTCAGCGATCACGCCGAAATCTACGATACCGCCCAGGCGCGGCGCTATTTCGCAAAATTCAGCAGGATCGGCGGCTATCTGGCCAGGATCGCGGCGGAATTCGAGAAAGAAGGCCGTTTCAGCCGGGTAGAAACACGGGTTCTGGCTGCCTATCTGAACGGCGTGATCGGCACGTTCCGCGCGCTCAGTCATAAATACCTGATGTCAGGCCTTGCCGAAGGTGCGCCACGCCTGACCATCGACCGCCATGAAAGCGGGTTTCCGGTGGTGCAGGAACTCATGATGATGGCCGTCGATGCTCAGCAGGCCGAACGTCATCTCTCGGGCATGGCCTCTGCAGCCGAGCTGCGCGACCACATGATCCGCACCATTCTGGGCGAGCGCAAAGTTCCCGTGCAGCTTCAGTTCGCGCTGAGCCAGCGGCTTTACTATGAGGCGGTCCGCGCGGGCGGATTGTTTCACGCGAGGAATGACCCGGAAGCGCAATGGCTGGGGCAAAATGGCGACCGCCGCCGCTATCTGATCCATTGGGCGGTTTGGGATTCCGGGCTGAACCTGCCGGTGGTCTATCTGCTGGAGATGGAGGATACCGGTCGCCGCCCGCTGCCCGAGGACGCCTTGCGGTGGCCCGGTATCCGGCAAAAGCTGCTGGCGCAGAGCGTGGGAGGGCTGAAGCTGGTCACTATGGCCACCGGCTTTGACAAGGATTTCGACGACGCCTGTCCGAAACGGCTGCGCCGTATCACGCTGGGGCCGATGTATTCCTCGGGCTTCACACTGCAATCGGGGCCGATCTCGCATGTGCTGGAAGATGCGCGCGCCCCGGAAGGCGAGGATTGGGCGCTGGTCTGGACGCTGGAAGATCTGGTCTCGGATCGTGAAGAGCCGGTGAAAGACGGCTGGTTCTCGACGCGGCCCGGGCAGATCTGGCGTCTCGCGCCGGTGATCGGGGCCGATACGGGGACGACGGCGACTGAACGGATGATCGTGCTGCCGGAGCGGCCCTATCAGGTGCTTGTCGAACAGGACCCGCCGGGGCTGCGCGGCATCCGGAAATTCGTGGTGGGCGGCGGGGGCAGGCTGATCCCGGGCTAGGGGGCGCTGCCCCCGCCCGCGCCTGCGGCGCGGACTCCCCCGGGATATTTAGAGACAGATGAAAGACGCTTTTCATCTGTCCTTAAATATCCCCGCCGGAGGCATGAGTGGTTGAAGCCGGGGGTTCCGGCAGGAAGGTAAGAGATGGTTGCGCGCGATACGATGGAACTGAAAGAAGAGGCGATCCGGGGCCAGTATGAGGCGGCGCTCGGGCTTGTTTCCGGGTTCGATCATGCGCCGCGGCTGGCGAAGCCGCAGGAGGCGCCGCCGCTTACCGAGCGCTCGCCCGGGATCGGGGCGCGGCCCCGGTTTCGATCAACGGTTCCGGGGATGGCGGCGCGTCCGGCGGCGCGGCCAGGCGGCGTGCGCATCCTTGACCGGATCGAGGCGCTTTCGGATGGGCTGCTCTCTCCCGGACAGGCGGCGGCGCTGAATGCGCTCCGGCGGGCTTTGGCGGTTGCTTTGGCGATGGGCGAGACCTTTGCGGCGCAATCGGGGCTGGCGGAGCTGAAGCGCGCCAATCTCGAAGGCCGGCTTCCCGATGCGCGGCGCGCGGAGTTTGGGGAATTGCTTCAGGCCGAGGCGCTTGCGGTGCTTTATACATTCGCCAATGCGACAGCGTTTCTGATCGCGCCGCATCTCGGCAGCCAGACCGTCGAAATCGGCGAGGTCGAGGAGGTGCTGACCGATAATGCGCCGCTCGCGTTGCAGGGGGCGCTTTGGGAGCTGGATCAGGACATCGCCGCTCTGGCCTCGGACGATCAGCGGCTGGTCGCGGTGATTTCGGCCTTTGCCGAAGCTTTGATGCAGAAAGTGGCGCTCCGGGCCGAGACGGCGCCGCGCCTTGCTGCCTATTCCGGCGGATCCTGGAAGGTCGAAGCCGATGGCTTGCTGATTGCCGGGTTCCGCCCCGCGCGGGTGGCAAAGGGCGGTCAGATCACCATGGCGTTTAAAAAGCCACATGAGGTGGTCGGCAATCATATCGCGAAATATCAGAGCCTTCGTCTGGCAAAGATGCTGATGGCCTATGATTTTGAGCGCCGGTTGAATCCCTTTTCGGAACTGGGCGGGTTTATTTTCACCTTCATGGGGGATGGCAAGCCCGGTACCGGGAAAACCACCCTGATCCAGATGATGGCGGGGCTTTTGAATGATTACTGCCAGATTGCGGGATATCCGTTCCGCTATCAGAATTTCTCGATCGACCAGATAGATTCCTATCAGGGTAAATCCGGGCAGAATGCGAAAGCCTTTGTCGACACCATTCTTGATCCGTCGGCAATTGGCTTTGGCACGATTGACGATATTGACCAGGTCGCGGGGAAACGTGGCGACCGGCAGTCAAGCGCCGGACAGCAGGAAGTGACCGCTGTTTTCATGGGCGCCTTTGCCGGATCCGGAACAGTGGTGCGCGGCAATTGCACCTTTGGCATGTTCTCGAACTATCCGGAGAATGTCGATGACGCGCTGCGGCAAAGGGCCGGGGCGCGGTTTCTGGTCGACGGGCCGCAAACGCGCGAAGATTATATCGATATTCTGTCGCTGCTTCTGGGGAAGAACCATTCCATTCCTTTGGGAGAGCATGATCTTTTTGCGGCTCAGGAAATCAAAAGGGCGGTACAGGCCAGTTTTTCTGGCCATTCCCGCCCACATGAGGCCGGTCTGGTGAAGGTATGGGAAGATGTCGGCGCAAAGCTTGGGCCACTTGATACGATTGCGAAAATCGGCGCCTATCTTAAGGCCATCCAGATGGCGGATGAGCGGTTCACAGGGCGCGCTATCAAAAACATCACTGATGCTGTCAAGGTCCGGGCAATGGATTTCGAATTGCCGGATGAATGGATGGAAGAGCCTGACCGCTTCCTTTTCAGGCCATATGACGAAAAGATGCAGATGATCCGGGAGCTTATGACCCCGGTCACGGTTGATATGGTGGTGCAGGAAATCAACCGCTATGCAGACAGCGAATTCCGCTATGCCGATAATTCGGATGAAGTCGCGGTGCAGAACATGATGCGTGACTTCGCGCGCCAGGAAGAGGCGAAGCGGCGTTATCTTGAGAGCAAGAGCTGATGAAGGGTCAGGTCTATTCCGGTGAATTCGAAAGCATGGTGATCTGGGCGATCATCGCTCTGGTCTGGTTGGCTTTGATCTGGATGGTTTTGCGGGCTTTGCCCGGGATGCAAGGCCGGATCTGGGTTGGGGGATATGTTCTCGGTGTATTTATGGCGGCAATAGCAGCGGCTCCGGTCTGGTTTTTTGTCATGCTGATGCTGTTTGCGATGGGCAGCACCGGGCCGGAAGGCCCGGTGGGGATGGCTGGGCCAGCCATCGTTTCCGGAATTGCTCCTGGCATTATCTCCGGCCTTGTCATCTGCACGGTTGCGAACAGAAGACGCCCGGCTGAGGGGCATCAATCATGAAGCGCCTCATCGAAAAAGGGCTGATGTATGGAAACCTGATCGAGGTTTCCTCGCCCCAGCTTGTGGCCCGCTATAACCGTGCGCTGAAGGCATTGATCGGGCGCGAAACCAGCCTGACCGATTTTCATATCGATCTGTCGGGCTTCTCGCCCGAGATCGGCGATGAGTTCAATGATCCGTGGTATCTCAACCCGAATGGGGCAAACCGGCAATTCATCCTGCTGACCACAGCGCAGAAATCTGCGCCTTTGCTGAATATCCGCTTCTCGACCTCGCGCGGTATTCTTGTGCAATTCATCGAGGCCAATGAAGCGCAGCTTTTTGCCCTTACCGCCCGCGATGTGGTGGCGGGTGAATTGCAGGGATCGGTCTTCTCGGTGGAAAAGCCTGAACAATTGTTCCGGATGCTCCGCGTCACGGTCGAGGCCGATACGATCGGCGGCCATGTCGCCGATGCCGAAAAGCTCACGACCCTGATCGAGCGGTTCCGGGCCGAGCCTGACGGCTGGCGCGACGAGTCGCTGATCGCAGAGATGATCGCGCTTGCTGCCCGCACCGGCGATGTGACGCGGGTGCCGATCAATCTGCCGGCGATGACCTTTGAGCAGCCCGATTTCTGGTCGGCCCTGTTTGGAGGCATCTATATCTTCCAGGGGCAGAAGTTTCCCGCCGCAATAACCCGGCGTCCGATGATGGAATTCGGCACCCTGCCCATCGCGCAGGTCATGGATTTCAGCCATCGCAATCACATCGCCGACTGGCTGGAACGCAATCAGCTGGTCGAACCGGTGGTGCAGTCGAGGAGTGGCGCACCGGGTGGCGCCGGGGCAGGGGCGATCCTCCGGCAGAAGATGGATTTCATCCTTGTCAGCGTTGCCGATCAGCTGGGGATCGAGGTCGGATCGGCGCGGCGGACCGAATTGCGCAAGCTGGCTTACCGCCTGGGGGAGGCGCTGCCCGAGGAATTCCTTGGCCTTGCCGCAATGCTGTCCTGGGTGGAAGAGGCCGGGCCCTGGCCGCGGATTTCCAGCGAGCATCCGGCCTATTTCTACACGATCCGCGCCAGGCCCGGCCCGGATCGCGATCTGGTCAATATGCTGCTCTCAGAGCTTTCCGTGATGGATATCCGCCAGCTCTTCATCACCCATAAAGAGCGGTTTTATGAGGAATATCGGGGCTGGTCCGAGGTGAAGCGGCAATATGTGGCCGATTTTCTCGCACGCGAATATATGGTCGACAAGGAGGGCGCGCGTGAGACATTGTTCGGACCAGAGCCGAAAATGGACGAGCTTGCGCGGCCCGAGATGAAACCCGTGCCACGGACCGGAGCAGGGATGCGGGCCGGAGCAGGGACAGGCGCCGGGATGCAGGGGAACCGGATTGCGGCGGGCCCATGGGGCAAATCCCTCTCCGGAGGGGGCGGCAGACGGTGACCCGGGCAGGCCAGGCGCAGGCTTCCGGAACGGGGGCGCCGCGCCATGTCACTGAGGCCGGGCCGTCTGGCCAGACAGAGAGGCGCAGGATGCAGAACGGAGACGGGGAACCCGCATGATCATCGGCTGGATCAGACTTGCTTTCTTCATGCTGATCGGCCTGACGATCGCCTATTTTCTTGCATCGGTCTATTCCCGCTCGGTCCGGCGCGAAAAGCTCGAAAAGCACTGGCAGGCGCGCGCGCTGGAAGGCGACCGCGCCGCTTTTATCGAGCGCGGGATGCAGGCCTATGAAAGGGGGCTGAAACGGCGGCTTTTATGGCTTATCTATATCCTGCCCATGGTCGCCTTTAACGCGATCTTCTTTTATGTGAACTGGTTCTGACCCTATGCGCTACGTCAAATGGACCCTCTGGCTGGCTGTCATTCTTCTGGTGGGCAGCTTCCTGCATTACAATTTGCCGCAACATGACATCGTGCGCATCGTCGGCACCGAGAACCGACGCGTCGATACTGGCGAAAACTCTCTGTTCTGGAGCCGGGCAGAGGTCGGTATGACCAATTCCACCTCGCGCGATGTATTCTTTATCAATGCGGTGACGCCTGGTGGCAGCCCGATGGAATATCGCAACGAGGATACCGGCTGGGGTTGGCCGCCCTATTTCAAGATCGACAGTTTCGGGCTGCAGACGCGGGCAAAGGATCTGGTCTCGACCCCCGCCGATCCGATCTGGGTCGAGGTGACGCATTACGGCTGGCGCAACAAATTCTTTACCATTTTCCCCAATGCCGTTTCGGCAAAGCGGGTGGCGGGCCCGGATGTGACCGTGATCCCCTGGGTCTCGATTGTGATCCTTCTGGTGCTGGCCTTCCTTTTGTTTATGCTCCGCCGCATGTGGATGCAGTTTCGCGAGAGGATGATCGACCCGGCCATGGTCAGGGCCGAACTGGCGTTCGACCGCGTCGATTCCGGCGTTGACGACATGCGGGCGGGGGCAAAGGGCATCTGGGGCAGGCTGCGCGCCTGGCTCGACAGCTGGAAATCAAAGCCCAAACGCTGACGGGCAGGGCTGCCGACCCGGGTCTGCGGGCAGGGGCCGGCCAGACAAAGGCCCGGCGTGATGGCGTGCCCCTGTCCAGAGGGGGATCGCTGTCAGATCCTGATCTTGCCCTGCGAGGCCTTTGACAGCGATCCACGCCCTGCCGGGATTGGCGGTGCTGCGATCAAGGGCCAGATAAAGGAATACCAGCGGGTTCGAGGCCAGCGGGCGGATCACGCGGAACTGGTCACCTGGCGTCACGAGACTGTCTTTGATGCTGTCGTTGAGGCCCGGAGCCAGCATCTCCTGGCGTTTGCTGCGAACGACTTCGGTATTGGCGGAAGCCGCAGTGTCGATGTCGAATTGCGACGATCTCTTTTCTGAGACGATCATCAGCCCGGTTTCGCTGTCTGCGCGGCAGCCGCTGATCAATCCGAAATTTCTTTTATTTTCATGATGTTGTTCGCTATTGCCCTTAACCTTTTAAGGCGCATCTGTGTTTCGGCGTACAAAAAATGAACTTATGAGGCGGGGTATCAGCGTCCAGTTTTGCCCTGCCCCTGAGGTTCTGTCGGACCGGTCGTTGCGGGGCAGCGAACGGAGGGGGCAGCGGGTGGATACACGCCTATCCGGGCCGGATGCTTTGCAAGGGCCGATCGCAAGGGGCGGAACCATGATGTTTGGTATGCTCGCCCGCACGACTGCCGGGCGCCTGCGGCTCCTAGCTCACAGCATGCCCGGGGGCGGTGCTGTGCCTCGGGCTTGCAGCCAGTGGCCGTCAGGAGGCGCTGGCCTGGCGTTTGCGACGTCTGCTTTCTGAAATCTGAACCGGCGCAGGCGGCGCCGGCCAGGCGCGTCCCGGGGCGACGGCCCAAGGGGAAAGCCGTCGGGGCGCAAAGAAAGCCACGTCGGGCCGATCAGTGCAGCAGTGGGCTGGTCTCTGCTGGTCACCGGCGGGGAGGTGCTTACCCTTCTTTAGCCCCCGCGCCACGCGACAGGCAAGGGAGGCGTCAGGAGGCATGAAAGAAGCGGGGCGCCCCATTCCCTGAGCGCCCCGCAAGTCCAACAGGGAACACGACGGTCCGATGTGGTTCATCGGTTGTCACGGGGAAAACCAGCAGACAGCGATCTGGTTCCCTGAGAGATGAAATGACCCTGCGGAAAGTATGAGAATGAGCAAGATGACGCCCTTGGAGATCAGCCTGCTCGACGCGGCGGTTGAGGGCGGCCGCATCAGGCACCCACTCGTGAACCGCGTAAGAGCGCCGCCGCGCTGGATAATCCCAGGCAGGGGATTGCAACCGAGACCTGCCGCCAGGCATCTGCGCTGCCGATCTTCGTCAGGGTGGGCGCGCAGCGTGTCGATCAACTCGCTCCTGCAGCGGTGACCGGGAACCCACCTCTCGAACGGCCAGGAGCCTCTTTCGGAGTCCCCCTTTTGCGCCCGCGGCATGATGATGGGCACGGATCACCTTGCCCCTCGGGCAACCGGGTGGCTTGTTCGCTCATGAACAGAACAGTGCCAGAAGGGGTATGTTGAGAACATTGTTGAGAGCGGGCCTTGCGGATTTTTCAATGGTCGTCTAAACGATTGATCAATCTGGACAACGGCGGGTTGGCGGAGAGGTTACGCAGCGGATTGCAAATCCGTGAAGACCGGTTCGATTCCGGTACCCGCCTCCAAATATTCTCAAACACTTAGCTGGACGCCAGATGCAGATTGAGAAATCTGGCAACATCCGTGGCAACATTCCTGTTCTGGACGCGTTCTGTTCCGAGGCTCATTTTCGCAGTTTCTGAGCTTCAATGGCGCGTACCTTTTGCCGTGCAGCTCCGGCATACTTTCTCACCATCGCGCCCGTGGCGTGGCCGGTCACAGCTGCAATGAGTTCGTCGCTGCACCCGACCGCAGCCAGTTCTGCCGCTGCTGAATAGCGCAGTCCATGAATATCGAATGCCACAGCCCCGATCTCCCGGCGTACGGCCATGATCAGATCGGCGGCACCGCGATAGCTGGTTGGCTTGCCGCGCCCCCAAGCGCAGATTGTTACGCCGACCTTGCCTGTCGCATCCATGACCGCGCGAAGGTGCGGCGTGAAAGGCACCCACAGGCGCGCACCGGTCTTTCCCTGTGTGACATTGATCCCGTCGCCCTCGATATCGCTCCACCGCATTTTCAGCACATCCCCGATGCGCTGACCGGTGCCAAGTGCAAGCTCGAAGATCAGCAGAGCGCGCCCGGTGGCTTTGGCGCGATAGGCGTCGATCATGTCTTGCGGCCATGCCTCGCGAGGCGGTGCACCTGATTTCAGAAGGCTCACGCCTTTGGCCGGGTTATCCTCTCGCCAGCCCTGGTCAATCGCGTGCTCGAACAGGATCCGCAGCACCTGCACGATGTAATTGGCGAATCGGACGGTTTCGGAGTTGGCATCGCGCGCCCGGATCACGTCCTTGCGCTGCATGCCGGACACGTCCAGCGCTCCCAGCTTGCTTTTGATCCAGACCAGCACCTTGTCATAGTCGCGCGCCGTGCGAGGGGCGAGGCCTCTGTAGCGAGGACTGGCGTGGTAGGATTGGATCAGAGCCGCAAATGTGCGCCCTGTAGCGGTCTGCGGTGCCACCAGTGCGCCGTTGAGGATCGCAGCGTATTCCAGCGCAAATTCCTTTGTGCCGGGCTCGGAGTTTATGCGCACGGTCTTCCAGCCGCGCCGCTGGAAATACAAGCCATTCGGCTTTTGGTAGACATGGGCGGGCAGGGCGCGTTTCAACGGCTGAAGTCCACCATGTCAAAGGCATCAGGTTTCCCGCCTTGCGATCCGGGCGGGATGATCTCCATGAGGCCGGTGTTGGTATCCCACTGCACCTTGCAGCCCATGGCAATCATTTCCTTCATCACGGCGAGTCTTTCGCTCGGCTTCACTGTCGGCCTGATCTGCTGATGCGCCCCCATCATCCGCCCCCTTTCTCTTGCGCGGCGGCGCGGGTGAACAGGTCACCGGCCGCCTTCCTGCTGCGTCTCGTCGCTGAGGAATTCGCCGCGTGGTGCTTCGCGTCATAGCGAAGATGGCACCGCTGGCACCATGCTCGGAGGTTTTCCCGGGCGCAGTTTTCAGGCTGGTGATCGAGGTGCGCCACGGTCAGGATGATCCTGACCAGTCCGCGCGTCGGATATTCTGATCCTCGCGCCATGCCCTTGTATTCGCCGGTTTCTGCGCAATGAACCTGGCCGTGCATCAGCATATAGGTTCCCTCAGCGAACCCGGTCCCGCGCGAGATATATTCGCCGTTCGGCGCCCCGCATTTCTCGCACTTGTTGCCAGCGGCCTCGCGCACCTCACGGCTGATCCGCTTCCAGTCTGCAGGGTATCGGGATTTCTCGCTCGCGCGGATCGGCATCGCCTATTCCCCCATCTTTGCGAGCGCGGCGCGGTGATCTTCCATCTGCCTTCTGACGATTTCCACCATGGTGCGCGGTGGGCGCGGGACCAGCACCGGCAGACCGCGCGGCCCGATCACCATTTCGGAATTGGCGAATGTGATATCCGGCCCGCTCATCCCTGCGTCCCCCGATAGGCGCGGAGGATGGCGATCAGCCAGGCGCGGGCGTCATTGTCGACAGCCTCGCCAAAGAACGCGATGTTCGGTCGCTCGTAGACCTTGGCGTTGCTTTCGCTGATCTGGCGCCGCCACCCCGGCAGCAGGGCCTCATGCAGATCTTTCGCGGCATCGAGGGATCCGTCATAGGCCGCGAGAACGAGGATGTCGTCCCATCCGTTTCCGAAGGCCCGCATGATCAGGTCGGTGCTGACTTGCCCCGCCTCCACCGCCGTGATCAGGTCATCAAGCGCGCGGTCAGTCATTCCCCGCCTCCATGTCTTTGGCGCGGGAGAGGATGGTAGAAGTTTTCGCTTTGATCGCGTATTTCCAGCCCAATGCATATGCGTCGACGCCGTTCATACATTGAATTTCCAAATCGCGAGATGCCGAAAAAGACGGCTTGCTGACACGCCGTCCCGCTGCCATCCGCATCCCTTCGATCACGCCCGCTTTGCGAGCCGCGTCACACTCTGCGGTCAGGCGGGCGATCTCGGCTTGGGCGGCCCGCAGATCCGCCAGCAGCACAACTGCCCCATCCGTATCGGGGCGGCCATCGTGCATGTCGATCCAGCGTTCAAGCATTCCGCCCCTCCTTCCGTTTATCGTGAGAGGCGAGGGCGACGGCGAAGTCCCGCACATCCTGCTCGGTGAAAGTCATCGTCAATCCGCCGCCAAAGCTGCCGTGAACCAGCCGCACCAAGGCCGCCAGCTCATCCTCTCCCGCCCGGGCCTCGGTAAGGGCCGTCAGGGCGGCGGCAAGATCACCGGCCAAGGTGTTCTGCGCGGCCTCAAGCGCCTCGATGCGGGCGCGGTTGGCGATGGCCTCGGCCAGCAGCTCAGGCAGGATGGCGATGGCGCGGGCGTCTGCATACGGGTTAAACGAGCAAACCGTGCAGATACCATGACATTCATCCGTCTCGATGATGTAGGTCCCGTCACGATCCCACGGCCCTGGCGTGATCTGTGCGGCCAGCGCCACCAGCGTATCGGTGTCAGTGGTCATGAGGGGCCTCCGTGCGGGCGGCGAGGAACGCGTCAGCCGCAATGAAGGCGGCATTTGCGACCGAATCCCAGTGACGGCGGATCGCGTCCTCGGTGGTCTCGTCGGGCCGCTTGTCCAGCACCCCGCTTGCGCCGTTGCCGAACGCGGCTGCGAGGCATTGGCCTGCGGTCCAGTCGCGCAGGGTCATGCCGTGGTTCCAAGGCTCTCGGTCGTTTGACCCGGCACTCTGCGGCTCAAACTGTCCACCGGGAAACGCCGCCCCTCCGTCTTTCTCGCTCACGTCTCTCTCCTATGTCTCGCGCTGTCAGCGCGGAAGGTTTTTGCGCAGGATCGTGACCAGAAAATCCCGATCGGCGGCGTCCTGCATGTCTCTGACCAGCGCGAGGGCATCGCCCATGTCACCGCCAGCCTCGTAAATGTCGTAGAGCCGGGCCGCCCAAGGCAGCCGATCCAAGCCAGCGCCAGCCCAGAACCGTTCGCGACCAGTTTCCTCGGCAAGGTGCAGCGGGCGGGCCAGCGGCAAGCACGTCCAGAGCGCCGCCTTGCGCCCCATGCCCTTGCCCTCTGCGAGCCCGCCGGTATGAGCAATCTCGATATCCTGCCGATCTGACAGGCAGCAGGGCAGGCGGTGCAGCCAGCGAAAATAGCGCGCCTCTGCCGTGCTAAACCGCTTCGGGGTGCTGCGATCTTTGAGACCGAGAGGCGGGCGGCCGGCAAGGTTTCCGAAGCGAACGGTCATGCCTGCGCCCATATGTCGACGCCCTGTTCTGCGCACCACGCCTCGATGAAGGTTTGCAGATCGGCCATTTCGCGGACGCCTAGATCAGAGCTGCGAAAGCCGGTCGGGAACCACGTCGCGCCATCCAGTGAGGGCAGGACTTCGGTCTGCCGCCCCATTTCGTGCATAAAGATGCACTTCCATTGGTCCGGATTGAACTTGCGACCCATGATCGTCATGCGCTTGGAAATTCGGCCGAGCATTTCCCACATCCGGTCATTTTGGGGGTCGGTGCGCTTGGCCTCTTTGAACTCGACGCGCCAGCCACGCTCGAATGCTCTGGCAAGCCAGTCTTGCGCCCGGGTGAAAGCGGATTGGGTGTCCAGAGTGAGGCCATATCGAGCCATGGGTCACATCCCCCCGGCCAGGCAGATCATGCTCACCCACAGATCGCGGACCCGATCAGGGGAAACGTCAAACCGCAGGGCTGTCTCCCCGATTACTGCAGCCACGTCCTCGCCATCCGGTTCATGGCCGATCACCGCGGCGCGGGCTTTGAGGCGGGATTGCAGGTCGTCGCGGATTTGCTGATCGCTGGTCATGTCTTGCTCCTGTGGTCTGGCGCTCGGGATGCCGCCCTGCGTGAGGGCGGGCACCGGAGGGCTAGAACGGGATCTCGTCGTCCATGTCGGAGTTGCCGCCCGCGCCGCCGGTTCCCGCGCCATAGGCCGAGCCTCCGCCGTATCCGCCTTGGCTGTGGTGGCCACCGTAGGCCTCGGGAGACTGGTCATAGCCTCCGCCTGATTGGCCCCGGTCGCCGCCGTCTTGCTTACCGCCGAGCAGCGTCAGGCTGCCCGAGAAGGGGCGCAGGACGATCTCGGTCGTGTAGCGGTCCGCGCCCGACTGGTCCTGCCATTTGCGGGTCTCCAGCGCGCCCTCGATATAGACGGTCGAGCCCTTGCGCAGGTATTGCTCGGCAATATTGGCAAGCGGTTCCGAGAAGATCGCGACTGAATGCCATTCGGTGCGTTCCTTGCGCTCTCCTGTCTGCTTGTCGCGCCAGGTCTCGGAGGTTGCGATCCGCAGGTTGCAGACCTTCCCGCCATTGGGGAAGGTGCGCATCTCGGGGTCGCGGCCGAGATTGCCGATGATGATGGCCTTGTTGACGCTTCCGCTGCTCATGCGCGTATCCCTACATGTGAGCGCGCTTCGCCAGATTTGATCCTTGAGACCAAGGCGGCGCTGATGTTGTATTTTTCGGCAATGTCCCGGTAACGACCCGAAGCAACCCTGATCTGAACAACCTGTTCATCAGATATTTTTCGGGGAACCCTTTTGCGCTTTACCTTGTCGGCGGCGTTCTCGGCATCCGTGCCGATCCGCAGGTGATCAGGGTTAACGCAGCAGGCAATGTCGCAAGAATGCAGGACGCAGAACCCGGACTGGATCGGCCCGCGATATTCGCGATATGCCACACGGTGAGAGGATTCGATTTTTCCGTTGACGTTAAATTTGCCGTAGCCATCGCTATTAGCAAACCCGGTCCACAACCAGCATCCGGAGTTAGGTTCCGGCGAGATCATCGCTTCAAAGTTTACGCGTTGCCGATCCGTAAGGAATGCCATCAGAACGCTTCCTTTTCTTCCCAGACCCGGACACCGGCGATCTGGCGGGTTTTGTGATTGCGGCGGACGTATTCCTCGACAAAGGCCGTGATCGCGTCCGGGTCATGCTGGGCGATATCGTTCAGGGCCATCCGGTGCCCTCCGCGCGGGTTCGCCTCGGTCGGCTCTTCAAAGGCGTAGCGCGTGACGGTGCGCATGCCCTTCACTGTGTCTTTGCTGGCGGCGCGCGCAGCGGCCACAGCCTCATCAGCCTGGCGCTTAGCCTCTGCTGCCTCGCGCTGCGCATCGAGATCGGCGGCATTGGCCTGACGGGCTGCCTCCTCGGCCTCGCGCATTTTGCGGTTTGCCTCGGCCCGGGCGATGCGCTCGGCCTCTGCCTTCTCGGCTGCCAGCTTGCGCTTGAACGCATCGACCATGGACGCGCAGCCTTTGATCTGCACATCGAGGTCATCGAGCGTGGGCTTGAAGCGGGCCTTGGCGCTCTTCCACTGGTCGTAAATCGGCTTGGCTTCGCTTTCCTCGGCCTCGGATACCGCCTTTTTCAGGGCCTTGAGGCGTTTCGCAACTTCGTCCACCTGCTTCATCTGAGCTTCGCTGGTCACCGGGGCGCCGGTCAGGATGCCTTCGGCAAGTTCCAGCGCCTCGGGATCGGTAGCGATCGCTGCGTCAAGAGGATCAGGACCGCCGTTGTGGCCGATCCCCATCGGGGTCATGTCGTTCATGGGTCAGTCCTCAATAGGGGATTTCGTCGCCGCCAAGGTCGGCAGCAGGCTTCGCGAGGCGAGATTTCGCGGCGTCTTTCGCGGCAATCACGCGCTGTTCACCTTGGACACTTCGCGGAAGATCTCCCCATATCGCTGCAAGGCGGTCGAGCGTGTCCGCCCTTGCGAGGCTGTCGCAAGCGGCATCGATAGCACTTGGGCCTTGCTGGCGTTGCGGCTCCTGCCTGACCGGCTCGCGTCGGGGCTCTTGCTTCGGTGCAGCGACTACGGCGGCGTTCCCATCGTCGTCCTCGGGTGCAATCCCGGCCATGGCCATCAGGCCGTATCTGCGGGCATAGGTCACGGCAGATCCATAGCCCTGCATGTCGTTTTTGCCGATGATCAGCGGGACCGCGCATTCAAGCGTCTCGCCGCTTTCGTGCGCCAGAATGGTTTTGACATAGCGCGCGCCATCGATCTCGCAGGGGGGCTGGAGCAGAGCGATACCGTGAGAGTTCAGCGCTGGAAGGCAGGCATCCATGACATTGCCGAGATCCGCATATTTCGAGCGGAAGGCGGGGTTGCTGCTTTCCTTGATCGCCTTTCCCATCTCAGCCTGTGCAGCGGCCAGAGCAGCGAAAACATTCTTGTGCGTAACGGCGGGCGAAACTGCGGTGCCCGCTTCGGGCTTCACAATGGCGTTCATTTGATCGGCTCCATGCTCTGGATGATGCGGATATCGGCCTGTGCGCGGGCGAAGGCGTCGGACATGTGCCAGGTGATCAGGATCACGGCGCCGGTGAATACGACTGCGAACACATGGCCCGGGCGGATGCGGGACCGGCGACGCGGTAAGGCCAGATCCTCGAAGTCGGCTGCGAAGCGATCACGCAGGCGGGTAACGTCCGCCGCCTGCAGTTCCTCGGCGGTCAACAGGCGGGTTGCATGAACGTGTTCAGCGATATCCGCGCTGGTGGAGGTGCTATCGAGAGGCATCATGCGGCCCTCCGTTCTTGATATGTGGTGGGGGAGACGCCAGGTTGATAAGCTGGCAAGGCATCGACAGGCCGCAGATCCATCCAGCCGCGAACGCCGTGGCACATGATGCAGATCGGCTCATTCGATGGGGTAAGGCGCAGAGAGGCCATCCATCCGGGGGACTGGCAGCGGGAACATTCGTCACACATTGCGTTCTCCGTTGAATAAAAAGGCCCCGATTGGTCTGGTCAGGCCGGGAGGAAAGCCCATCCCAACCGGGGCAGGTGAGGCAGCACCACAGGCGCGGGTGCTCGGGAGATTCAGGCGGCCTGCGGCTTCGGCAGACCCTTGCGGATCACCCACGGGATGGGGCGGGCCGCTCGTTCATCATCGGCGTAATGCTGGGCGGCGGCCTCAGCCTCGATCCACTGCATCGAGACGCCATATCGGGCTAGCTCGGGGTATTCGTGCGTCTGGTCGAAGGCAGGCACTCTACCGATCACACCAGTGCTGTGGCATCGGTCGCAAAGCTGCCCGGCAACATCGATCAGCGCAGGACTGAGGCCGATAAAGCCGCGGCCTTTGCACTGCTGGCATCGGGCGCCGATATCCATCAGGCGGCTTCCGCATTGCCGGCGAGGCCGCCGTGCTTGATCCACGAGCGATAGTTTTCGACAGAGCCGAAACAGCCGCAGGGGGCCTCATTGTAGAGGAACATCCCATAATCATGCAGGCTGGTGCGGTTGACGTCATCGCCGCGCCGCAGAGCCTCCATCAGATCATTGGACAAGACAGCCGCGAGGAAGCTGCCGGGAGGAATGCCGTTTTCGATATAACGGCGCATACCGTCCTGCATGTAGCGAGGGAGGCGAGAGTAGTTGATATCCATCACGCGGCCCTTTTCATCGCTGGTGCGCCAGTCGGCGGGGTGGGGTCGGGAAAGCGGTTGAATGCGTAGATCACGTTGCTGCGGATCAGATCGGGATCGATCGGGATGCGGCGCGGGAAGTGGATTACCTCGCCGGGCTGGCTGAGCCGGATCGGGCGGGTCTCGCCGCTGCGATAGGCTGCGAAATCTGCCATGCGCAGGACACGGCGGGCTTCATTCACGGCGGGGGCGTCGTCCATGGGGCACTTCTGGCCCGCGGGGATAACCTCCCCGGTAATCGCGCCCCGCTCACGCGGGAACAAACTGACAAGCGGGGTATTTTTCACTGTGGTCTCCATCTGGTGATAGGTTCGAGGCATTGGCCCTCGGTGACGCCCTGCCGTGACAGGGCGCTGCGGAAGGTCACCACGCCGTTGCCGTCTTGCCTTGGTCGGCGAGGCTTTTGACGCGGAAGAGATCGTTGAGCAGGCCGTCCACTTGCTTCGCCATCTGGGCGCGGAGGCCATCTTTGAGGGCGCCAGTCATGGACACGGCTGCCTGCTTCATATGATCGGTGAAATCCTGAGCGCAGACCTGTGCCATAACGAACTGCGCTCGCGTCATGGTATTGTAGCTGCTGTCTGTCTCCCTTCCGTGCGCATCAACTTTTGCGCTCCAGTAGGTCGATGCCGTCTTTTCGAGTTCCGCGAGGATTGTGGTGGGCTGCCCTTTGGGCGTGCCGTAGGCAGTGATAGGGGTGTATTCCCGTTCGAGCGCGCCGCTGATTGCCCCGGAAATCGCGGCCTCAATCTCAGCCTTTGCTGTGCTGACGAAGATATCATCCAAGCGCGCCTCAACCAGTTTTCTGACCATCCCGCTCACATCACGGTCGCTGTCCAGGATCTGATCGGCCACCTTCTGGGCGGCCAAATCCGCAACTGCGGACGTATCAATCGTCAGGTCCATTCGCTCATCTCCATCTCGGTTTCCGGTCGGCTCAGCCTGTGGCGTCTGCGCTTCCGTTGAGATGAATATGCATACGATGAATATTCAGGTCAAGCATCAATATGCGTGACATGGATAATTTCTTCCCACCCCTCCACCCATGCTAGAATCACCCGCATGGAAACGAGGTCAGGAGGGCAGGGGATGCGGTCTGGCCACTGGCCGGGCAGGGCGCTAAACCCCCGGCATGGCAACCGCGATACATGACCCCGAAAAGCAGACCTTCACCCTTCGCGTGACGGGCTGGTTCGATACCTATCCGATCAGCGATCTTCCGAAGTGGCTGACCTTCTACCGCAAGATGAGGGAGGAGCACCCGAAGTCCGGCACCAGCTATGATGCGACCATAGCAGCGCTGGAGAAGCTGGCGGACGAACTGGGCGTGAAGGTGTGAGACGCGAGGTCTTGGTCCCGGCCATCATTCATGGCCTTGTCATCTGGACCCTTGCGTCTTTGCTTGCGTGGCCTGCACTACTCGCAGCCGGGCTGCTCGCTGAGAGGGGATACCTCGGCACGTGTTCAGCCGGGAATGATGCCTGCCTATACACGATGTTCTTCGTTGCATTCCCGCTGATCTGGGCGTCGCTGACAGCTGCGAGCTGGCTGGTGTGCTGGCGCCTGTGGCGATGGTGGCGCGGAAGGGGCGCATGATGGCTCCCACGGTTGGCGGGAATGCGCCAGCGGCAGACAATATCGTTCCACAACCATTCAGGCGAGCTATCGTTGTGGTGTCGGCGTCGGAAGTGACAACCTCCAGGCCGACAGGCCCGGGGGTGGACCTAGGGACTCCAATCACGCCCTCGGGCCACCCATGAAGAAGCCCGCCGGGGAGGGCGGGCGGTACTACACCTATCCTGACGGAATGTCACGGAATGAATCATGGACGAATGCTATAACCGCACCTATATTGTCCTCAGGGCGGCCATGCGCCGGGACAACCCAGAGCATTCGAGAGACTGCAGGCGGGGATCCGCAATTATGGGCCGGGGGGTCGCCCACCCCATCCAAACGATCTAAAGAATGCGGCTTGATCTTCGGAGATCGAGCAGTTTTCAATTTTCGGCACCACTTTCAGCCCATAGCTAAGATATGTGTTTTTGTGACGATACGTCACATCTCGCAAACACTCAGCGTATCGGGGTTCGATGTTTCCATAGCGATCAGGCTCGACCGCGCTTGCAACCGACGATGCGACTGCGTCAGCAAGTTGTAAACTGGCGTTACGGCTGTGATCCTCGGCTGCCACCGCATCAATATCGATGACTGGCCAGTGAATACGGATGTCCCTATCCACGGCGGACTTCATGCCGGTCAGGTATTCTTGGAATGCCTCATAGGACATGCCACCCCGCCTGGAGAACGTTATGGCAACCCGTCCGTCCCCTTCTGGCACCCTTGGCCGCATGTCTCTGCATAACCATGAAATGCGCTCTATGAGATATCTGGTCATGTAGAAGTATAGCTGGTTCTTTGCAGTATAGATGCCGGGTGGAATGGGGCGCTTGGCTGCTAGAACACTGGTAGATCTCAACGGCTTCTGTGAGATAACTTGGGCTGCAACGAGCTTCTGAGAGTGACTGAGATCTGCGAAATGTAAGTCTCTGCGTTTTCTTTCGGGCATTCTGCCCGAGATTTCGTCACGCCATTTCACAGCATCGAGGTTGTATGATTTACGAAATACAACAGCTGAAAGCACGAGCCATGAAGATGCTCCGCCTTGACCTCCTGGCTCCCTGAATTTGCCAAGTCCATCATCACCAGATTCATCTATAAATGCGAGAAAGCTATGGGTCATAGCTCACACTTCAGCAGCTTTCCCGATTCTGCAACTAGCGCGTGATCACGCCGGCCTCAGCTTCGCCGCCAGCGCCTGATACAGATCTGCTGCGATGTGGTTCCCTTGGTCGATCTCATGCGCAGCCATGGCGAGCGCCATGATCGTGGCCTCCTCGCTGTCCTGCGGATACCCGCCCTTGTCCAGCGAGCCGAAGGCCGCCGCGAACAGATGGACGCAGACCGCGCTCAGCTGCTCCACCTGGGCCTCAAGCTGCTCGATCCGTTCCTCTGGTGTCATAGCCTCACCTCATGGCGATCCACGCCGTGACCGCGGTTGAAAGCAGCGAGCCCGAGATAAGCACCCAGTCGAAAACCATGGCACATCCTCCTGCCACCAGACTGCGCCGGGTGAGGGATTCGGGCAAGGAACATCCACAGAACGATCCCCAGGAAATCCTTAACGCCCGTTAACCCTTTGGTTGACTCGGGCGCGCTCCGTCGCTCACGATGAGAACTTTACGGGAACATTTCCGGTGGGGGCCGGGTGAGGGGGTTGGATGACGGAAGATGAGTTTGCGCGGAAGCTGAGGCGTCTATCAGACGCGCAGTTTTTACGATTTCTAGAGCAGATCAGGCCTGATCTCGAGTTGCTATCCCGAGAGCGTCCTGCCAGCCCAAGCGGCGATCCGGCGGAAGGCGGCGGTAAGCGTCGATCAGCGATTGCTCGGCAGCAGTGCGACCGTCAGCAAACAAGTCGGCCAGGTGAACATTGAGCGCGGCAGCAATGGCCTTGTAGTTGCCCAAGGTTGTGCCGTCCTCCCCCTTCTCAAGGCGAGAAATCGTCGGCTGAGTGATGTTGGTCATCTCAGCCAGATCTGTCTGCGTCAGGCCGCGGGATTTTCTGATGGTCGCGATGTTCATGGCGCGATTATGCGCTGAATAAGTCGCGTCATCAAAACCGCAGGGCGCATATTCATGCTTGCCATGAATATTCACGTGGCGCATAATGTCACCCATGAACACCCTCAGCGATTATCTCCAAGAGACAGGCATCCGTCAGTCTGACTTCGCCGATCAGGTCGGCGTCGGGCAGGCTATGATTTCGAGATTGGCGCGCGGCCTTGCTGGCCCGAGCTTGCCCCTCGCGCTGGCGATTGCCCGCGCAACTGGCGGGGCTGTTCCGGTTGAGTGCTGGGATCATCCCCCCGCAAATGGTGCGCCCACAGCCCCCGCGCAAGCCCCCGGCAGAAAGGGGGCGACGTGATGGACGCGATCACAATCACCGTTGCCACCTCCACGCCATTCCGCCCGATCCGGGCGCTTTACGCGGCGGCCATTGAGGTTGGGATCATCGGCATTGGGGTTCTTGTCGGCAGCCCTGCCATGCAGTGGATCGGCTTCCTCGCCCTGATCCTGATTGCGGTCTGTTCGCTGGTCAATCATGCGAACAGAAACAATGGTTTGACCATCAGCGAAGCGCGCTCCCGCCTTGATGAGATCGAGTCCGCGCAACGCCGCGATTCGGAAAATCGGGAGGGCGTGTGACCCATGCCCATCGCCAACCGAAATGCGGCAGATGCGGCGAGCCCGGGCCTTTTGGCTTCGGCCCTCCGTTTGGCCAGCCGGATCGGGGCAAGGTTTTCGCCTGTGCCGATCACATGGCTGAAGCCGAAATCTGGTGGCGCGACCGATATCACCGCCCTCCAGGTGGAGCGCGAGAGGCTGATCGCAGATCTGCGGGAAGCCCGGCGCAAGCATCGCTCGACCTGTGAAATCCGCGCGCGGCTGAACGCCATCACCCTCCAGATCCTGCGGGGTGGCAAATGAGACGCGCCGCCAAGGTCGACGCCAATCAGGCCGAGATCGTCGCAGCCCTGCGTAGCGCGGGCGTGACGGTCCAGCCGCTTCACACGGTCGGGGATGGCTGCCCGGACCTGCTCTGCGGCTTTCGTCGCCACAACTTCCTGCTCGAATGCAAGATGCCCGGCACCGGCAAGCTGACGCCTGACCAGATCGAATGGCACGGCGGATGGAAAGGGCAGGTGATCGTCGTTGAGGACGCCGAGGCTGCTCTGGCCGTGGTGATGGGCATACCGGTGCGCGGGGTGGTGTCGTGAGCCAGATCACAATCCCCCAAATGCCTTGGGCGCCTTCGCAAGGGTTCGTAACTGCCGCTCGCAAGGTCAGTGCAGAGAGAGAGGCCCACATCTCCCCGCCAGACGTGACGCGGCTGATTGAGGTCGTCGCTGAGGCTACTGGCTTCACGGCAGACCAGATCCTGTCTCACACCAGAGGCGGCGCAGTCGAGAAGGCCCGTCATCTCGTCATGTTTGAGGCCCATTACGCCGGCGTGTCCAAGGCCGCGATAGGCCGGGCAATGAACCGCGATCATTCGACCGTTCTCCACGGCATCCGCAAGGAACAAGCCAGGAGGGCAGGGCGGTGAGTCACCTCGCAGTCAACTGGGCGCTGGAGCAGACCGGCCTCAAGCCCGCCGCTAAGCTGGTGCTGATCTGCCTCGCGGACCGGCACAACAAAGACACCGGCGAATGCTTCCCCTCACAGGATAAGCTGGCTGAGGACGCATGCATGTCACGGTCCTCGGTGAACGACCAGTTGGACCGTCTCGAAGCCCTTGGGCTGATCGAGCGCGAGCCTGTTATCGACCCCAAAACCAAGCGCCAAAAGGCCACCCGCTACCATCTGAAAATGGCAAAAGCCGTGTCCGAAATTACGACACGGGCCGTGTCCGAAAAACAGGGGGAGCCGTGTCCGAAAAAAGCCAAAAGCCGTGTCCGAAATTCGGACACTAACCCTGTAAAGATAACCGGGAAAGAACCGGCTGCGCGTGATGCTCGCGCTGCGGCGGCGGATTTTTCGGATGAGTTTTATGAAGAGCTTTTCTCAGCTCTTGGTCTCGACCGCAGCAACCTGCCGCCACGGTGGAAAGGCGCTGCTGCCGTCGCCGATGTTCAGGCATGGCTCGACCTCGGCCTGACCGAGGCCCAGATCGTCACCGCCGCCCGCGAAAGCCGGGTGAAGCACCCCGAGCCGCCGGAAGGCCCGAAGGCACTGGACGCGGTGATGCATGCCGCCGCCCGCGCTGCGAAGGCTGCCGAGACGCCGGTCGCGACCCGTGGCGAGGTTCTCAGCTTCTGGGCCGAAAAGCTCAACGCTGGCAGCTTCGTCGCCCCATCCTCCATTTCCATCAGCGTTGCCGACGACCTGATCCGGGAAGGCTTGGTTGCCGCCGAGATCATGCGCTCGCGCGGTATCGCTCACACCCGCGAGGGCAGAGCATGATCCAGATGAGCCTCCTCGACCTGATGGAGCCGCCTGTCGAGCCGGTAGCATGGACCCCGCACCCCAAACGCCAGGTCATCACCCGCGCCTATGGCAGTGAAACCGTGCTCGAGATCGACGCCGAGAACCGCGACCCGGTCGAGATAGAGATCCACGGCATTCCGACGCTGATCGTCTGGGACTTCGGCCCCGCCGTTTATGCGCTCACTGCGCCAGGCACGATGTTCTGGAGCCCGACTGGCTTCTGGAGCCTGACCGGTCATCCAGGAACGGTTGACGAACTGGTGAAGGTGATCGCCACCAGAAAGCCGGAACCGTGGTGGCCGCTCTATGTCTGCAATTGGCGCCAGCACGTCGAATGGACGCTCCGCGCCGACGATTACGTCGAGCCGCCGCAGGTGGCAGCTCGCCAATCCGCCGCCATCGCCCAGATGCTAGCCGATGGCATTGATCCCAACGATGTCGGCCCGCCGCCCCGTTTCAAGGGCGCATGGCCACGTTTCTCAACGGAGCTTTTTGCATGACCCATTCCGAAACCACCCCCGCCACCCCCGAGGGCGATGCGATCAGCAGGGCGGCGGAAGAGGCCATCAGCCGCGCGATCAGCCGCCTGCAGGGCCTGCAGGATTACGCCGGTCGCCCGGCATGGGATCAGATCGTCGCCGAAGAGATGCGCGAGGCCATCCGCTCCCTTCCCCCGCAGGACGGGGAGAGGGAACAGATCGAACGCCTGACGGCCGAGCGTGACGCCATCGCGGCGGCTGCGTTTGAGGCGGCGGCGGGAAAGGTGGTCGTGTGGGAGCACCCCGAACAAATCAACAGGTCGATCCGCTCCCTCACCCCCGCCGATGCCAAAGCCGCGCTGGACCGGATGATTGCGGAAGCGGTTTCCGCCGCCCTCACCGCGCAGCCCGTGGCGCAGGAGCCGGTGGCGGGGGCTATCCGTGATGGTTTCGGCAGGACGATGGTGCAGTTTGTCACTACCCCCGCGCCGGTAGAGGCGGGGCTGGTCGAGGCGGCCCAATGGGCGCGCAACCGCCTTGAGATCATCGCCGATGAAAGCTGGCGCGGCGACGGGCGCGATTTGAAACGGTCGATCATCGGCGTGTTTGCGGACTTCGACGCAGCGCTCGCCCGCTGCGGCAGCACTGTTCCCGAAACCCTCCGCGCCCAATCCGCCCCTGTGGGCGAGAAGCCAGAGCCACGTCAGACCATCGAGGCGCTGACCCAAAGCCAGACCTTCTGGTATTCCTCCAA